>CAZIJU010000213.1:0-1539 GCA_964539745.1 uncultured Burkholderiaceae bacterium | reverse complement strand
TCGACGCACGGCACGAACTGCACCGGCTCGTGCTCGTGGAAGATCTACGTCAAGGGCGGCATCGTCACGTGGGAAACGCAGCAGACGGACTACCCGCGCACGCGGCCCGACATGCCGAACCACGAACCGCGCGGATGCAGCCGCGGCGCCTCGTACTCGTGGTACCTGTACTCGGCCAACCGGCTGAAGTACCCGCTCGTGCGCGGGCGGCTCGTCCGTCTGTGGCGCGAGGCGCGCAAGAGCAAGGACCCGGTCGCGGCGTGGGCCAGCATCGTCGAAGACCCGGCGAAGCGCGCCGAGTACAAGAGCAAGCGCGGCCTGGGCGGCTTCATCCGCAGCACCTGGGATGAGGTCAACGAGATCGTGGCCGCGGCCAACGCCTACACGGTCAAGAAGTACGGCCCCGACCGGGTGATCGGCTTTTCGCCGATTCCCGCGATGTCGATGGTCAGCTACGCCGCAGGCTCGCGTTACCTGTCGCTGATTGGCGGCGTGTGCATGAGCTTCTACGACTGGTACTGCGACCTGCCGCCGTCGTCGCCGCAGACCTGGGGCGAGCAGACCGACGTGCCGGAGTCGGCCGACTGGTACAACTCGACGTACATCATCGCCTGGGGCAGCAACGTCCCGCAGACGCGCACACCGGATGCGCACTTCTTCACCGAAGTCCGCTACAAGGGCGCGAAGACGGTCGCGATCACGCCGGACTACTCCGAGGTGGCCAAACTCTCCGACGTCTGGCTGCATCCGAAACAGGGCACCGACGCCGCGCTGGGCATGGCGCTCGGCCACGTGATCCTGAAGGAGTTCCACGTCGAGCGGAAGGTGCCGTACTTCGACGACTACGCGCGCCAGTACACCGACCTGCCGCTGCTGGTTCGGCTGGACAAGCAGGGCGACCGCTATGTCGCCGGCCGCTACGTGCGCGCCGCGGACTTCGACGACAAGCTGGGCCAGAGCAACAACCCCGAATGGAAGACGGTCGCCATCGACGAGGCGAGCGGGCAAATCGTGCTGCCGAATGGCTCGATCGGCTTCCGCTGGGGTGAAACGGGGGCGAACGCCGGCAGGTGGAACCTCGAGAAGCGCGATGCGCGCGACGGCCGCGAAGTCAGGCTCGCGCTGTCGCTGCTCGGGAGCAAACACGAGATCGCGCCGGTGGCGTTCCCGTATTTCGGCGGCGTCGAGAACGAGCACTTCACGTCCAACCCGTTCAAGGACGTGCTGGTGCGCAACGTGCCGGCGCTGAAACTCACGCTCGGCGGCGAGGACGTGCTCGTCGCCACCGTCTTCGATCTGATGGTCGCCAACTACGGAATCGACCGCAACCTGGGCGGCGACCATCTGCCGCGCGACTACGACGACAACGCGCCGTACACGCCCGCGTGGCAGGAGCGGATCACCGGCGTCAGCCGCCATGCGGCGATCCGGCTCGCGCGCGAGTTCGCCGAGAACGCTGCGAAGACCCACGGCAAGTCGATGGTGATCATCGGCGCGGCGATGAACCACTGGTACCACGCCGACATGAACTACCGCGGC
>CAZIJU010000212.1:0-1610 GCA_964539745.1 uncultured Burkholderiaceae bacterium | reverse complement strand
CACGCGCTGAAGCCCGGCACGCGGCTGCCGTCGATCCGCCGCTTCGCCGGCGACAAGCACGTGAGCCGCTCGACCGTGGTCGAGGCGTACGACCGGCTGATCGCAGCCGGCTACGTCGAGTCGCGCCGCGGCTCGGGCTTCTACGTGCGCGCGCGGCGCGGGCGGCCGGCCGCGTCTGCGGCCCGCGTCGCGGGTGCGGCGCGAGCGCCGTCGAACGCCGCGTCGATCGATGTCGTCTGGCTGCTGCGCAGCCTGTTGCGGCAATCGCCGGCGAGCGACCATCCGGGCGCCGGACTGCTGCCGCCCGCGTGGCTCGATAGCGAACTCGTCGCTGCGGCGGTGCGGGCGATCGGCCGCGGCGCGGGCGATGCGCTGCTGTCCTACGGCGTGCCCGAGGGCTATCTGCCGCTGCGCGAGCAGCTCGTGCAGCGGCTTGCGCTGGCCGACATCGGCGCCACGGCCGATCAGATCGTCACGACCAACGGCGTCACGCACGGTATCGATCTGGTCGCGCGGCACTTCATCGCGCCGGGCGACACGGTGTTCGTCGAAGATCCGGCGTGGTACCTGATGTTCGGCCGCTTCGCCGCGTTCGGCGCGAAGGTGGTCGGCGTGCCGCGCGCACTCGACGGACCCGACACCGCCGTGCTCGCCAACCTGCTGACGCGCCACCAGCCGAAGCTGTTCGTCGTCGGCAGCGTGCTGCACAACCCGACCGGAACGTCGCTGTCCGCGGCCAACGCGCACCGGCTGCTGAAGCTCGCCGACGAATACGGTTTCACGATCGTCGAGGACGACGTCTACGGCGACTTGCATCCGGGCCGCACGTCGTCGTCGTGCATGCGGCTGGCGAGCCTCGACCAACTGAAGCGCGTCGTCTACATCGGCGGGTTTTCGAAGACGCTCGCGGCGAACCTGCGCGTCGGCTTCGTCGCCGCGCATCCCGACATCGCACAGCCGATCGCGGAGCTGAAGATGCTCACCGGGCTCACGACGCCGGAGCTGACCGAGCGCGTCGTCGCGCGCATCCTCGCCGAAGGGCAGTACCGCCGCCACCTGGAGCGTCTGCGCGGCAAGCTCGATGCGGCGCGCGACCGCACCGCGCGCGCGCTCGAAAAAATGGGCGTGAAGCTGTTCGCGCAGCCCGACGCCGGCATCTTCCTGTGGGGCGACTTCGGCCGCGACACCAACGCGATCGCCGCCGCTGGCGCCGAGCAGGGCATCCTGTGCGCGCCGGGCAGCCTGTTCTCGCCGACGCAACTGCCCAGCACATGGATGCGCATCTCGGCCGCGGCGAGCCTGAACCCCGCCGCGATGAGGTTTCTGGCGCAATCGATGCGGTGACCCTGAAGCGTCCATCCCGGATGCGCGGAGGCACCGAAAGCGGCGGGTGGTGCGCATTGCCGATTGAGAATGACGCACGCTCGTGACACCGCGAACCACGCGAGTACGTTTCGCACGTGCGGGCACCGGTTCCGTCATCCCGAGTAGCGCGGGGGATCGCGGCGTTGCGAGCGGCGGAGATTCCTCGCTTTGGGCTTGGAATGACTCCCCATTGTCATCCCGAGCGAACGCGAGGGATCTCGGCGTTGCGAGCGGTGGAGATTCCT
>CAZIJU010000211.1:0-1645 GCA_964539745.1 uncultured Burkholderiaceae bacterium | reverse complement strand
GGCCGGCGCGGTGCTGTACGTGGTGCTTTTCGATTGGGTTCCACAGTGGCGCGGGCTCGGGCGGGACTTCTTTTCCGGCGACACGATCGCGCGCTCCGAGGCCGGCGTCGGCGGGCCGCGCGAGTATCTGTGGGGGCTCGCCTGGCAGTACATCCGCGAGTCGCCGCTCGTGGGCATCGGTCCGATGCACTACGCTCACCGCGTCAACGTGGAGGCGGCGCACCCGCACAACGTCTACCTGCAGCTCGCGGCGGAGTGGGGCGTGCCGTTCGCGCTCGTCGCGGTCGGCCTGGCCGTGGCGGGCTGGATGCGCCTGCTGCGCGTGGCGCAGACCAGCGCGGACGAAGCCGGCCGCGCGATCGGCATCGGCCTCGTCGCCGTCGGCGTGGCGGTCGCGGCGGACGGAATGTTCTCCGGCAACTTCGTGATGCCGATGTCGCAGCTTTGGATCGCGTTTGCGATCGGGCTTGCGATCGCATACGTTCGCACCGCCGGAGCGCCTGCGACGACGTCGCCCCCGGCGCCCGCTTCGCCGCACCTGCGATGGGCCGTCGTCGCGCTTATCGTCTTCGGTCAGATCGCGATCTGGCAGGGCGTCTGGCCCGAGATCCTCGATGTCAACGCGCATGTGGACCGCGTGCGTGCGCAGATCGTGCACAACGTCGTCGACAACCCGCGCATCTGGTCGCACGGGTGGGTGCGGTAGCGCCCACCGCGGGCGACGCTGCTTACGATCAGCTTCGTACAGCAGCCCCCGCACGATGCCCCGGCGTGCCCGCGACTGGTTGCGACAAGCCGAGCGTGACCTCGAGCAGGCGCGCGAATCGCGCCTTGCGTGCGGCCGAGATTCCTCGCCTGCGGCTCGGAATGACAAAAGGGGGTTGCGGATCGGAATGACAAGGAGGGGCGGCTCGGAGTGACGGACCGCTGTCATCCCGAGCGAACGCGAGGGATCTCGGCGTTGCGCGCGGCGAAGATTCCTCGCCTGCGGCTCGGAATGACAATTGGGGGTTGCGGCTCGGAATGACAAGGAGGGGCGGCTCGGAGTGACAAGAACAGCGTTGCGGCTCGGAATGGCGAAGCCAGGCCGGGGTGCAATGACGCTGGCTTGTCATCCCAAGCGAACGCGAGGGATCTCGGCGTCGCGAGCGGCGTCAGCGGTGTCGTGTCGAGCGTGGAGGGCATGGCCGAATGCGGTGCGGTCCGCATCGTAGCCAGGCCGCACGCGGGCCGCCCGCGAAGATTCATCTGCAGGCGCTCAGGCAGACCGTTGCATCTCGCGCGCGTCGCGTTCGATCGCGTGCACGATCGATGCGATTCGCTGCGCGTCGAGGTCCAGGGTGCGCGCGCGCTCGATCAGGACCGTAGGAGCGACGATACCGTGCCGCAGCGCGTTGCCGCAGAAGACGCGGTCTTTTTCGCGGTTGGCCACGTACTTGGAGACGACCAGATCGTGCGGTTCGAGGCACCATCCGATCGCGCCGCGGGTGGCGGGGCTTTGCACGCGTACTAGGCGCTCCTGCCAGCCTGCAGGAACGACTGCCGTTTCCGCGCCCACCCCTTGCGCGTAATACCCGAAGGTGTCTTCGAAGGTAACCGGTAACTACGCGGCGCTCTTGACCGGAGTGGCGCGCTTGTCTATCGG
>CAZIJU010000210.1:0-1648 GCA_964539745.1 uncultured Burkholderiaceae bacterium | reverse complement strand
GCCGCAGCCAACACCGCGCAACGACGCCAGCGGGCCGCGCAGTAGAAAGATTCACAGTTTCTGACGCGACGGAATGCAGGAATTGCGCACGAGTCGCGGCGGGCGCAACGGAACGCGTTGATGTGCAGCGTTCGACACTGCCTGTCCATTTCGGCATTGCGAGCACCCCCGTTTCGTCATCCCGACCCCGGCGTGGGGCCGGGTGAGGGATCTCGGCCTTGCGAAGCGCTGAGATTCCTCGCCTTCGGCTCGGAATGACGTGGCGCTGTCATCCCGACCCCGGCTCGGAGCCGGGGGAGGGATCTCGGCCTTGCGAAGCGCTGAGATTCCTCGCCTTCGGCTCGGAATGACGATGAAATGGCGGCTCGGAATGACGATGAAATGGCGGGGCTGGGAATGACAGCGTGAAATGCCGGCTCGGAATAGCAATGTGAAGTGTCGGCTCGGAATGACGTGCGTCGGCGTGGAAGGTCGCCGGCGGCAGACGTCACGAGGATTCACAAGTCTCGATAGAATCCGCGCCGACTCGCCGAGCCAGGAAGAACAGGTCGCCATGTCCGCAGTCACCGCTGCACAGCACGAAGCGTTCGACGTCGAGCTCGCCCGCTACAACATGGTCGAGCAGCAGATACGCACCTGGGAGGTACTCGACCAGTCGGTGCTCGATCTGCTGTTCGTCGTCAAGCGCGAAGAGTTCGTGCCGCCCGCCTGGCGCCGGCTCGCGTTCGCAGACCTGGAGATCCCACTTCGGATCGAAGTCGACGGCGCCGTCTACGACAGCGGCGAGTCGATGTTCGCGCCGAAGGTCGAGGCGCGGATCCTGCAGGAGCTGGGCATCCGCCCGCACGAGCACGTGCTCGAGATCGGGACCGGATCGGGGTACATGGCCGCGCTCGCCGCGCACAAGGCGCTGCACGTGCTGACGATCGAAATCGACCAGCGGCTTGCGCGTTTCGGCGCGGACAATCTCGCACGCGCCGGGGTTCGCAACGTCAAGGTCGAAACCGGCGACGGCGCGCGCGGGTGGCCGGCGCGCGCGCCGTACGACGTCATCATCGTCTCCGGCGGGCTGCCGGCGCTGCCGCCCGGGCTTGCCGAGCAACTGAAGGTCGGCGGGCGGCTCGCCGCGATCGTCGGCGAAGCGCCGGTGATGACCGCGCAGATCGTGACGCGCGTCACCGACAGCGGCTACGACACGTTGAAACTATTCGAGACGAACGTGAAGTACCTGCGCAACGCATGGCGGCCGTCGACGTTCCGTTTCTAGCCCGACGATGAAGACGCTCTCGGCGATCGAGCTCGCGCACTGGCTGCGCGACGGCGCGCGTCCGCGTCCGTTCCTGCTCGACGTGCGCGAGCCGTGGGAGTTCCAGATCTGCCGCATCGACGGCTCGGAGCTGATTCCGCTGCGCGCGCTCGGCGCGCGCGTCTTCGACCTCGATCGCGCCCGACCGACCGTGTGCATCTGCCATCACGGCAACCGCAGCGCGTACGCGGCGATGTTTCTCGCGCAGCACGGGTTCCACGACGTCTACAACCTGACCGGCGGCGTGGCCGCATGGAGCCGCGAGGTCGATCCGGCGATGCCGACGTACTAGTGGACTGTAACGGTTGATTGGGAAGTATCATTGCGTCTGTGGAGGGCGCG
>CAZIJU010000209.1:0-1902 GCA_964539745.1 uncultured Burkholderiaceae bacterium | reverse complement strand
TTCATGCACTGGCGCGACCGCTTCCTGTACGTGATGGACGCGGTGAACAAGGCGAGCGCCGCCACCGGCGAGGTCAAGGGCAGCTACCTGAACGTCACGGCGGCGACGATGGAGGCGATCTACGAGCGTGCCGAGTTCGCCAAGGAGCTGGGCAGCGTGATCGTCATGATCGACCTGATCGTCGGTTGGCCCTGCATCCAGAGCCTGAGCGAATGGTGCCGCAGGAACAACATGATCCTGCATCTGCACCGCGCCGGCCACGGCACCTATACGCGGCAGAAGAACCACGGCGTGAGCTTCCGCGTCATCGCGAAGTGGCTGCGGCTGGCGGGTGTGGACCACATGCATGCCGGCACCGCGGTCGGCAAGCTCGAAGGCGATCCGCTGACGGTGCAGGGTTACTACAACGTCTGCCGCGATGCGTACACGAAGCAGGACCTGCCGCGCGGGCTGTTCTTCGACCAGGACTGGTGCGACCTGAAGAAGGTCATGCCGGTGGCCAGTGGCGGGATCCACGCCGGCCAGATGCACCAGCTGCTCGATCTGTTCGGCGACGACGTCGTGCTGCAGTTCGGCGGCGGCACGATCGGCCATCCGATGGGCATCCAGGCCGGCGCCACCGCCAATCGCGTCGCGCTCGAGGCGATGGTCAAGGCGCGCAACGAAGGACGCGACATCCGCAACGAGGGCCCCGAGATCCTGCGCCGCGCGGCGCAGTGGTGCACGCCGCTGAAGGCTGCGCTCGACACCTGGGGCGAGGTCAGCTTCAACTACACACCGACCGACACCAGCGACTACGCCGTCACGCCGACGGCCGCCTGAACGACGCGACGAGGACCAGCGACCATGATGACCAACCCGACCGGGCGGATCACGCAGGGCCAGTTCAGCTTCCTGCCCGACCTGACCGACGACGAGATCCGCCTGCAGATCGAATACGGACTGCAGAAAGGCTACGCGTGGAGCGTGGAGTACACCGACGACCCGCACCCGCGCAACACGTATTGGGAGATGTTCGGCATGCCGATGTTCGACCTGAAGGACGCCGCCGGCGTCATGATCGAACTGAACAATTGCCGCAAGACCTTCCCGAACCACTACATCCGGCTGATGGCCTTCGACTCGACGCGCGGCGTGGAGTCGATCGCGATGAGCTTCATCGTCAATCGGCCGAAGTCCGAGCCGGGCTTCGGACTGGTGCGTCAGGAAGTCGACGACCGCCGCATCCGTTACACGGTGCACTCGTACGCGACCGACAAACCGGAGGGCGAGCGCTACGGCAACTGAACGCCGCGGTGCTTCGTCCTCCCCGACCGGAGTCTCCTCGTGCCCGCGCTCCCGTTTTCTCCTCCTTCCTCCGGGTTCGCGGGCCCTTTTTTCAGCGCCTGCCCGCGCGGGCGCTGAAAAGAGGCCGTAACGAAGATGAACGCGACCGAATCCCCCGCCATCGATCTGCGCGCGATCCTGCAGCAGGCGCAGGTGCAGGACGTGCTCGACGCGCTCGAGCGCGACCTCGTCGGACTGGCGCCGGTGAAGCGGCGCATCCGCGAGATCGCCGCTTTCCTGGTCGTATCCCGCGCGCGCGCGCAGCTCGGCCTGGAAGCCGCCGCGCCGTCGCTGCACATGTGCTTCACCGGCAATCCGGGCACCGGCAAGACGACGGTCGCGCTGCGCATGGCCGAGATCCTGCATCGGTTGGGTTACGTTCGCAAAGGCCACGTGGTCAGCGTCACGCGCGACGACCTCGTCGGCCAGTACATCGGCCATACCGCGCCGAAGACCAAGGAAGTCTTGAAGCGCGCGATGGGCGGCGTGCTGTTCATCGACGAGGCGTACTACCTGTACCGCCCGGAGAACGAGCGCGACTACGGGCAGGAGGCGATCGAGATCCTGCTGCAGGTG
>CAZIJU010000208.1:0-1959 GCA_964539745.1 uncultured Burkholderiaceae bacterium | reverse complement strand
ACGTTCCCGAACGTCACCCACTGGGTGATGCCGGTGCTGTGCAACCACTGCAGCAATGCGGCCTGCGTCGAGGTATGCCCGACGACGCCGAAGGCGATGTACAAGACGCCCGAGGGCATCACGCTGCACGACCCGAACCTGTGCATCGGTTGCGGCCGGTGCATGCAGGCGTGCCCGTACAGCACGCCGGCGCTGGAAGACGACAGTCTGGAGGGCGCGAGCTACAGCGTGATCAGCTTCAATTACCGCGACGAGCCGACCCAGCCGAAGTGGACCGACACGACCGCGCTGATCCCCGGCGGCACGTCTTCGGGCGCGGAGGTGGCCAAGCGCGCCGGTGCGGCCACGCCGATGATGAACAACTTCACCGGCAACGACGTGACGCCGATCCGCAAGGCCGGCGTCGTCGAGAAGTGCACGTTCTGCTATCACCGCACGACCCACGGTCTGCAGCCGGCGTGCGTCGAGGCGTGCCCCGCCAAGGCCCGCATCTTCGGCGACCAGGACGATCCGAAGTCGCAGATCGCGCAGGTCCTGAAGACGCAGAAGTCGTTCCGGCTGAAGGAAGAGGCGGGAACGCGGCCGAATGTGCACTACATCGGCAAGTATGCGGCGCGCGGCTGACGGTCGCCCGCAGTCGCCGCCCGGGGCGCAGCGCGGTGCGTCGGGCGGCGCGGCGTCCGCCATGCAGTCGGAGCGGATGCCCGACGATTTCGAGCGGCTCGCGGCACGTGCCGATCTGTGTCGGCTGCTGGCCGCCTGTCACTACGAGCCCGGTCCCGAGTGGGGGCAGGAGCGCGTGTTCGACGCGATGGCCGCGGCCGGCGCGCCGCTCGATGCCGGGATCGAAACATGCGCGCGCCGCTTGGGCGAGGCCTTCGCGTCTGCGCAAGTGCAGGCGCTGCTCGTCGACTACACGCGTTTATTCTTGGCGCCCGGCAGCGCGCTGGCCCGACCGTATGGCTCGGTGTGGCTCGGCGACGGCACGACGCTGATGCAGGACTCGACGCTGCAGGTCGTGGCGCTGTACGCCGAGGCGGGCTTCGAGGTCGACGAAAGCTTCCGCGATCTGCCGGACCACGTCGCCGTCGAGCTCGAGTTCCTCTACGCGCTGCTGTTTCGGCAGGCGGCGGCGGCGCGTTCGGGCGATGCCTCCGGCGTGGCGCAGGCGGCGGCGCTGCGCAGCCGCTTCCTGGGCGAGCACCTCGGTCGCTGGGGCGGCCGCTTCGCCGAAGCCGTGAGCAAGGGCGCCGAGACCGGTTTCTATCGGATCCTGGGCGAGCTGACCGGACGCTTCCTGCGGTTCGAATCGCAGGCGTCGAACGCCGGCTGAGCGGTGCAGCGGCTCGCCGCCGGTATCAGAACGGCGTGGCGATCGTATCGACCGGGTCGCGATCGCGCGGCGCCGGGGCGACCTTGGGCGTGCCCGTCGAAATCCACCCGACCAGCTGCTCGCCGTCGCGGCAGAAGGCCGCGCCGATGACGGGATCGCGGGCGCGATGCCCCGACAACATCTTGGCGCCGTAGCCCAGGCAGTGCAGCGCGTTGAGCACGTTGGTCACCGCACCGCCAACGGCCATCCATTGCTCGTGCGGCGGTACCTCGTGCCGCTCGTCGATACGCGCGACAACGGCGATCACCACCGGCGCCTGCAGCGCGCGCGTGCGCTCCTGGTCGAGCTCTTCGTCGCGTTTGCCGCAGCGGCGGCCGTAATCGACGAACAGTTCGGCCAGCCGTTGCAGCCCTTCGTCGCGCGCGACGACGAAGCGGTAGGGAATCAGCTTGCCGTGGTCCGGCGCGCGCAGCGCGGCGGCGAAGACGCCGCGCAACTCCTCCGGGCTCGGCCCGGGCGCGACCAGATGCTTCGGGCCGACCGAATGCCGGCTCGTCAGGCAGTTCAGAAGTTCCGAGCTTGATGTGTTCGGGCTGGACTGGCGCATCGTCTTGGGCAGGGGTCGG
>CAZIJU010000207.1:0-2031 GCA_964539745.1 uncultured Burkholderiaceae bacterium | reverse complement strand
GCGGTGGGACAAAACGGCACTTTGCTGACCAGCACCGACGGAACCAACTGGACCGCGGTCGCTTCGCAGACGACGCAGGATCTGCGCGCGGTCGCGTTCGGTGCGTCGACGATCGTCGCGGTCGGAGCGGCCGGCACCGTGATCACCAGCCCGGACGCCGTGACTTGGACCGCGCGACCCGCGCTCGGCGCGGCCGACCTGGCGGCGGTTGCGTTCGGCTCGCAGTTCGTCGCGGTGGGCAGCGGCGGCGCGATCTTCACCAGCGCGGACGGCGCGACGTGGACCGCACAGTCCTCCGGCACGACCAACGCGCTGAGCGCGGTGGCGGCAGGAAACTTCGGCTATGTTGCGGTCGGTGCTGCGGGAACGAATCTGACGGCGTACTGACGCGTCGACCGATCGCACGGCTGCGCCGGGGGCAGCCGTATCGCAGCACCGGCGCACGCGCCGACTAGAATTCTGCGCATGGCCGCGCCGTTCGTTCACCTACGCCTGCATTCGGAGTTTTCAATCGTCGACGGCATCGTCCGCATCGACGAGGCGGTGAAAAAAGCGGCCGCCGACGGGCAGGGCGCGCTCGCGCTGACCGACAGCGCGAATCTGTTCGGCGCGATCAAGTTCTACACGGCCGCGCGCAAGCGCGGCGTGAAGCCGATCATCGGCTGCGACGTCTGGGTCAGCAACGACGCCGAGCGCGACAACCCGCATCGGCTGCTGCTGCTCGTGCAGGATCGCCGCGGCTACGCCAATCTGTGCGAGCTGCTGTCCCGCGCCTGGCTGACGAACCAGCATCGCGGCCGCGCCGAGCTGCGCGTCGAATGGTTCGAAGGCGGCGCAAGCGATGGCCTCATCGCGCTGTCGGGCGCCGCGCAAGGCGAAGTCGGCGCGCTGCTGCTCGCCGGCCGCAGCGAAGCCGCGGCGGCCGCGGCGCAGCGGCTCGCCGCGCTGTTCCCGCGGCGCTTTTACCTGGAAATCCAGCGCGCGGGGCGCGCGCACGACGAAGCGCACGTGCGCGCCGCGCTCGCGCTCGCGGTGCGGCTTGCGCTTCCTGTCGTCGCAACACATCCGGTGCAGTTCGTCGAGCGCGATGAATTCCGCGCGCACGAAGCGCGCGTGTGCATCGCCGAGGGTTACACGCTCGCCGACCCGCGCCGGCCGCGCGTCTTCACGCCCGAGCAGTACTTAAAGACGCACGCGGAGATGGGCGAGCTGTTCGCCGACGTGCCCGCAGCGCTGGCCAACTCGGTCGAGATCGCGCGCCGCTGCAATGTGACGCTCGAGCTGGGCACGCCGCGGCTGCCGGCCTACCCGACGCCGGAGGGTGTGTCGCTCGACGAACACTGCCGGACGCTCGCGCAGCAGGGCCTGGATAGGCGGCTCGCGGCGCTTTATCCCGACCCGGCGGCGCGCGAGGTGCAGCGGCCGAAGTACGCGGCGCGCCTCGACATGGAGCTGGCGATCATCGCGAAGATGGGGTTTTCCGGCTACTTCCTGATCGTCGCCGACTTCATCAATTGGGCCAAGGGCAACGGCATCCCGGTCGGCCCTGGACGCGGCTCGGGCGCGGGATCGCTGGTTGCGTATTCGCTCGGCATCACCGACCTCGATCCGCTGAAGTACGACCTGCTTTTCGAGCGCTTCCTGAATCCCGAGCGCGTGTCGATGCCGGACTTCGACATCGACTTCTGCCAGGACCAGCGCGACCGCGTGATCGAATACGTCAAGCGCAAGTACGGCGCGCACGCGGTCGCGCAGATCGCGACTTTCGGCACGCTGGGTGCCAAGGCGGTCGTGCGCGACGCCGGGCGCGTGCTCGACCTGCCGTACACGAAGTGCGACCAGTTGTCGAAGCTGATCCCGCACAGCCCCGCCGATCCGTGGACGCTCGAGCGCGCGCTCGCCGAGGAGCCGGCGTTCGCCGAGGCCGTGCGCAGCGACGAGGAGGCGGCGGAACTGATCGAGCTGGCCAAACCGCTCGAAGGGCTGACGCGCAACGTCGGCATGCACGCCGGCGGCGTGCTGATCGCGCCG
>CAZIJU010000206.1:0-2094 GCA_964539745.1 uncultured Burkholderiaceae bacterium | reverse complement strand
CACCGCCGCTTCTACGACGAGTACAACGCGGTGCTCGACCTGCCCGCCGAGTACTACCTGGACACGATCAAGATCGTCTTTCAGGAGCACCGGCTACCGAAGGGCACCTGGTACGTGCGCGGGCAGCGCGTGGCGCCCGAAGACATCAGGACCGTCGCGCTGTTCACGATCGAAGGCGAACTCGACGACATCTCCGGCAGCGGCCAGACTCAGGCCGCGCACGACCTGTGCCGCAACATCCCGAAGTCGCGCCAGAAGCATCTGACTGCGCAAGGTGTAGGCCATTACGGGATCTTCTCGGGGCGACGCTGGCGCGAGATGATCTACCCGCAGATCCGCGACTTCATCCGCGCTTCGGCCTGACCGCCGGCGCGAATGCACCGAAAACCGCACCCCACCGAAGGAGACCCGCAGATGCCCACGTTCCGAAGTTCGATCGCGTTGTTGTCCGCCATGTGCGTCCTCGGCACGAGCCTACCGCTGCCCGCCTTCGCCAGTGCACCTTCGAGCCTGGTGACGACCGAGGAGATCGTTCGCGACATGCCGATCCAGCAGCGCGTCACCGAGCTGCTCGCGCGCGACGATGTGCGCGCGGCGCTCGTCGAACGCGGCGTCGACCCCGCGCAGGTGAAGGCGCGCGTCGATGCGCTGACCGCAGACGAAGCGCAGCAGCTCGCCGAACGACTCGACCAGCTTCCCGCCGGCGGCGATGTGCTCGGCGTGCTGTTCGCGGTGTTCCTGATCCTGCTGATCACCGACATTCTCGGGTTGACGAAAGTCTTCCCGTTCACGCGGCCGGTCCGTTGACGCGTTCCACTTCGCTTTGGCGAGCCCCCGCCTTGGCGGGGGTTTTCGTTTGCACGCTGCTCGCCGGCTGCGCGACGCCGCCGCAGACTGCCGCGCTTCGTGCCGCGCCGCCGGCGTCGCTCGCCGCAAGCCATCGCATCGCCGGCGTTCCTTTCTTCGCGCAGGACCAATACCAGTGCGGGCCGGCATCGCTCGCGATGGCGCTCGCGGCGAGCGGTGTGGCCGTGACGCCGCAGGCGCTCGAGCCGCAGGTCTATCTGCCGGCGCGCGAAGGATCGCTGCAGCCGGAGATGCTCGCCGCCGCGCGGCGCCACGGCCGGCTCGCGGTCGTGCTGCCGCCGCGGCTGGATGCGCTGCTGACCGAAGTCGCTGCCGGCACGCCGGTCATCGTGCTGCAGAACCTTTCGCTGCCGATCGCGCCGGTCTGGCATTACGCCGTGGCGATCGGCTACGACCTCGCGCGCGAGGAGATCGTGCTGCACTCTGGGCTCATGGCCGATCAGCGCCTGCCGCTGGCGGTCTTCGAACGCACCTGGGCCAGAAGCGGGTACTGGGCGATGGTCGCGACCGCACCCGAACGGCTGCCGAAGACGCCGGGAAACGACGCCCTCGTCGCCGCCGCGGCGGCGCTCGAGCGCGTCGATACCGCGGCCGCGCACCGTGCGTACGCGGCGCTGGTCGAGCGCGACCCTGCGCTCTACGCCGCGTGGATGGGGCTCGGAAATTCCGCCTTCGCGCTCGGCGATCCAGCGGCCGCCGCCAGCGCCTTCGCGCGCGCGGCGCAGTTGCAGCCGCAGTCTGCCGATGCGTTCAACAACCTCGCGCTGGCGCTGCTCGCGAACCGGCGTATCGACGAGGCGCGCGACGCCGCGCAGCGCGCGGTGGCGATCGGCGGTCCGCGCATCGAGCGCTATCGCAAAACGCTCGCGACGATCGAACGCGCGGCGCGTTATTGACCGTTACGCAAGCGCGTTACACCGCGGACCCCGCAAGTTCGCGTCGCCCGCGCGGATACCGGTTCGATCTTCCCGAGCAACGCGAGGGATCCCGGCGTTGCGAGCGGCGCAGATTCATCGCCTTGGGCTTGGAGTGACTCCCCATCGCCATCCCGAGCGATCGCGAGGGATCTGCGCGCTGCGAGGCGTCGAGATTCCTCGCCTGCGGCTCGGAATGACAATGGGGGCGTTGCCGCTCGGAACGACGAAGCCAGGCTGGGGTGGAATGACGTTGGCTCGTCATCCCGAGCGAACGCGAGGGATCTCGGCGTTGCGAGCGGCGGAGATTCCT
>CAZIJU010000205.1:0-2163 GCA_964539745.1 uncultured Burkholderiaceae bacterium | reverse complement strand
GATTCCCACAGCTGTTTGAGCGTTAACGGCGAGCGCTGACCGGGAGCGGCCTTGCGCAGGAGCCAGGCGGCTTTCTTGGCGCACTCTCGTTAACTAGTCTGTAGACATACCTCAGAGCACCACCGCGTCAAGCCTATTCAGTCGCGCCGCGGCTCATCTGCCGAGAATCGGCGGACGCTCAGCCTCCTTCTCTCCCTCTCGTCGCTATTTTCGCTCTCGTGGAGAGCGGGGCAAGACCGCTCAGGTCGGGTTCCGCGCCACGAAGCCGCTTGATTTTGCTTGCGTCCATGTCCGCGGTGTGAGATAGTGGCTATATGTCTCATGGGTCTCAAGAAGAATTAACAAATCTCCAGCGGGTCTTCCTCGAACCCGCCAACCCGACCCACCGTCAGTACGAAGCCCTGCGCGCCTATTTCGTCGACGGCGTGCCCTCGGCCCAGGTCGCCGCCCGCTTCGGCTACACCCCCGGCAGCTTTCGCGTGCTGTGCCACGCGTTGCGCCAGAATCCGCAGCGGGAGTTTTTCTTGCCGGTGCCGAGGGGGCCGCGCGCCACGCCGCAGCGCGACGCCACACGCGAGAAGGTGGTGGCGCTGCGCAAGCAGAACCTGTCGATCTACGACATCAGCCGCGCGTTGCAGGAGCAAGACCGGCGCCTGAGCCCGGCCGCGGTGGCGCGGCTGCTGGCCGAGGCGGGCTTCGCCAAGCTGCCGCGGCGGGCCGATGAGGAGCGGCCGGCAACCCCCAGAGCCGAGGCCGCGGCCGTGGCCGATGCGCGCCAGTTGGATTTGTCGCCGCAGCGGTTTCGCACGCAGTTCGGCGGCCTGTTCCTGTTCGTGCCGCACCTCGCGCGCATCCCGCTGGAGCAGATGCTGCGGCGCGCCGGCTTTGCCGGCACCGAGCAGGTCCCGGCGGCCTGCGCGGTGCGCTCACTACTGGCGATGAAGCTGTTCGGCAGTGCGCGCCACAGCCACGTGATGAGTGCGGTATTCGATCAGGGCCTGGCGTTGTTCGCCGGCCTGAACGTGATTCCCAAGCGCAGCTTCCTGACCGAATACAGCTGCCGCACGCCGCCGGCGGCATACCCGAAACTGATGAGCGCTTGGTTCGAGGCGATGCACGCGCTCGGACTGCGCCACGGGGTGTCGTTCGACGTGGACTATCACACGATCCCCTTTCACGGCGAGGACGCGCTGCTGCAGAAGCACTACGTGTCCAAGCGCTCGCGCCGCCAAAAGGGCGTGCTGGCCTTCCTCGCCCAGGATGCCGATCGGCGCGTGTTCTGCTACGCCAATGCCAGCGTGCGCAAGGAGAGCCAAAACGACGAGATCCTGCGCTTCGTCGAGTACTGGCGCCAGCGCACCGGCAAGCTGCCCGAGGAACTGGTGTTCGATTCGAGGCTCACGACCTACGCCAATCTCGCGCGGCTCGATGCGCTCGGAATCGCTTTCATCACGCTGCGCCGCCGCCCGCCCGATCTGCTCGAGCAAGTGCGCGCGCTGCCGGCTTCGGCCTGGCGCCGCATTGAGTTGGATGGCCTGGCACGCGCTTATCGGACGCCGCGCATCATGGACGAGAAAATCACGCTCGAAGGCTATGCCGGGCCGATCCGCCAGATCACGGTGACCGACCTCGGGCACGAAGAGCCGACCCTGGTGCTGACCAATCAGTTGCAGCGCTCCGCCGCCAAGCTCATCGGCCGCTACGCGCAGCGCATGCTGATCGAAAACGGTATCGCCGACGGCGTCGACTTCTTCCACATGGACGCGTTGTCCTCGGCGGTGGCGATGAAGGTGAGCTGCGATCTGCAACTGACCTTGATGGCCAGCAGCCTGTACCGGCTCCTGGGCGAGAAAATCGGCAACGGCTACGCGACCGCCAAGTCGCGGCACATCTTCCGCGACTTCATCAACGCCGTCGCACAGGTCAGCATTACCGAGCGCGACGTCGAGGTGCGCTTCCAGAAGCGCGCGCACAATCCGCTGCTGCTCGCGGCCGGCTTTGCGCAAACCGCTGTGCCCGTGCCATGGCTCGGCAACAAACGGCTACGCTTCATGTTCGGTTGAGCCGTGGTGTCTCCGGATCAACTAACGTCCCGGCTTCCTGAGCACGCCCCAAAACCTGCCTGTGTTAGGTCGCTGGGGGGCCGTGGGAATCCAGGCTAGC
>CAZIJU010000204.1:0-2190 GCA_964539745.1 uncultured Burkholderiaceae bacterium | reverse complement strand
CGTCGCGGCCGGTCTTCATCTGGCCGTCGACCTGCACCGCAATGCGGCCGCGCAGTCGATTGAGCACGAGCGTCTGCTGCGTTTCGGCCAGCCCCAGCTCCCAGGGCGTCCCGGCGTGCTTGATCGACGACACCGGCGAGGCACCCGTGCCGCCGTCATGGCCGGCGATCGTCACGTGATCGGCCTTGGCCTTCGCGACCCCGGCCGCGACCGTGCCGACCCCGGCTTCGGAGACGAGCTTGACGCTGATCGAAGCCTGCGGATTGGCGTTCTTCAGGTCATGGATCAGTTGCGCCAGATCCTCGATCGAGTAGATGTCATGGTGCGGCGGCGGAGAGATCAGACCAACCCCCGGCACCGAGAAGCGCAGCTTGGCGATGTATTCGGTGACCTTGTGCCCCGGTAACTGCCCGCCCTCGCCGGGTTTGGCGCCCTGCGCCATCTTGATCTGGATCTGATCGGCGCTGACCAGGTACTCGGTCGTCACACCGAAGCGGCCGGAGGCGACCTGTTTGATCTTCGAACGCAGCGAGTCGCCTTCCTTGAGCGGAATGTCGACTTCGACGCGGTCGCGTCCGAGCACGCCGGCCAGCGTATCGCCCTTCTTGATCGGGATGCCGCGCAGCTCCTGCGCGTAGCGGCGCTCGTCCTCGCCGCCCTCGCCGGTATTGCTCTTGCCGCCGATGCGGTTCATCGCGATCGCGAGCACCGTGTGCGCCTCGGTCGAGATCGACCCGAGCGACATGGCACCCGTCGAAAACCGTTTGACGATTTCCTTCGCCGGCTCGACCTCGTCGAGGGGGATCGCCTTCTTTGGATCGACCTTGAACTCGAACAGTCCGCGCAGCGTCATGTGCCGGCGGCTCTGGTCGTTGATGAGCTGCGCGTATTCCTTGTAGGTCTGGTAGGAGTTGGCGCGTGTGGCGTGTTGCAGTTTGGCGATCGCGTCCGGCGTCCACATGTGCTCCTCGCCGCGTACGCGCCAGTGGTAATCGCCGCCCGCGTCCAGCGCTTTAGCCAGCAGCGGGTCGTCGCCGTACGCCTCGCGGTGCATGCGCACCGCCTCCTCCATCACGTCGAACAGCCCGATCCCGCCGACGCTGCTCGGCGTGCCGCGGAAGTACTTGTCGACGAAATCCCTGCTCAGCCCGACCGCCTCGAAGATCTGCGCGCCGCAGTACGACATGTATGTCGAGATGCCCATCTTGGACATCACCTTCTGCAGCCCCTTGCCGATCGCCTTGATGTAATTCTTGATCGCCTTGTCCGCCGCGTCCTTGCCTTCGGCGCCGTAGCGGTCGATCAGCGTTTCGAGCGCCAGGTACGGGTGGATCGCTTCGGCGCCGTAGCCGGCGAGCAGCGCGAAGTGGTGCACTTCGCGCGCCGAGCCAGTTTCGACGACCAGACCCGTCGACGTTCGGAGTCCGGCGCCGATCAGATGCTGGTGGATCGCGCTGGTGGCGAGCAGCGCGGGAATCGCCACCTGGTCCGGACCGGCCTTGCGGTCGCTGACGATCAGGATGTTGTAACCGGCGCGCACCGCGTCGACCGCCTGCGCGCACAGCGAAGCGAGCCGAGCCTCGACGCCCTCCTTGCCCCAGGCGAGCGGATAACAGATGTCCAGCTCGTGGCTGCGGAACTTGCCCGACGCGTAGTTCGCGATCGAGCGGATCTTCGCCATGTCCTTGAAGTCGAGCAGCGGCTGGCTCACCTCCAGCCGCATCGGCGGGTTGATGTTGTTGATGTCGAGCAGATTGGGCTTCGGACCGATGAAGCTGACCAGCGACATCACGAGCTGCTCGCGGATCGGGTCGATCGGCGGGTTGGTGACCTGGGCGAAGAGCTGCTTGAAGTAGTTGTAAAGCGGCTTGTTCTTGCTCGACAGCACGGGAAGCGCACTGTCGTTGCCCATCGACCCGACCGCCTCCTCGCCTTCGAGCGCCATCGGCGCCAGCACGACCTTCAGATCCTCCTGCGTGTAGCCGAAGGCCTGCTGGCGGTCCAGCAGCGGCACGTCCGTTCGCGCGGCCGACTGCGCCTCCGGCGCCTCGTGCGGCAGGTCGTCGAGCTTGATGCGAATGCGCTTGATCCACTCCTTGTACGGCTTGCTCGCCGCCAGCTGCGCCTTGATCTCCGCGTCGTCGATGATGCGGCCCTGCTCGGTGTCGATCAGGAACATCTTGCCGGGCT
>CAZIJU010000203.1:0-2192 GCA_964539745.1 uncultured Burkholderiaceae bacterium | reverse complement strand
GCATCGCGTCGTTGCGGCTCGGGTCCTTGGCATAGCCAATGGTCCCCTCGCCGCGCCTAGCGCTGCATCCGCCGGCGACCCCGCCGCGGCCTCCGAGGGCCATGAGATAGGTTCTGATCACGGATCACGTCGCACTCAGCACGGTGTTGGCCTTTTGTTCGTTCTGCTCGGCACTGGCCAGCAGCTTCATCTGCAGCTCGAACTGGCGCGCGGCCGCGATCATGCCGATCATCGCCTCGACGACGTTGACGTTGCTGCCTTCGAGCGTGCCTTCGGCGACGCGCACGTTCGGGTCGGCCTCGGCGGCGTCGCCGCTTTTCAGGCGGAACAGCCCGTCGCTGCCCTTGACCAGTTCTTCCTGCGGCGGATTGACGAGCTTCAGCCGCCCGACCGTCGTCACCGCCACCTGCCCCGCGGCCTTGACCGACACGGTGCCGTCGGGCGCGATCTGCACGTGCGCGTCGGCCGGAATCGCGATCGGCCCGCCATCGCCCTGCACGGGAAGGCCGTTTGGAAGCTGCAGCGTGCCATCGGCGCCGATCTGCAGGCTGCCCGCGCGCGTGTACGCCTCGGCTCCGTCGGGCGCCTGTACCGCGAGCCAGCCCGGTCCCTGGATCGCGACGTCGAGGCTGCGTCCGGTCGCGGTCATCGGCCCGGCGGAAAAGTCCGACCCGATCGTCGTCTCGACCGTGAACACGCGCGTGCCCGCTTCCTGCCCGCGCGCCGGCACCGCGCGCAGCGCCACGACGTCGGCGCGGTAGCCGGTCGTGTTCGCGTTGGCGAGGTTCTGTGCCAGCGTCTCCTGCCGGTGCATCAGGTGCTTCGCACCCGTCATGCTGGTGTAGATGACTCGATCCATCGGCGCGTCTTTCAGATTGCGGGTTGCCGAGTGCGTTCAGTTCGACGGATCAGCGCAGGTTGACGATCGTCTGCATCACCTGGTCCTGCGTGCGGATCGTCTGCGCGTTGGCCTGATACACGCGCTGCGCGGTGATCATCTTGACCAGTTCCTCGGTCAGATCGACGTTGGCTTCCTCCAGCGCGCCCGACTGCAGCGTGCCGAGGTTGCCCGAGCCGGGGGTGGCCACGAGCGGCTGGCCGGACTCGGAGGTCTCCGCCCATTCGTTGCCGCCGAGCGCGACGAGCCCCTGCGGGTTGATGAAGTTCGCGAGCACGATCTGCCCCTGCGCGCGCGTCTGCCCGTTCGTGTAGCGGCCGAGGATTACGCCGTCGGAACCGATCGCGAACCCCGCCAGTCGCCCGGTCGTGAAGCCGTCCTGCTGCAACTGGCTCACCGAGAAGTTCACGCCGAACTGCGTCATGTCGCTGACCGGGAAGGTCACAGGGAACGCCAGCGGCGTGGCGGCGCCGTTGGCGAGCGGGATCGACACGTTCATCGTGACGTTGCCGGCGAGCAGGCCGTTGCCGCCGAAGTTCATCGTGCCGAGCGGCGCGGCCCCGTTGAGCACCGCGCCGTCGGCCGCGCCGTACACGTCCCAGGTGTTGGCCGCGCTCTTGCGGAAGTACAGCGTCAGCGTGTGCGCGTTGCCCTGCGAGTCGTAGACCGTCATCGCGGTCGACGAGTTGTAGCTGGTCGGGTCCGCGATCGAAAACGCCGCCGCCGGCACGTTCTCGCGCGAGTCGAGGTTGATCGCCACGCGCGCGTCGGTGGTGGCGCGCGGCGCGATGTTGGCGAGCGAGACCTGCAGGTCGATCGGCGTCGAGGCGACGATCTGCCCGTTGGCGTCGGCCGGGTAGCCGGTCAGCCGCGCGCCGCTGTTGGTCACGATGTAGCCGTCGCGGTCGAGCGAGAACTGGCCGTTTCGCGCATAGCTGATCGTGCCGCTGGTCGACAGCCGGTAGAAGCCCGCGCCGTTGATCGCGACGTCCATCGGATTGGACGTCGTCACGATGTTGCCCTGCGAGAACTGCTGGCGCACCGCGGCGACCTGCGCGCCGATGCCGATCTGCACGCCGGCGCCGCCTGCGAGCGAGTTGGCGAATACGTCGGCGAACTCGGCGCGCGCGGCCTTGTAGCCGATGGTCGACGCGTTGGCGACGTTGTTGCCGATCGCGTCGAGGTTCTTCGCCGCGATGTTCAGACCCGAAAGGCCCTGCTGGAAGCTCATGGCTTGCTCCTAGTCTTACTGTGTCATAAACGTCGTCTTCCGCTTTGACCGCGACAGCGTGGA
>CAZIJU010000202.1:0-2378 GCA_964539745.1 uncultured Burkholderiaceae bacterium | reverse complement strand
GGGTCGGCCGGGCGGCGCTCATCGTGCCCCCTTCGCGCTTCGCGCTGTCCCCCCGAGGGGGAGTGAGCGCCTTCGGGTCGGCCGGGCGGCGCTCATGGCTGAAGCGCCGGCGTTGCCTGAGGGGAGGCGGCAAAGCCCGCCGCCCGGCCGATAGCAGTGTGCTGCCCCACACTGGCAGCGACATGGGCGCCGCGCCGCGCGGCCACCAGCGCCACCGCGCACGAGGCGATGCGCGCTTCGCGGGGATCGGCGCGGCTGGTCAGCACGATCGGAACGCGCGCCCCGACGACGATGCCGGCGCTCGCCGCGCCGCCGAGGTACATCAGCTGCTTGGCGAGCATGTTGCCGCTCTCCAGATCGGGCACGACCAGGATGTCGGCGGCGCCGGCGACCTCGGAGACGATGCCCTTGGTGCGGGCGGCGGCAGCCGAAACGGCGTTGTCGAATGCAAGAGGTCCATCGACGATCGCGCCCTCGATCTGGCCGCGGTCGGCCATCTTGCACAGCGCCGCCGCGTCGAGCGTCGCCGGCATGTGCGGATTGACGGTCTCGACGGCGGCGAGGATGGCCACGCGCGGCCGCGCAATGCCGAAGGCGTGGGCCAGTTCCACCGCGTTGCAGACGATGTCCGCCTTGTCCTGCAGCGTCGGGGCGATGTTGATCGCGGCGTCGGTGATGATGAACGGGCGCGGATACGCCGGTGTCTGCATCAGGAAGCAATGGCTCATGCGGCGCTTGGTCCGCAGCGGGCTGGCGACGACGGCGGCCATCAGCTCGTCCGTGTGCAGGCTCCCCTTCATCAGCGCCTCGACCTCGCCTTTGACGGCGAGCTCGACCGCACGGGCCGCTGCAGCGTGGCTGTGCGGCGCATCCTCGATCGCGATGCCGCCGATCTTCAGCTCCGCTTTCTGCGCAACGGCCTCGATGCGCGCGCGCGGGCCGATCAGCACCGGCTCGATCACTCCGGCGGCACGCGCGTCAAGGGCGGCGGAGAGGCTGACGGTGTCGCACGGGTGAACGACCGCCACCTTGATGCGCCCCAGAGGCCGCACGTACTGAAGGATGCGCACGAGGTCATCACCCTGCGCAAGTGAAATGCGCACCTGCGGCAGCGTGCCGCGCGGCCGCTCGATGCGTTCGGTCGGCGCCAGCACCAGCGCCTCGCCCGAGATGACCGTCTTGCCGTCCTGGTTGACGCAGCGGCAGTCCAGGGTCAGCCGGTGATGCACGGCGTCGCGCGCGGTGACCGTGACCGTCGTCATCAGCGTGTCGCCGACACGGACGGGCGCATGGAACTTCAGCGTCTGGCCGATGTAGACGGTGCCCGGCCCGGGCAGCCGCGTGCCAAGCACGGCCGAGATCAGCGCCGCGCCCCACATGCCGTGGGCGATCACGCCGTGAAAGCGGGTCGAGGCGGCGAACTCGGAATCGATATGTTGCGGGTTGATGTCGCCGGACATGGCGGCGAACAGCTGGATGTCGGCGGCGGTCAGCGTGCGCTCGATGCTGGCCTGGTCGCCGACCGCCAATTCGTCGAAGGTCCGGTTGCGCAGGACCTCGAGGTCATCGCTGGCGAAAGTGCTGGTCATGATCACCTCACGCCATGTTGTGCAGGCCGGCGTCGACGTAGACCACGTCGCCGGTCATCGCCGAAGACGCGGGCATCGCCAGGAAGGCGACCACCCGGCCGATCTCGGCGATGTCGACCAGGCGCTTGCCCGGGGAGCGCTTGACCGCCATCTCGATCAGCTCGTCGAACTGGGCGATGCCGCTCGAGGCGCGCGTGCGCAGCGGCCCCGGCGACACCGCAAAGACGCGGATGTTGCGCGGCGCCAGTTCCTTGGCCGCATAGCGCACCGACGCTTCGAGCGCGGCCTTCACCGGGCCCATCAGGTTGTAGTTGTCGACCACCTTGTCGGCGCCGTAGTAGCTCATCGTGATGAGCGTGCCGCCCTCGGTCATCAGCGGCTCGGCCAGGCGCGCCATCTCGAGAAAGGAATGGCACGACACCTGCATCGCCTGCAGGAAACCGGCCTGCGAGCAGTCGACGACGCGGCCGTGCAGGTCCTCGCGCGGCGCGAAGGCGATCGAGTGGATGGCGAAATCGAGCCGCCCCCACTCGGCGCGGAGGCGGTCGAACACCGCCTGCATCTGGCCGGGCTGGGTGACGTCGAGCGGCAGCAGCAGCGAGGCGTCGATCTTCTCGGCCAGCGGCGCGACGTACTGCCTGGCCTTGTCGTTGAGGTAGGTCAGCGCGAGGTCGGCGCCGAAGGCGCGCAGCTTGACCGCGCTGCCGTAGGCGATGCTGTCGGCGTTGGCGACTCCGATCACGAGGCCGCGCTTGCCTTTCAGCATCTCGCCGACACGCGTGTTCGGGT
>CAZIJU010000201.1:0-2490 GCA_964539745.1 uncultured Burkholderiaceae bacterium | reverse complement strand
TGTTCGCCTTCCAGGGCGAGCAGATCCTGCGCCAGCCGCTCGTCATCGCCATGCTCGCGGTGCCGATCCTGATCCAGGTCTTCTTCAACTCCAGCCTCGCCTACTGGCTGAACCGCAAGGTCGGCGAGAAGCACTCTGTGGCCTGCCCGTCGGCCCTGATCGGCGCGTCGAATTTCTTCGAGCTGGCGGTGGCAGCGGCGATCAGCCTGTTCGGTTTCGACTCGGGCGCGGCGCTGGCCACCGTCGTCGGCGTGCTGATCGAGGTGCCGGTGATGCTGCTGGTGGTGCGGGTGGTCAACGCGAGCAAAGGGTGGTACGAGCGCGCCGCAGCGGCGTAAAACGGTCAGCGCGCTCCCTCAGCCAACCATCAGCCATTCGGGCCGCAGCAGCAGCAGCGCACCCAACGCAAGCAGCAGCATGCCGCCGACGAGATTGGACGCGCGCGCATACCGCGTGCCGATGCCGGCGAAGTGCAGCGTCTTCATCGCCGCAACGAAAACGATCAGGTCATCGAGCATGAACACCGCGATGTAAAGCGAAAGATACGCGTAGTACGCTGGCTGCGACAGTCCGCTCATCGCGAGTACCTGCGTGTAGACGGCGGGGATTCCGGCCGAGCACACCGCCTCGACCAGGTTGACCGCGAAGGCGAGCAGCACGATGCCGCCCACCGCGACGAGGAAGCGCCGTTCGGAGGCCAGTGAACGCAGCCGTTCGAACACAGCGCGCCGCGACTGCGGCGCGGTGACCTTGCACGCCGCCTGCCGGTTCAGCACGTACTCGCGCAGGTGGTAAAGGCCGCCCGCAACGGCGACGGCACCGATTGCCGCACGCACCCAGACCACACCGCGCAGGAAAAGCAGCAGGTTCAGCCACGCCACCATGAACAGGAAGTACACCAGTGCGGAGGCGGCGATGAACGCCGCGCCGAGCGTCCACATGCGCACTCGATCCTGCATGCCGAGCAGCAGGCCGATCAGGAAAACGAGCGTCCACATCGCGCACGGATTGAACCCGTCGAGCGCGGCCAGCAGCACGGTCAGCGCCGGCAGCGACAGCGAGCGCAGGGTCACGTCGCCGACGAGCGGTACATGAATCGTCTCCGGCAACGCACGCACCACACTTGGCGGCCGCGCCGGCGACGATCCCTCGGGCAACGTCGCCGCCCTCAGGTGCGGGCCGACGATGTCCGCACAGCCGTGTGCGAGACACTCGTCGATCTGCGCGCGCAGCGCGGCGCCGGTCGAGCGATCGTCCAGGTAGCCGATGAACGCGTGCTCGCCGATCACGATGAACGGAACCGCCGAATCGTCGGCGCCGAGCGCCCGCGCCACCGCGGCGAGCACATCGGCGTTGCGCGCGCTGCGCGTGATCTCGAGCGCATGCACGCGCACCCCGGCGTGCCGTGCGGCGTCACGCTCGAGGAAGGCAAGCGCCTTCTCGCAATGCGGGCAACCGTCGGCGACGAACGCATAGACGTCGACCGCGCCTCCGGTGGCCGCGGGGGCAGCCGCGAGCCACAGTGCGCCGGCGACGAGCCATGCCAGCGCGAGCGCTTGGCGCCACCGCGGCGGCACGTTGCGGCGTGTTTCGAGGGGCGAGGCGTTGTCCGTCATCGGTGGCATGCGCAGCGGGGCATCATCCGGCGCGACGTTGCGCGCGCAGCAGCAGCGCGATCAGCGCGGCGAACGCCACGTAAGCGACGAGCGACCAGTTCGCGAGCGACAGCCCGAGGATCGACAGCTCGGTGCTTTCGCACGAACCCGTCGCCAGGAACAGCAGCGGAACCTGTTCGCCGAGCCATGTGACCAGCCGTTCGATCGGACCGTGCGCGGCTGGCCCGCAGGACATCTGCGGCGGCGAAAACTGGATCCAGCTCTGATACGCCGCGACCGCGACGCCGGTGCTGGCCACGAGCAGCGCGGCTGCGAGGAGCCAGCGTGCCGCGCGCGTGGCGACGAGCGCCGCGACACTGGCCAGCAACGCGGCGAGCGCCAGGTCGAGCACGCGCTGGAAGATGCACAGCGGACACGGGTTCAGTTGCAGCCACTCGGTCAACGCGACGGCGACCGCGACCAGCAGCAGCGCGAACGCCGCCCCGCCGAGTGCGGCGATGCGACGCTGCCGTTGCGCGGCAAGCCGGCGCGATGCGAATTCGACGAGCGTCATCGGCGCGCCTTGCTCCGTGGCGGGAAACCGGCGCGGGCGCGAGCGGCGTTCACGAGGCGCACCGAAAGAATTCCGTTCGAACCCGGCCTCGATGGTCCTGCATTCCTCACCACGGAGACACCGAGGCGCGGAAAAAGGCTAACAATCAAGTCTTTCCTCGCACTCCCGGCCTGACCGGCAGGGCGAGACGACCCACGGGCACAAAGGCAAGCCTTTGCTCCGCGTTCTCCGTGTCCCGCGGGTTCAACCAAGGACCCACATGATCGCCTAGCCCGGATATTTCATGAGTGAGAGGTCAGCGGCCCCGTGCTTACGCGCGTT
>CAZIJU010000200.1:0-2490 GCA_964539745.1 uncultured Burkholderiaceae bacterium | reverse complement strand
ACGACCCCTTGGTTCGTAGCCAAGTACTCTATCCAACTGAGCTACGGGCGCGAGGCCGCGAATTGTACATGACCCGCCGTCACGAATCGACCGCGAACGATGCCCCTCGAAATGGCGAGCACCGAAAGATGGCGGAGACGGACGGATTCGAACCGATTAAACGCCCTCAGAGGCATTTATCGGCATTGCCACCGCCGTTCCGGTCCGTTTGTACACCAAGCTGTACGCCCGACGACGGCGGCATATTTATCGGTGCTCCGCCCACGTTGCAAGCCATCACGCTCGAAGAGCGCGATGGAGCAGTGCACCCTTGCCAACGCCGAAACGGTCGTGCCAACCGACGCAAGCGGACCTGACGACGACTGCCGTTGCACGACCCCGATGCTGCCGCGAAAGAACCGCAAGCGGCAGGTGTCGAAGCACACGTCCCCGTTCAAGGGCTGACGTATGCGGCTCGGATGCCGCGGCGGAACCCCACAGCGCCGCCGCAAGGCCCTCGAAGTGCCGCCCAGTCCATGCGCAAGGGCATGGCCAGGGTCACGACCTCGTCGATGCCCGACGCCGCGGCCGCCGGCGACAGGATGAGGACCCTGAAGCCGGGCCTGCTTTGGAAGGCCTTGATGAGCTACTGCCGGCTCATCGTGCTGCTAGCCAAGGCCGCGGTGTCGCCGTTGATGACGTCTGAACTGGTCCCCGAAAAGTGGACGCCACGAAGTTTGGTAGTTTCACTTCGTGGAGGCGTGTAATGAAAGCAGGACCGGATCGGAAGTACACGGCCGAGTTTCGCGAGGCCGCGGTGCGGCAGGTGCTCGACGGCGGCTGCAGCGTGGCGCAGGTGGCCCGCAGCCTGGAGATGTCGGCCAAGACCTTGGCCAACTGGGTGGCGCGTGCGCGGCGCGGCCAGCCGCTGCTCAAACGCCCGCCGGCGCGGCCGATCGATGACGTGCAGGCCGAGCTGGCGCGGTTGCGGCAGGAAAACGCCCGCCTGAAGCTGGAGCGCGAGATCCTAAAAAAGGCGGCGGCGTACTTTGCCAAGGAGTCGCTGTGAAGTACGCCTGGATCGTAAGCGTCCGGCCAGTACATCTGTCATTTGAGTCTGCGCTGCGGCACGATCGCGTGCCGGTGGAGCCGCGCAGGTGCCCACCAAGGAGGGAAGGTGGACACCAAGCACAAGCCAGTTCAGCCGACCGGGCGCGAGGCGCGGGTCGTGCGTCGCAAGCACAGCCTGGCGTTCAAGCGCCGCCTGATCGAGCAGACGCTGGTGCCGGGCGCGTCGGTGGCACGCATTGCGCTGGACAACGGTGTGAACACGAATCTGCTGTTCAAGTGGCGCCGGCAGCATCTGCGCGCCGCGCGATCGGTTCCCGCCCCGTTGCTGCCGGTCGTTCTGGGCGAGCCGGATTCCAGATCCGATCCATCCGTGTCGCTGCCGACGTCCGCCGCGCGCATGACCGCCAGCGGCGGCCTCATCGAAGTGGAGCTGCCCGCCGGGCGCATCCGCATCAAGGGCGCGGTGGATGTGCCGGCGCTGCGCGTCGTGCTACAGATGCTGGCGCCGGGCGCATGATCGGACTGCCCGCAGGCCACCGCATCTGGCTGGCTGCCGGCCACACCGACATGCGCAAAGGCTTCGACGGCCTGGCCGCGCTCGTGCACACGCAGCTGGCGCAAGATCCGTTCTGCGGTCACGTGTTCGTCTTCCGCGGTCGGCGCGGCGATCGCGTCAAATTGCTGTCGTGGAGCGGTGACGGCCTGTGTCTGTTCGCCAAGCGGCTGGAGCGCGGCCGTTTCGTCTGGCCGCAGGCCACGAGCGGCACCGTGTCGCTGACGGCAGCGCAACTGTCGATGCTGCTCGAAGGCATCGACCGGCGCCGGCCCGCGCGCACGTGGCAGCCGACGATGGCGGCATAACAACAGCGCTGCGAGTTTGCGCATGCAATGCGTGCATTGTGCGCGCGCCATCGGTACAGTCGCGCCCCATGCCGTGCGCGCTCGATCAACTGCCCGATGACATCGAAGCGCTGAAGCGCCTGGTCATCGAGCAGACTGCGCGCACCGCCGCGCTCGATGTCGAAGTCGCACAGTGGCGAGCGCTGGTCGAAGCCAAGCGCAACGAGGTGATTGAGGCGCGGCTGATGATCGAGAAGCTCAAGCTGCAGATCGCGCGGCTGCGGCGCATCCAGTTCGGCCGCCGATCCGAGCGGCACGACGCGCAGGTGGCGCAGCTGGAGCTGCTGGTCGAAGAACTCGAAACGAGCCTTGCCGGCGCGACCAGCGCAGCGGCGGCCGATTCATCCGCCGAAGGTTCACAGACCTCGCCGCGCATGCCACCGGTGCGGCGGCCGCCGCCGGTGCATCTGCCGCGCGAGAACGTCGTGCACGCTGCGGCGTGCACGTGTCCGGACTGCGGCGGGGAGCTGAAGAAGATCGGCGAGGACGTCTCCGAACAGCTCGAGTTCATTCCCGAGCACTTCAAGGTGATCCGCCACG
>CAZIJU010000199.1:0-2503 GCA_964539745.1 uncultured Burkholderiaceae bacterium | reverse complement strand
CCTTTACCCCCGCCGGAACGCGCGCCAGCGCGATCGAGAACTCGAGCGTCGGCGAGAAGGTGCCGCTGGTGATCTCGCCTTCGCCGTGCGGCGTGATCACCTTCTGGTGTGCGCGCAGCACGCCTTTGTCGAGCAGTTTCAGTCCGACGAGCTGGCGCAGGTTGCCCGCGGCGAGCTGCTTCTCCAGCGCGGTGCGGCCGATGAAATCGCGCGGCTCCTTGAAGTCGACCGTCCACGCGAGCCCCGATTCGAGCGGCGTGACCGTCTCGTCCATGTCCTGACCGTACAGCGCCATCCCGGCCTCGAGTCGCAGCGTATCCCGCGCGCCGAGCCCGCATTGCGCTACGCCTTCCGCGACGAGCCGCTGCCAGAGGTCCGGCGCTTCGTCGGCCGGCAGCACGATCTCGCAGCCGTCCTCGCCGGTGTAGCCGGTGCGCGCGATGAAGAACTCGTCGACCACCGCCGCGGTGAAGGGCTTGAGCCGGTCGATCGCCGCCGCCGCGTCGCCGTCGAGCCCTTCGATGACCTCGCGCAGCAGTGCGCGCGCCTGCGGACCCTGCACCGCGATCATCGCCAGTTCACGCCGTGGCAGGATCGCGACCGGCAGCTTGCGGTCGTGGGCGACCTTATGCATCCATGCGATGTCCTTGTCCGCGGTCGCTGCGTTGACGACGAGTCGGTAGTGGTCGGTGTGGATCCAGTAGGCGATCAGATCGTCGACCACGCCGCCCGACTCGTTGAGCATGCATGAGTACAGCGCCTTGCCGGGCGTGAGCTTGAGCACGTCGTTGGCGAGCAGCGTGCGCAGGAAGTCACGGCTGCCCGCGCCGTCCAGATCGACCACGCGCATGTGCGACACGTCGAACATGCCCGCCTTGCGCCGCACCGCGTGGTGCTCCTCGATCTGCGAGCCGTAGTGCAGCGGCATTTCCCAGCCGCCGAAGTCCACCATCTTTGCGCCGGCGGCGACGTGGACCGCGTACAGCGGCGTGCGTTTCAGGCTCATGCCGACCTCCCTTCGACGCGACTGCTCTGCCCGGCGGCCGGGACGGCGCGGCTCGCAGGCCGCGCCGCGTCGGCGGGCCGACATGCCGCAGGGCATGTCGGCTCGTCCGCCTCCGCCCAGCCGCCGAAGTCGACCATCCTGGCGCCGGCGGCGACGTGCGTTGGGTAAAGCGGCGTGCGTTTCAGGCTCATCGGGCACTCTTCGACGAAAAAAGAAAGGGGCGCGGACCGGCTCGCGTCGGCTCGCACCCCTCTGTCCTTTTGCCTGAGAGTTTGAGGCGGTGGCCCGCCTGCTGCCCCTTCGGCGCCGGCGTCACGTCGCGTGCGCCGATCTCTCCAGAGTCGCTCGCTGCGGCGCGGTTCCTTGAACCTGAGCGATTACGGGTGGATTACGCCTTCGGCGGCGCCACCGACCCTTCGGCCGTCTGGCGCGCTCTCCCGCGTCGCGCTGTGAGCGAGGGCGAAGGATACCGCAGCCCGCACGAGACCTTGCCGATGGTGTTCGCCTCGCGCTCGGCGGCGACCTGCCCGATCCCCTCCGCGATGCCGAGCCTGCGAATCGAAATCGGCGGCATGAGCGCTGGCGCCGACCCCGCCCCGGCCCTGCTTCACCGTCCCTTCTCCGACGCCGCACGGGGTGCCTACGCGGCAGAGGGCTCCGGGCGCGCGAGCGTCGACCGGAACGAACGCCCGCGCTGCCGATCCAAGGTGGTGCCCTGATGGCAAGAAAGGAGGCGCTATGAACCGGATGCGATGGCAGGACTGGGCGGCGATCGTTCTGGGGTTGTGGCTGATCGTCGCACCGTGGGCGTTGGGCTACTCGGACGTGGGTGCTGCGACCTGGAGCGGCGTCTTGGCGGGGCTCGGTGTCATCGCTCTCGAATTCGCCGACGCGTTTCGCCCCGACCCGTGGCCCGAGCGGGTGAGTTTCCTGCTCGGACTGTGGATCGCCGTATCGCCGATGCTGCTGGGCTTTACGGCGCACACGCTTGCGATGACGAACACCGTGCTGGTCGGAATCCTGATCGTCGTGCTGGCCCTGGCGGCGATTCCGATGCTCAGGAAGGAATCCAGCCCGACTCACTGACGGCCGAAGCAAGAGGGCCGCAGACGCGGCCCTCGTCGTTTCCGGGCGCCGGCGCACCGGCGGCGCGGCAGCATCATCGACGACCCGACTGCCGGGATCAGCCCATGAGCAGCCTCGCCATCGGCCTCAGGTTCCGGCCGCGAGTCAAGAAACGACGCTAGCCCGGATATTTCACGAGGTCGCTTTCGTATGCGTGCGTTGCGTCTCGGTGAATCGGCACTTGCGGCACACGGGCGGCCGATCCAATTTGTACCGCCGGGGCTACGCGGGTTTGCGCGGCGCCTGCGGGCGCGCACCTGCGCTCAAGTGCTCGCGAAGGCCACTTGGCCTTCGACTGCGTTCCACGGCCGCGCAAGTATGCGCGGCCGGCTCCGGCGGCGCGAAGCAGTGCTTCGCGAAACCCCGCCTCCG
>CAZIJU010000198.1:0-2550 GCA_964539745.1 uncultured Burkholderiaceae bacterium | reverse complement strand
GCATCCGCGTCGGCCAGCGCGCGACCTTTACCGTCGATGCCTTTCCCGGCCGCACGTACAGCGGCGAGGTCAAGCAGGTGCGCAAGGCTGCACAGACGGTGCAGAACGTCGTCACCTACACGGTGCTCGTCAGCGCCAGCAACGAGTCCGGCGAACTGATGCCGGGCATGACCGCCAACGTGCGCATCGTCACCGACACGCGCGACTCGGTGCTCAAGGTTCCGAACGCCGCGTTGCGCTACCGGCCTGCCGGCGAAAGCCCCGCGCCGTCGGCCGACGCGCGCAAGAGCGAGGTGCCAGGCACCGGTGCTGGCGGCGCCGCCGCGCAGTTGCGCGAGCGGCTCGTCGCCGAACTGAAGCTCGACGCCGAGCAGCAGGCCCGGCTCGACCCGATCTTGGCCGAAATGCGCTCCCGCTTCATGGCGTTGCGCGACTTGCCGGAGGAGGCGCGAGCGAAGGCGGCCGGCGGCATCCGCGCCGACATCCGCGCGCGGATCGAGCAGATCCTGCAGCCCGAGCAGAGGACGCGGTACGCGGAAATCGTGGCCGAACTCGGCGCGCGCGCCGGCGCGCCGGCCTCGCGCGGCCGCATCTGGGTGCTGCGCAACGGCAAGCCCACGCCGATCGATGTCCGCGTCGGTCTGACCGACGGCACCGCCAGCGAGATCAGCGGTCCCGGCGTGGTCGAAGGCCTCGAGGTGATCGTCGGCCAGCAGGGCGGCACGAACAGTGCGCCCGCGCAAAAAGGCGCGCCTCCGCGGATGTTCTTCTGATGGGCAGGACGCGCTCGGTCATCGCGGGCGGCAATCCGCCGATCGTCGTGCGCAGACACGCGGAATCCGACGTCCGACCCGAAGCGTCATGCTGATTCGCGTCGAAGACCTGCACAAGAATTACGTGCTCGGCGACACCGTCGTGCGCGCGCTCGATGGCGTTTCCCTTTCGATCGACGCCGGCGAATTCGTCGCGGTGATGGGGCCGTCGGGGTCGGGCAAGTCGACGTTCATGAACATGCTGGGCTGTCTGGACCGGCCGACCGCCGGCAGCTACTGGCTCGCCGGCGAGGACGTCGCGCACAAGGATGCCGACGAGCTCGCGGCGATCCGCAACCGCCGTATCGGTTTCGTGTTCCAGCAGTTCAACCTGCTCGCGCGCACGAGCGCGGTCGAAAACGTCGAGCTGCCGCTCGTCTATGCGGGTGTGGCGCCGCGCGAGCGGCGCCGCCGTGCGCTTGAACGGCTCGCGCGGGTCGGACTCGCCGCGCGCGCCGACCACCTTCCTTCGCAGCTTTCGGGCGGCCAGCAGCAGCGCGTCGCGATCGCGCGCGCACTGGTCAACGACCCGTCGCTGATCCTCGCCGACGAGCCGACCGGGGCGCTCGATTCGCGCACGAGCGTCGAGATCATGGCGCTGCTGCAGCAGTTGAACGCCGCCGGCATGACGATCGTCGTCGTCACGCACGAGCGCGACATCGCCGCCTACGCGAGCCGGCTGATCGCGTTCCGCGACGGCCGCGTGAAAAGCGACGCGCGGCAGGCAGCGCGCGACGCAGCGGCCGATCTGGCCGCCCTCGATGCGCAGCCGCTGGCGGAGCAGTGATGCGATGAGCCTCGGCGCCGTGCTGCGGATCGCGCTGGCCGCGCTGCGCGTCAACAAGCTGCGCACCGCGCTGACGATGCTCGGCATGATCATCGGCGTGGCGGCGGTGATCACGATGCTCGCGGTCGGCGGCGGCGCGCAGGAGCGCGTGCGCGAGCAGTTGAAGAACCTGGGCTCCAACCTGATGCTGGTGCTGCCTGGCTCGACGACCGCGAGCGGGGTGCGGCTCGGCGCCGGCGCGGCGCAGGTGCTCAGCGAGGAGGATGCGCTCGCGATCGCGCTCGAGGTCCAAGGCGTGGTCGTCGCGGCGCCGACGATTCGCGGCACCGGGCAGGTGGTCGCCGGCAACGCGAACTGGTCGACGCAGTTCTTCGGTACGACGAACGACTATCTGATCGCGCGCGATTGGCCGCTTGCGGCGGGCCGGCTGTTCGAGCCGGCCGAAGTCGCCGGCAGCGGCAAGGTCGCGCTGATCGGGCAGACGACGGCGAAGCAGCTCTTCGGCGAAGGCTTCGATCCGATCGACCAGGTGATCCGCGTGCGCAAGGTGCCGCTGACGGTGATCGGCGTGCTCGAGCGCAAGGGCCAGAACGCGCTCGGCCAGGACCAGGACGACATCGTGTTGATGCCGATTTCGACTGCGCGCAACCGCGTGCTCGGACAGACGCAGGGACGGCAGCGACGAATCGGCGCCATCTCGGTGAAGGTCGCCGACGGCGTCGACATGAAGGTCGTCGAAGAGCGCATCCGCGACTTGCTGCGCCAGCGGCTGAAGGTACAGCCGGGCGCCGAGGATCCGTTCACGATCCGCAATCTGACCGAGATCCTGCAGGCGCAGGAGGCCGCCAGCCGCGTGCTGACGCTGCTGCTCGGTGCGGTGGCTTCGGTCAGCCTGCTGGTCGGCGGCATCGGCATCATGAACATCATGCTGGTCAGCGTGACCGAGCGCAC
>CAZIJU010000197.1:0-2731 GCA_964539745.1 uncultured Burkholderiaceae bacterium | reverse complement strand
CGCGGAAGTCACTCCCTGCGCGCCGGGAACGGGACCCCGCGGAGCTGACCATAAACGGCGTCGAAAACGCGCAAGGCCTCCAGTCGGTCGACCGCGCCGGTCGTGATCGAGCGTTCGAGACGCAGCAACGGGCCGGTGTCGTCTCGGAAGGCGGGCCAGTCGGGCAGGCGGCCGTCGTTCGGGTTTCCGGTCTTGACGAAGTTCGTCCAGTAGCCCGCCATCGCGTCGGCCAGCGCGCGGTCCTGCCTCGTCCATGGCCAGCGCTCTTGGTCGAGATGATCGGACGCGTACCAGAGCTCGGCGAAGTGGCTCGCGCCCCATCCGGCGTGCGGGCCGTCGCTCGGGAACGGCGGCTCTCGTTCGAAGCGATAAGCGTAGACCGGGCTCTTTCCGGTCGTGGTTTGCAGCCTCGCCCACGCCCACATGTCCCAGCCGAAGCGCAAGTCGGTTTCGAAGTCGATGCGCGCCTGGCGTGCCTCGGCGTCGTTCGAGAACGGATAGGCGGCGAGGAGCGGCAGCGGCAGCTTGCCGAAGCGCCGCTCGATGTCGGCGGCGAAGGTCGCGGCTTCGACTCGGCGCGGGTCGATGAAGGCGCGCGCCTCTTCGGCGTTCACGCCGAGGAGGACGGGCACGTCGTTCTGCGCGCCGGCCGCGACGGTGTCGAACGGCGGGGCGGGCAGGGTGCGGGGCTCGATCACGGGGTGCGGGCCGGATGGCATCTTGCCGGTCAGCAGATCGGCGGCCGGAAGCTTGCGCAGAGCGGCGATCGACGTGGCGCCGAGCGAGGCCGCGTAGGCTTCGCCCTCGCGCTCGGCGTTCGCGAGCAGGTGGCTGGGAGCGAGCAGCACCGGCTCGAAGAAGCCGCCGCTCTGGCCGATGGCGCGGTGGAAGAGGCCGCGCGCGGCGGGCGAGGCCATCAGGATGCTGACCGACATGGCGCCCGCCGATTGGCCGGCGATGGTGACGCGCGAGGGGTCGCCGCCGAAGGCGGCGATGTTGCGCTTCACCCATTCGAGCGCCGCGATCTGGTCCCGGAGACCGTAGTTGCCTGACGTGCGGTCGGGCGACTCGCGCGTCAACTCGGGGTGGGCGAGGAAGCCGAAGGGGCCGACGCGATAGGCGACCGTGACGACCACGATGCCGCGTTTGGCGAGACGATCTCCCCAATAGAGCGGCATCGACGCCGAGCCGTTCGCGAAGCCACCGCCGTAGATCCAGACCAGCACCGGCAGCCGCGCGCCAGCGGTCGCAGGGGTCCAGACGTTCAGGTAGAGGCAATCCTCGCTGGTCGCCGGCGGCGTCTCGCCGGGCATCGAGACGCCGGCTTGCATGCACGCGGGCGCGAAGGTCTTCGCCGGTCGCACGCCGAGCCAAGGCTTCACGGGCTGTGGCGGTCGCCAGCGCAAGTCACCCAAGGGCGGAGCCGCAAAGGGCACGCCCTTGTAGACGCGGAGGCCTCGTTCGCGCACGCCTTCGAGGCGGCCGCCGTCGACGTCGGCGGCGCGGGCGGCAGCGCTGGTGGCGACGAGCAGCGCGAGCGCGATCCGTATGGCGGCGGTCATGCGATCCCAAGGGCCCAGCGCGAATGTGACGGACGAGCCGCTCGATCCCCAACGACCGGCTCATCGCCGATCGAGGGCGACGCGGATTAGAGACCGTTCCACGAGGCAGGTCACGGCCGCTCGCGCAAACATCTTTCGCGCAGCAGATCGAGGAGCGTGCCCGCGCGCGCAATCTCCCTGGCCGCCCCGAACACCGTGAAATCCGGCCGCTGCAGCGCCACCTCGCACCCATGCGCCGCGAACCAGCGCGCATAGGCGCCGTCGACGTCACGCAGCGGCGCATCGCTCCCGACCTGCGCACACACACCGCCCAGCGACGCGAACCACGCACGCTGCTCCTCGGACAGCGCCCGCGCCGGATCCCCGCACGGCGACACCAGCGCGAAGCCGCTTCCCACCACGTCGTCGAAGAGCCCCGCGCCATCCCTCCGCGCGACGCGTGCCTGCAGGAACAGCTCCCCCGCCCCCGCATCTCCCTCGACCCAACACCCGGGCCCGATCTTTGGCGACGGCGCCGGCGTCGTGAGCCCCGCGGCGCGCGCCGCCGGCACCATGCGCGCGTCGCGCGCCTCCGCCTCGCGCGGGTCCGCGATGCAGATCACGCGCCCGAGCCCCACGGAGAACTCGATCGTCTGCTTCGCGTGCGGCAGCCGCTCGCTCGCGTAGCTGTCGAGCAGCGCCTCTTGCGCGATCCCGCGCAGCACGAGATCGAGCTTCCACGCGAGGTTCGCCGCGTCGCGCATCCCGGAGCACATGCCTTGGCCCGCGAAGGGCGGCATCAGGTGCGCGGCGTCGCCAGCGAGCAGCACGCGGCCGCGGCGCCAGGCGTCAGCCCAGCGCGCGCGGAAGGTGTAGACGGCGTGGCGCTCGAGGGTCGCGTTGTTCGGGGTGATGTCCCAGGCGGCGAGCAGCTTCCAGGCGGTCTCGGCGCTGTTCAGCTCGTCGAGCGTCTCGTGGGGCAGGCGCATGAACTCCCAGCGCCGCCGGCCCGGGCCGCCGGAGACGACCGTCGTCGGGCGCGCGGGGTCGCAGAGCTGCCAGTTGAGCGGCGACCAGACGCGCGTCTCGTGGGGCACCACGTCGACCACGAGCCAGTCGTAGGCGAAGCCGAGGTCGTGCCAGCCGGCACCGATCGCGCCGCGCACGAAGCTGTTGGCGCCGTCGCAGCC
>CAZIJU010000196.1:0-2771 GCA_964539745.1 uncultured Burkholderiaceae bacterium | reverse complement strand
GAGGTGCACGGCCTCGACTGGTTCAAGGAACACGGCCTGATGACGCGGCCGTACAAGCAGACCGGCTGGTACCTGTATCCGACGCTGAAGCGGCAGGGGCTTCGCTTCGAGCTGCCGTACCAGGAGCGGCTCGCGCGCGCCGGCCGCGAACTGGGCAACCGGCTGCACGAAGCCGGCGTCAAGTGGTGGGACCGCCAGCTCGACGAATACCAGCCGCTGCCGGTGTGGCACGACTTCCCGGCGATGTGGGAAAAGGACCTCGTGCGGCGCGGCCACAAGCCCGAGGACTTCCCGTTCTGGCTGCTGACGACCAAGAGCATGCAGTACCACGCCGGCGGCAACGCTGCGATCCAGTTGATGGACGAACTGGCAAGCAACCTGCGCGGCCACCGCGGCGTGATGATCAACGCACGCACGGCCGCCAGGCTGGGCATCGAGGACGGCGACTTGATCGAGGTGCGCTCGGTCGTCGGCGCCACGCGGGGCCGCGCCGTGCTCGCGCAGGGCATCCACCCGCAGACGCTACTGATCATCGGCCAGTTCGACCACTGGGCCACGCCGTACGCGAAGGCGATGAACGCGCCGAGCCTGAACACGATCGCGCCGATGTCCCTCGAGTTGACCGACGCGACCGGCTCCGGTGCGGACGTCGTCCGCGTGGCCGTGCGGCGGGTGGGGCCGTTCTAGCAGGCCTGCAGTTCGACCGCAGGAACCGCCCCGGGCAAACGAGCTTCGAAGGCAGCGGCTGAACGCGCGAGGCGCGAAGCCGCCGAGCTCGACGCCGCCCGGGCAATCGACGGGCTGAGGCGGCTGGCGACGGCGATCTGACCGCGCCGCGGGCTGGCGAAACCGCGGCAATTGGCCGATCATCACGATGCGAGGAGGACCACCGGAATGACCATCGACGAATTCCGCGAACTGCTCAAGCCGGTCACCGACGCCGTCGGCGGCAGACCGCTCGCGCCCGAGCTCGGCGACGAACTGGATCGGCGGTTTCCACCGGCGTCGGCCGAGTTCAGGGCGATCGAAGCCGCGTGCCACGCCGCGATCGCCGCGGGCTGGATGTGCACACAGGGTGGGGCGGGGCGGCGCTTCGGGCGCGTGATCGAACCGGGCCCGCAGACCGCGAACCTGAGCGTGGACGTCGTCGATCTCACCGACATCGTCGGCCCGCATCACCGGCACCCGACCGGCGAGATCTGCATGGTGATGCCGGTGACGCCGACTGCGCGCTTCTGCGGCAAGGGTGCCGGCTGGAAGGTCTACGCGCCGGACTCCGCGCACCATCCAACGGTGACCGGCGGACGCGCGCTCGTGCTCTACATGCTGCCCGAAGGCAGGATCGAGTTCACGCAAGCCGATTAAGCCCCGGCGCTCGGCGCTTCGTTGAGCCGCTGGAACACGAAGTTCTGCAGCAGCATCTGATCGGCTTCGCTCAGTTTTTCGAACTGCAAGCCGTGGGCGTAGGTCGTGGCCGCCTCGTCCGCGCCCGCGAGTTGCTTGACGCCGCGGATCGTCGCCGCGACCGCGATCTTTGTCGCAGCCGCCTGCGGTGTGCGCTGGATGTCGAAGGCAAGCTCCAGCGTCTGACCGCGTTCGCCGAGCGGCTCGGGCGCGAGCACGCGGGCGCCGACGGCGCTCAGGTCGACGAGCCGCACGGGCACCGTCTCCGGCGCGCCGTCGCGGCGCACCTGCGCGGCGAGATCGACGCGCGCGCGCGGCGCGGCGCGCAGCGCGGTCACGCGCACCTCTTCCGGATAGCTCAGGTGCCAGTACGAAATCGGCGCGGCGAACTGGCGCAACAGCGACGTGGGGAACTCCACGACGTGCGTGCCGGTAAAAAGCCGCAGGTCGATCGACTCGCCGTTTTGCAGCCGAACGCCGAGGCCACCCTCGGCAGGGGTGCGCACGATCAGATACTCGTCTTCGGCGTAGCCAAGCAGCGTCGAAGCGAAGGCGCTCTTGCGCCCGAACGCCGATACGACGAGCTGGACCCGCGCGCCGACCCGAACGTTGAGGTCGCCGAAGCGGGCGCGATGTGTGGCGAGGGGTTCCCCGGATTCCTGCTGCATGTCTGTGATTGCCGTGACGGCGTCCGGCTCGGGTTCGATCGACCCGTATTGTGACCGGTCCGCGCCGTCGCGGGAATCGACCGGTGGCGCGCTCGTCGGGGCTTGCGGCCACCGCGCGGTTAGTGGCTGCGGCGGCCGCACAGATAGCGTGGCGGCATGTGCATATGACGACGCGCCGGCCCGCGTTGCCGCCCCGCCCCGCATAATCGCCGCGGGAGCGAACCATGAAACACCTGACACCGCAACAGGCGTACGAAAAGCTGCAAGCCGACCCCAACGCGCTGCTGATCGATACGCGGACCGATATCGAATTCTGGTACGTCGGCCACCCCGTCGGCGCGATCAACGTCGAGTGGCAGACGGCGCCCGACTTCGAACTGAATCCGCACTTCGTCGAGGAAGTGCAGCGCGTGGCTGTTCGCAAGGACCGTCCGATCATCCTGATCTGCCGCAGCGGCAAACGCACGCTCGACGCCGGCGCCGCGCTCGAAGCGCACGGCTTCACCGACGTCGCCAACGTGCTCGAAGGCTTCGAGGGCGAACTCGACCATGAACACCACCGCGGCACGCTGGGCGGGTGGCGCAAGCACGGGCTGCCTTGGCGGCAGACTTGAACCGATCGAGCATTACGAATCTTCGCGACACGACAGTCTGCCTGGCGCTCGAATCAGCCGCCCTTTGTCATTCCGAGCCGCAACG
>CAZIJU010000195.1:0-2849 GCA_964539745.1 uncultured Burkholderiaceae bacterium | reverse complement strand
GGCATACAGCACGCTGAAGCCGCCGCGGGCTGCGCGCTGCGCCAGCGCGCACGCAATCCAGGTCTTGCCCACCCCGGTGGCACCGGTGACGAGCAAGTTGTGGCCGCGGCACGCAGCCGCGCGATCAGATCGCCGCCGGCCTTGCGCTGCACGTCCTCGACGAACTCCGCACGGAGCAGCGCCTCGGTCGCGAGCGCGCGCCGCAGCTTGGGCTGCAGCGCCGCGACGTGCGCCTTGAGCTGCGCACCGGTGAGCGGCTGGCCGACACCTTGGGCAGGCGCGGCGTCGCGCGCAGGCACGCCGGTGTCGGCATCCTTGGCACCGGGCGCAGCCTGCTTGCTCATCTGCCGCTACGTCTGATCGAGCATCTTGCGCTGATTGGGCGTGAGCCTGTCCATCGCGCGCTGCATTTCGCGCATCGCCTCTTCCATCTCCTTCGGCGAAGGCGTCTGCGCGGCGACGGGCGGCGCGATGCAGACCGCCGTCGAGAGCAGCGCGGCGCGCAGGCACAGTGGAACTGTCCATCGCGCGATCGACTGCGGCACGATCGACCTCGCGGCCTCAGCGGCCGAACAGGCCGCGCAGCTTGTTGACCGCGTCCTTGGCCTGGTCGACGACCGCGGGCTTCGGATCGGGGGTCTGCGCCTGCTGCGCAGCCGGCGCAGCAGGCGCGGGCTTGGCCGGATTCGCCGACGCGGTCGGCTTGTCGGCCGGCTTGTCGGCCGGCTTGCCCGGCTTGGCCACCGTCCATAGCGGCGCTGGCGGCGTGTCGGGCAGCGGCTCATCGATCAGGGCCTGCAGGCGCGCGCGGTCCAGCGCGGTGCGGATCGCCACGGTCAATTCCGGGTTGTGGCCATCAACGCTAATGACGAAGTTGTGCACCTTGAAAGGGGCGGGCTTCGTGGGCAGCGCTCCCAGCACTTCGTCCTTGGCGCCCGGATAGGCGTAGTTGACGCGAATCGTCAGATTCACTTTGTCGCTGTAGTGCGCGCTTGCCGCATACGTGGCCTTGGCCAGCGCGCCCACATGGCCGACCGGCGTGTCCTTGCAGATGGTCTGCAGAATGACCTGTGGCTCGCGCTCCAGCGCGAGCGGCGCGGGCGCGGCGGGCATTGCCGCTTTCAGTGCGGCACCGAGTTTCGCCGCGTAGGACTGCTCCTCGGCCGTACGTTTCCTGGTGCCATCCACGCAATCGGCTTGCACGCTCGATGCGGCGGCAAGCAGCACGGCGACTGCCCAGATGCGGCAAGCGGCACGACAAACGGATACGCGAGCGATATCGTGGGTCATGGCATCTCCCTGTTTAGTGGAATGCAACGGCCGGGGCCGCTTGGCCCCGCAGGCCAGAGAGGCTGTGAAGCGGTCGCTCTAGCGCCAGACATCCGTGGCTCGGCGGGCCGCGCATTGCAAGCGCAGCGCGCGGCGCCCTGCCAGAGCGCGCCCACGACTGCGGCAGCGCCCGATGCCGGAGGCGGACGCAATCGGCAACCCTAGAAGGCCCATGTGGTCACCTGCCCTGCGGGCGTGATCTTGCGGATCAGGTGGGTGCTGTCGTGCACGAACAGCGTGCCGTCCGGCGCGGAGCACACCCCTTTGATGCCGCCGAAGTGCGCCTGCCGGGCCGGGCCGTCGGCGTGATTGACGTCGGTCGGGCTCAGCGCACCGGCGATGATCTCGGTGCGACCGCTGGCCTCATCGAGTCGCAGGATCTGCGAGCCGCTGCCGCGAACGATCCCCGCCCCGAAGACGACGCGCCCCTTCGCGTCGAGAGCGAGTCCGCCCAGACCATCGATCACGGCCGGTCCTGGACGCAGCTTGGTCGCCAGGTAGATGCGGCGGAACGTGCCGTCGGGCTTGATGCGCCAGATGCTCGAGTACACATCGGTCTTCGGTGGCTTCATCCAGTTCAGGCTGCCAGCGGTGACCAACTCGCCACGCGCGGCGTCCCACACCATGTGGTCGGCCGAGACGTAGCGTTCCGGCTCACCGCGCGGGCAGACCTGACGCGGCTCGAGCACGCTCGACACGCTGCCGTCGCGCGCGATCCGGTACAGCGTGCAGGCGCCGTGGTCCATGACCCATACATTGCCGTCGGGGTCCTGAGCGACGCCGCCCAGGTTCTTGAAAAACTTTCTCAACTGTTCGGGCGGATCGGCGGCGCACCAGCGAATGTCGTCGGGCACCGGCGCGAGTCGGCCGTCGGCCGTCAGCCGCACGACGGCCGCATGGCGCCCGAAGGCCCAATGGGGCGCATAGGCGAACAGCAGGCTGCCGTCGGGCGCGGTGCTCACCGGCCCGACGTTTTGCGGATCCAGCCCGCTCTGCCCCATCGCGACCCCGCAGAACGGGCGGCGGTTTTCGCTCAGGACGTGACGGGCCTCGCCAATGGCGGTGATCGCGCCGTCCGGCGCGATGCGCCAGGCGCCGGTGGCGTACGGATTGCCCTTCATGCGCCCATCCGCGTGCGTCTTGGCGGTGGAGAACACCGCGATGGCGCCGTCGGGCAGGCGCGCCATCTGCCGCGGAATGTTGAAGAACGGATCGGCGGGATCGAGGAACGGGTTGTCGATCAGAATGCGCGGCGAGATCACGCCGCCTTTGAATTTCTCCTCGTCACGGACATCGCTCGACAGTTGTCGCACGCCGTGGGCAACGCGTGTGGTCGCGCGTGGCGCGACGAAGGTCTTTTCTTCGTCGTACAGCCTAGGCGCGCCCCAGCCGGGCGGAAGCGCGCCGGAGGCGGCGAAGGTCGGCGCCGCCGACAAGGCGGGCGGTGCAGCGGAAGGCGGGACCGCTGCCACCGAGGCACCGCCCGGCTCCGGGTCGGGGCTTGCGGTACCCACCAGTTG
>CAZIJU010000194.1:0-2901 GCA_964539745.1 uncultured Burkholderiaceae bacterium | reverse complement strand
TGATCAACCTCCTGATGCTGTGCGGCTGCATCGGCCAGAGCGGCGGCGGCTGGGCGCACTACGTCGGCCAGGAGAAGCTGCGGCCGCAGACCGGCTGGACGCCGCTCGCGTTCGCGCTCGACTGGGTGCGGCCGCCGCGACAGCAGAACTCGACGAGCTTCTTTTACGCGCACACCGACCAGTGGCGCTACGAGAAGCTCGCGGTCGACGAGATCCTGTCGCCGCTGGCGGACCGGCAGCGCTTCCGCGGCAGCCTGATCGACTTCAACGCGCGCGCCGAGCGCATGGGTTGGCTGCCTTCGGCGCCGCAGCTCGAGACCAACCCGCTGCAGGTTTGCAGGGACGCGGCCGCCGCCGGCATGGACCCGAAGGACTACGCGGTGAAGGCGTTGAAGGAAGGCCGGCTTTCGCTGTCGTGCCTCGACCCTGACAACCCGTCCAACTGGCCGCGCAACCTCTTCGTCTGGCGTTCGAACCTGCTCGGCTCGTCCGGCAAGGGGCACGAATACTTCCTCAAGCACCTGCTCGGAACCAGCCACGGCGTGCTCGGCAAGGATCTCGGCGAGGAAGACGGGCAGCGTCCGGTCGACGTCAAATGGCACGACAAGGCGCCGCAGGGCAAGCTCGACCTGCTGGTGACGATCGACTTCCGCATGAGCACGACCGCGCTGTACTCCGACGTCGTGCTGCCGACCGCCACCTGGTACGAGAAAAACGACCTGAACACCTCGGACATGCACCCGTTCATCCACCCGCTGTCCACGGCGGTGGATCCGGCCTGGCAGGCGCGCAGCGACTGGGAAATCTTCAAGGGCATCGCGAAGAAGTTCTCGGAGGTGTGCGCCGGCCATCTGGGTGTCGAAAAGGATCTGGTGCTGACGCCGACGCTGCACGACACGCCGACCGAGCTGGCGCAACCGCTCGACGTCAAGGACTGGGGCAAGGGCGAGGTCGACCTGATCCCGGGCAAGACCGCGCCGCAGATGACGGTGGTCGAGCGCGACTATCCGAACACGTACAAGCGCTTCACCGCGCTGGGGCCGCTGATGACCAAGGTCGGCAACGGCGGCAAGGGCATCGCCTGGAACACCGTCGACGAAGTCAAGGCGCTCGGCGACCTGAACGGCGTGGTCACCGAGGAGGGTCCGACCAAGGGTCTGCCGAAGATCGAAACCGACATCGACGCCGCCGAAGTGATCCTGATGCTCGCGCCCGAGACCAACGGCCACGTCGCGGTCAAGGCGTGGGACGCGCTGTCCAGGGTCACCGGCATCGATCACAAGCATCTCGCGCTACATCGCGAGGACGAGAAGATCCGCTTCCGCGACATCCAGGCGCAGCCGCGCAAGATCATCAGCTCGCCCACGTGGTCGGGGCTCGAGAGCGAGAAGGTCTCGTACAACGCCGGCTACACCAACGTGCACGAGCTGATTCCCTGGCGCACGCTGTCCGGCCGCCAGCAGTTCTACCAGGACCACCCGTGGATGCGCGCCTTCGGCGAAGCGCTGTGCGTGTACCGGCCGCCGGTCGATCCGAAGGCGGTCAAGCCGGCGCAAGGACTGCGGCCGAACGGCAACCGCGAAGTGGTGCTGAACTTCATCACGCCGCACCAGAAGTGGGGCATCCACTCGACCTACACCGACAACCTGATCATGCTGACGCTGAATCGCGGCGGACCGGTGGTGTGGATCTCGGAGGACGACGCGCGCGCGGCCGGTATCGCCGACAACGACTGGATCGAGCTGTACAACGTCAACGGCGCGATCGCCGCGCGCGCGGTGGTCAGCCAGCGCGTCAACCCCGGCATGTGCCTGATGTACCACGCGCAGGAGAAGATCGTGAACACGCCGGGCAGCGAGATCACCGGCGGCCGCGGCGGCATCCACAACTCGGTCACGCGCGCGGTGCTCAAGCCCACGCACATGATCGGCGGCTACGCGCAGCTCGCCTACGGATTCAACTACTACGGCACGATCGGCACCAACCGCGACGAGTTCGTCATCGTGCGCAAGATGGCGAGGGTCGACTGGCTCGATGCGCCGACCCCCGACGCGCTCGCGCAAGCGGCCGCGGCTGCCAACGCTTAAGGAGCAACGCCATGAAAGTCAGAGCGCAGATCGGCATGGTGCTGAATCTGGACAAGTGCATCGGCTGCGACATGACAGCCTCTCCCCGACCCTCCCCCGCGGGGAGGGCCGCAGTTGGCGATGCACTTCTTCTTGCTGAGTAACGGAGGCAGCCCATGAAAGTCAGAGCGCAAATCGGCATGGTGCTGAATCTCGACAAGTGCATCGGCTGCCATACCTGCTCGGTCACCTGCAAGAACGTGTGGACCAACCGCACCGGGATGGAGTACGCGTGGTTCAACAACGTCGAGACCAAGCCCGGCATCGGCTATCCGAAGGAGTGGGAAAACCAGGACAAGTGGAAGGGCGGCTGGGTACGCAAGGCGAGCGGCAAGATCGAACCGCGCCAGGGCGGCCGCGCGCGCATCCTGATGAACATCTTCGCCAATCCGAACCTGCCGGAGATCGACGACTACTACGAGCCGTTCGACTTCGACTACGAGCACCTGCAGACCGCGCCCGAGATGAGCGCGGCGCCGACCGCGCGCCCGCGTTCGCTGATCTCGGGCGAGCGGATGGAGAAGATCGAATGGGGGTCGAACTGGGAGGAAATTCTCGGCGGCGAGTTCGCCAAGCGCTCGCTCGACGCCAACTTCGCCGAAATGGAAAAGGCGATGTACGGCGAGTTCGAGAAGACCTTCATGATGTACCTGCCTCGGCTGTGCGAGCACTGCCTGAACCCGACGTGCGTCGCGTCGTGCCCGTCGGGCTCGATCTACAAGCGCGAGGAAGACGGCATCGTGCTGATCGACCAGGACAAGTGCCGCGGCTGGCG
>CAZIJU010000193.1:0-2982 GCA_964539745.1 uncultured Burkholderiaceae bacterium | reverse complement strand
CGGAACTCCTCGGCGTGGCCGAGCACGCACATGCTCATGCCGTACTTGGCCATCGTGTACGCGACGTGCGGCGCGAACCAGCGCGCGTCCATGTTCAACGGCGGCGCGAGCGTCAGGATGTGCGGATTGCGCTTGCGTTCGGCGCTTTTCTTCAGATACGGCAGGCACGCCTGCGTGCATAGGAAGGTGCCGCGCACGTTGACGCCGAACATCAGATCGAAGCGCTTCATCGGTGTCGCTTCGGTCGGCGTCAGGTTGATCGCGCTGGCATTGTTGACCAGGATGTCGATGCCGCCGAAGTGGTCCGCCGTCTGCTTCGCCGCGGCGACGACCTGCGCTTCGTCGCGGATGTCGCACTGGATCGGCAGCGCCTTGCCGCCGGCAGCTTCGATCTCCTCGGCCGCGCTGTGGATCGTTCCGGGCAGCTTGGGATTCGGCTCGGTCGTTTTGGCCGCGATCGCAACGTTGGCGCCGTCGGCTGCGGCGCGCTTGACGATCGCCAGCCCGATGCCGCGCGAGCCCCCCGATATGAAGATGGTCTTTCCCTTGAGGTCCATGGTTTTCTCCGTTCGTGATTCAGTGTAACGATTGGTGCATCGCCTCGCGCGCATACCGCTCGGCGATCAGTTCGGCCCAGCGCGCATAGCCGCGCGCCGACGGATGGAAACCGTCGCTCGCGAAAAACTGGCGCGCACCGTCGAAGGCGAAGCGATAGTGGCGAACGCGCCGGTCCGATGCGTCGAGCCGCACTGCGACGCGGGCCAGCCCCGCATCGAGCCGCCGCGCGTCGCGGCCAAGCACGTCGCGCAGCGGCCGCGGCAGCGCCGGAAAGCGCGCGAGCGGCGGCACTTCGAGCAGGATCACCTCGCGCGCACCGGTGCGTTCGCGCAGCCCTTCGACGAGCGCGGCAACTTCGTGCGACCAGCGCGCGGCAGCCGTCTGCTCGAGCACGTCGTTGACGCCGAGCGCGACGACCGCGAGATCGGCCGCCGCATCGTGCGCCTCCTCGAGCAGTCGCAGCGCACGGCGCGCGGTCGCCCCGTTTTCGCCGAGCACACGCCAGCACACGCACCGGCCGAGCTTCGTCGCGAGCCTCGCGGCCAATTCGCCGGCGAGCGCTTCGCCGTGATGCGCGGCGCCGACGCCCGCTGCCGTCGATTCGCCGATGACCAGCAAACGAAGCAGCGGGCCGTGGCCGACTTCGCCGATGCAGTCGCCACCGGCCACCGGCAGCCGCGGCGTCGTGCGCCGAACGCGCTGCGCCTGCCACGCGAGCAGCGGCCCGAGTGCGATCTTGGCGACGAGGTCGATCAAAGAAGCAGCTCGGCGCAGCGTCATGCCTTCCGCGGCCACAGGACCATTTGCGTGCAGCGGAACAGCGCCAGCGTCTTTCCGCCGGCGACTTCGGTCACCGTCGCATCCCACACCTGCGTGGTGCGCCCCAGATGCGCAGCGCGGGCAACGGCTTCGAGCGTGCCTTCGGTCGCGGTGCCGAGGAAATTCGACTTCAGCTCGATCGTGGTGAAACTTTCCGCGCCGTCGGGCAGGTGTGCGACCATGGCGAATCCGCACGCGGTATCGGCGAGCGCGATCACGCTCGCTGCGTGCAGGAAGCCATTCGGCGCGAGAAACTCCGGGCGGATGTCCATCCGCATCACGAGCTCGCGCTGATCGATGCGAACGACCTTCAGCCCGAACAGCGCGGGCAGACGCGTCGAGGCTCGCGCGTTCAGCGCTTCGAGGGTCACGTCGGATCTGAGTTTCATCGGCAGCGTCTCCTCGTCCATGTCTCAGAGCCCCAAGCGGGTCCGGGCAAGGCGCCATGCGCTTCCGACGGCGCCAACGGCCCCGGAACGCTCCGGATGGCTCGCGACAGGGAAAAGAGCGTCAACTGAACTTCGAAAAGTCCGGCTTGCGCCGCTCGAAGAACGCGGTGAAGGCTTCCTTCGCCTCCGGGCTGCCCAGCATGCGGCCGAAGGTCTGCGCTTCGTCGATGATGATTCTCTCGACGACCGACTTCCAGCCGGCCTTCATCAGTCGCTTGGTTTCGCGCACCGACGCCGGCGGCAGCGCGTTGAAACGCGTGGCCTGCTTCTGCGCGTAGGCGAGCACCTCGCCCGGCGGCAGGATGCGGTTGACGATCCTCATTTCGAGCGCTTCTTCGGCGCTGATCGGATCGCCGAGCAGCAGTTTCTCCGCGGCCTTGTGATAGCCGGCCGCGAGCGGAACGAGCAGGCTGGAGGCGAACTCGGCGCACAGGCCGAGCGTGACGAAGGGCGTCGCGAACATCGCGTTGTCGGCGCAGTAGACGAGGTCGCAATGCAGCAGCATCGTCGTGCCGATGCCGACTGCGGCGCCGTTGACCGCGGCGACGACCGGTTTTTCGGCATAGCCCAGCGCCTGCATGAACTTGAACACCGGCGCGTCCATGCTTTGCGCCGGATGCTTCATGAAGTCCTCGAGGTCGTTGCCGGCCGTAAAGATGTCCGGCTGGCCGTGGATCAGAATCGCGCGCACGCCGCCGTCGTCGTGCGCGGCGGCGATCGCGTCGGCCATCTGCTGGTACATCGCCATCGTGATCGCGTTCTTCTTCTCCGGCCGCGCGATCTCGATGCGCGCCACGCCGTCCGCGGTTTCGGTCCTGATGCTCATCGAGTCTCCTGGATGCCCTGTCGTTCCTTTTGCGCGAAGCGGCGCAGCGCCTCGGCGGCCTGCGCGCGGACGCGGTTGCGCAGCCACGGGGTCCAGCCGAGAAGCCACCCCTTCCAGCCGAGCGCCTGGCGCGACCAGCGCCAGAAACTGAAGCGATCGACCTGCCGCACGATCTTGCCCGCGGCGATGGCCATCTCGGTGTACACGCGCTTGCGCACCGGCCGCGTCCCGTACGTGTAGCGCGCGACCCAGACGGCGCGCGCCGTGTTCGGCCCCTCGTCGACGTTGGCCGACACCGCGAGGTCGGGCAGGCGCGTCAGCAGCATGCGC
>CAZIJU010000192.1:0-2995 GCA_964539745.1 uncultured Burkholderiaceae bacterium | reverse complement strand
CGATGTCTTCCGGAATGCCGTAGCTGCCGTCGGAGGGCACGCCCATCGTCACCCACCGGCCGTTGGTTCCCTTCACCCAGTCGCGCACGTGGTCGATCGCAGCGTTCGCCGCGGATGCTGCCGACGACAGTCCGCGCGCTTCGATGATCGCCGCGCCGCGTTTGCCGATCGTGGGGATGTACGTGTCGCGGTACCACGCATCGTCGACCATCGGTTTGGCGGGCTGGCCGCCGATCGTCGCGAAGCGGATGTCGGGATACATCGTCGGCGAGTGGTTGCCCCAGACGACCAGTTTTTCGATCGATGCAACTGGCTTGCCGGTCCTGGCGGCGAGCTGCGACAGCGCGCGGTTGTGGTCGAGCCGCATCATCGCGGTGAAGCTGCTCTTCGGCAGCGAAGGCGCGGACTTCATCGCGATGTAGGCGTTCGTGTTGGCGGGATTGCCGACGACGAGCACCTTCACGTGCCGGCGCGCGACCTTCTCGAGCGCCTTGCCCTGCGCGGTGAAGATCTGTGCGTTGGCCGCGAGCAGATCCTTGCGCTCCATTCCCGGGCCGCGCGGGCGGGCGCCGACCAGTAGCGCGATGTCGGTGTCCTTGAACGCCGTCATCGGGTCGCTGTGCGCCTCCATGCCGGCGAGCAGCGGGAAGGCGCAATCTTCGAGCTCCATCATCACGCCGCGCAGCGCCTTTTGCGCCTTTTCGTCCGGGATCTCGAGCAGTTGCAGTATGACCGGCTGGTCCTTGCCGAGCATTTCACCGGAGGCGATCCGGAACAGCAGCGCGTAGCCGATCTGGCCAGCCGCGCCGGTGACGGCGACGCGAACGGGGGCTTGTGTCATCTCGATTCTCCAAGGGTGACGTTGGGGGCGTGAGCGGCGCAGGGCGGAGAGCCTGGTTTCGTGGGCGCAGCGCGATCGAATCGGCGGAAACGACGCGGGCGGGCGGTATGCCGGCGCGAGCGCGGAAAAGTGTACGCCTGCGCTGCGCTGGGAGATTCGACCGAGGTCATCGATGGGCCGGTGGACGCGGGGCAGGGCAGCGGAGACGGGTGCGTATTATAGCTCTTATATAAGACATAAGAATTTTGCGCCCGGTGGCCAAGCTGTGCTCAAATTCGCCTCCATGGCCGAAGCCCAACGATTCGCCGACGCCGCCGCTCGCCGCGGCAAGGGCGCGGTGTTCGCGCCGCTGTACAAGCAGATCAAGCAGTTGCTGGTCGACGGGCTCGAGCAGGGTGAATGGAAACCGGGCGAGCCGATCCCGAGCGAGTTCGAACTGGCGGCGCGGTTCCAGGTCAGCCAGGGCACCGTGCGCAAGGCGATCGACGAACTCGCCGCGGAGCACCTGCTGGTGCGGCGGCAGGGCAAGGGCACGTTCGTGGCAACCCACCACGAGCCGCGCGCCCAGTATCGCTTCCTCCGCATCGTGCCCGACGAAGGCGAGGTCGTTCCCGCTCAGAGCCGGTTCCTCGAATGCCGGCGTCAGCGCGCCACGGCCGATATCGCGCGCAGTCTCGACCTGAAGACGGGCGATGCGGTCGTGTTCATACGGCGCCTACTGATGTTCGACGGTACGCCGATCGTCCTCGACGACATCTGGTTGCCCGGGGCGACGTTCAAAGGACTGACCGCGGACCGGCTTGCCGAGTACCATGGCCCTTTGTACGGGTTGTTCGAGACCGAGTTCGGCACGCGCATGATCCGGGCCGAAGAGCGACTGCGCGCCGTCGCCGCCGACGCGACCGAAGCCGAACTGCTGCGGGTCGAGCCCGGTGCGCCGCTGCTGCTGGTCGAACGCGTTTCCTACACTTATGGCGAGCGTCCCGTCGAGGTGCGGCAAGGTTTTTGCGTGACTACCGGTTACCACTATCGCAACACGTTGACCTGACCGGGGCGACCGCGCCGCGATTGCGTATGTTGGGCTTCCGCCCGATCGGCGAGAATATGCATCCTTTCACTGGGCGTCCGTTGACAAGACAAAGATGAGCACCGTGCCCGATTCCGCCAGAAAGCACCCCGAGTTCCGCAACATCCACGTCACGCAGATCGTGCGCTACCGGCTCCCGCCGCCGGGGATCGTCTCGATCCTGCATCGTGTCAGCGGCGCGCTGCTGTTCCTGCTGTTGCCCTGGCTGGTGTGGATCTTCGAGCTGAGTCTGTCTTCGGAGCTCAGTTACGCGCGACTGCGCGATGTGACTTCGAACGGGTTCGTGAAGCTCGTGCTGCTGGCCGTGCTCTGGGCGTTCCTGCACCACTTCGTCGCGGGAATCCGCTATCTGCTACTCGATCTGCACGTCGGCTTCGACAAGACCGCGGCGAACCGGAGCGCGCTGGGGGTGCTTGCCGTCAGCTTGGCATTGACGCTGCTGGCGGGACTGCGACTGTTCGGAGTGATCTAAATGGCGATCGGATCGAATCGACTCGTGGTCGGCGCGCACTATGGCGTGCGCGACTGGCTCGTGCAGCGGGTGACCGCGGTCATCCTGGCGGTCTACACCGTGGTGCTGGTCGTCGCGCTGTCGTTTGCGACCGAACCGGGCTACGACGGATGGGCGCGGCTGTTCGCGCCGACCTGGATGAAGGCCCTGACGCTGATCGCGCTGGCTTCGCTGTGCTATCACGCCTGGATCGGCGTGCGCGACATCTGGATGGACTACGTGAAGCCCACCGGTGTTCGGCTCGCACTGCACGTACTGACCCTCGTCTGGCTGCTGGCGTGTGCGGTGTGGTTCGTGCAGATACTCTGGAGAATCTGAGCCCATGGCCACGACATCCATTCCGCGACGGCGTTTCGACGCAGTGATCGTCGGCGCCGGCGGCTCCGGCATGCGCTGCTCGCTGCAACTGGCGCAGGCGGGGCTCTCGGTCGCCGTGCTGTCGAAGGTTTTCCCGACGCGTTCGCACACGGTCGCCGCACAGGGCGGCATCGGCGCGTCGCTCGGCAACATGACCGAGGACCAGTGGCTGTGGCACATGTTCGACACGGTCAAGGGC
>CAZIJU010000191.1:0-2999 GCA_964539745.1 uncultured Burkholderiaceae bacterium | reverse complement strand
GGCGGACAGCGCCTCGCGCACCTCGTCAAGCTTGAACGGCTTGATGATGGCGGTAATCAGTTTCATGGTCTCCTCTGCTCGAGTTTCGGCGGCGCGGTCGGGGACCGCGCCGCCGCGCTACTGACTTCTAGAACGGCTTCGACACGCTCAGCACGACGGACGTCTTGCCGCCGCCCTCGGTGAAGCCGGACCGGGCCGTCGTGAACAAGTTCTTCTCCGACGTGCCGACCACGGCCGCGCCGAGCGCCCAGCCGCCGACATCCTTCGCGATGCCGAGTTTGTAGTCGCTGACGCTGTCGTCGAGCAAGCCGGCCTTCTTGCCGTCGTTGATTCTCTGGTAGCCGTAGTGCGCGGTCGCCGTCCAGCCGCCGCCCAGGTCGACGGTGCCACCCAGGTCGAGGTACCACGATCCTTTCGTATCGACGCCGGGCAACCCTTCTCCGATCGAAAAAAACTTGGTCGTCGCGTAGTACCACTTGGCCGACAGCGGCCCGTACGAACCGCCGACGTACAGCTCGCCGTTCTTGACCTTTACCGATCCGAGCGCGCCGGTGCCCGGATAGAAGTAGTACAAGTAGCCGACGTCGTACCCGAAGCCGCCCACCGCGCCCTTGTAGCCGCCGTAGAAGTCCATCTCGAGGCTGGCGCCGTTGTAAAGCCCCTGCTCGACGTTCGAGTTCCAGTTGCCGAGGTAGAAGCCGGACTTGTGGGCGAAGTCGAACCCGCCCTGGAACGCCGGGCGGTAACCGGTTTGCGTGTAGCCGCGGAAACGGTAATCGCTGAATAAACCGGCGTTGCCGGCAAAGGTGAACTCGGGCTCGGGTTTGGCCTGCGCGAGCGCGCCTGCCGAAAGCAGCAGCAGCGCCGCGGCGCTCGACGTATGGATCAGCTTCTTCATCGCGTTCCTTTCCTCGAAGGGTTGATGCGGAAATCCTGCAAATGAACAGCAACATGCGTGCCACGCATCGCGCGCACGGCGGGCGTGCATTGCGCAGCCCCGGCGCGGCGCGGATGCACGTCGAACGCGCGCACCCGCACCAACGCGGTGCCTCGGCGGCGTTTCGTTGGTGCCCCGCCCTTCGGTTTCGGATCGGCTCGCCCGCGGGTTGCGGCGGCGCGTGCGGACGTCGAAAGCCCCCGCGCCGCTACGCCGGCGGGCCGACCCTCCCGGGACAGCCCGCTAGACTGGCATCATCAACGCGGGGACGTGCTCGATGGACAAGACCTCCTTTCTCGACGAACTGCAGAACCGCGTGCTCGCGCTGCTCGCCGACACGCCGGCCGAGGATCTGCGCAAGAACCTCAAGGCGCTGCTCAATCAGCAGTTCGCCCGGCTCGAACTGGTCACGCGCGACGAGTTCGACACGCAGTCGCAGGTGCTGGCGCGTACGCGCGCCAAGCTCGAAGCGCTCGAGGCCCGGGTGGCCGAGCTCGAAGCACGCCGCGGCGCTTGAACCGCGTGGCAGCGCCCCCACGTCCGGCGTACGACGTACGCGTCGGTCCGTGGGAGGGCCGCCATGATGGAGACACTGAAGCCGGCGATTCGACCGGCCGCCGTCGCCGGAATGTTTTATCCGGCGCACGCCGAGACGCTGCGCGAGGCGGTCGGCGCCCTGCTCGCGGATGCGCGCGCCCCGCAGCCGCCGCGCGAGCCGAAAGCACTGATCGCACCCCACGCGGGCTACGTTTATTCGGGCCCGATCGCGGCATCGGCCTACGCGACGCTCGACGCGGCCCGCGGCCGCGTCCGCCGGGTGGTCCTGCTCGGTCCGGCACACCGCGTCGCGGTCCGCGGGCTGGCGCTGCCGGGTGCGGACCGCTTCGCCACGCCGCTGGGCGACGTCGAAGTCGACGCGGCTGCGGTCGCGGCGCTGCGTGATCTGCCGCAGGTGACCGAAAGCCCGGCAGCACACGCGCTGGAGCACTCGCTCGAGGTTCAACTCCCGTTCCTGCAGACGGTGCTCGGAGACTTCCGCCTGGTCCCGCTCGCGGTCGGCCACACCACGCCGGGCGAGGTCGCGCAGGTGCTCGAGCGGCTTTGGGGTGGCGCCGAGACGCTGATCGTGGTGAGTTCCGACCTGTCGCACTACCTGCCCTACGCGGCCGCGCGCGAGACCGACGCGGCAACGCTCGCCGCGATGCTCGCCCTCGAGCCGAGGCTCGACCACCATCAGGCGTGCGGCGCCACGCCGGTCAACGGCCTGCTGCAGATGGCGCGCCGCCGCGGCATGCAACCGGTTCTGCTCGACGCGCGCACCTCGGGGGATACGGCGGGCGATCGCGGGCGCGTCGTCGGGTACGCCGCGCTCGCGTTCTGCGAGCCCGAAGCGCAGGCCGCGCATCACGCCGACGGCACCGGCGCGGTCCTGACCGGGGTCGCGCGCAGCGCGATCGCGCGCGAGCTCGGACTGCCCGCGCCTGCGTATGCGGCAGCGCCCTTCCTCGACGAGCCGGGAGCGAGCTTCGTGACCCTGCGCAAGCGCGGCGAGCTGCGCGGCTGCATCGGCACGCTGCGCGCGCAGCGCCCGCTCGGCGTGGACGTCGCGCACAACGCGCGCGCGGCAGCGTTCGCCGATCCGCGATTCGCGCCGCTCGCGCGGCACGAGTTCGACGCGGTGCGCATCGAAGTGTCGCTGCTTTCGGAACCTTCGCCGCTGGCGGCCGCCAGCGAGCGCGAGCTGGTCGCGGCGCTGCGGCCGCACGTCGACGGCGTCGTGTTCGAATTCGGCGAGCGGCGCAGCACCTTCCTGCCGCAGGTATGGCAGACGCTGCCCGATCCGCGGCAGTTCCTCGCGCAACTGAAACGCAAGGCCGGGCTGCCGGCCGACTTCTGGTCCGACGACGTGCGCATCTCGCGCTACACGGTGCGCAAGTGGGCGGAAGACGAGGTGCTCGCATGAACGCGCCCGCCGAAAGCCTCTACGCCGCGCGCTGGTGGCACCGGCTGCCCGACGGCCGCATCCAGTGCGACCTGTGCCCGCGCGACTGCAAGCTGCACG
>CAZIJU010000190.1:0-3263 GCA_964539745.1 uncultured Burkholderiaceae bacterium | reverse complement strand
CGTGCACTGCAAGACCTGCGACATCAAGGACCCGACGCAGAACATCGTCTGGGTGGTGCCCGAAGGCGGCGGCGGGCCGAACTACACGAATATGTGAGCGGCGCGACGCCGCTTTCGGGATGCCTGCGGCAGCCGGCCGAGTTTCACGCGCATGCGAGGAAGCGGGCCATTTCCCGCCAGCGCCCGCTGCGCCGTGCGACCGCCCGGTCGTCCGGCGCGACGGGTTTTCATCCTCCGGATCGCAGTCCACAGATCGACGGTGGGATTTCGCCTTCCCTCATCCTTCGACGGCCGCGCATCCGATCGGACCGGCCACGAAGAGCAATCGCTCGGCGGCTCAACGCGCCGGCGTCTCCCACTCGCCGGCCAGGTAGCGCTCGAGCCAGTAGACGCCGACGATCGTCTTGACGTCGGTGACGCTGCCCTCGCGCACCCACTCGAGCACTTCTTCCCATGGCGCGGTGAACACTTCGAGCACTTCTCCGGCGTCGTTCGCCGGTCCGCGCTCGCGCGTCAAGCCGCGCGCCAGATACACTTCGATTCGCTCGTCGCAGTAGCCGATCGCGTTGTAGAAGCCGCCGAGATAGATCCACTCGGCCGCGCTGTAGCCGGTCTCCTCCATCAGCTCGCGCTGCGCGCAGGCGAGCAGCCCTTCGCCGGGATCGATCTTGCCGGCCGGAAACTCGGTGAAGCTGCGGCGCGCCGGATAACGGTACTGGCGCTCGAGCACGACCTGGCCGTCGTCGAGCAGCGGAACGATCATTACCGCGCCCGGATGGCGCAGGTATTCGCGGGTGGCGATGTGTCCGTCCGGGCAGCGCACCTGGTCCGAGTAGACCTTCAGAAGCACGCCGTCGTAGACGAGCTCCGACTCGAGCGTCTCCTCGACGAGCGGATCGACGGGTGCGGGCAGATCGCTCACGGGGCTAGCCGCCGAGCGTCTTGATCATCGCGTTCGCGCACAGCGCGAGCAGATACTGCGGGATCACGCCGAGCACCAGAACGAACACGCCGTTCGCCGACAGCGCCACGCGCATGTCCTGCGCGGCGACGATCGGTACCGTCTCGGCGGGCTCGTCGAAGTAGATCACCTTGACGACCCGCAGGTAGTAGAACGCGCCGACCAGCGAGAACAACACGGCGATCACCGCAAGCCACACCATGCCGCTTGACATCCCGCTGCCGAGCAGCGCCTGCAGCACAACGAGTTTGGCGTAGAAACCGACAGTCGGCGGCACGCCGGCCAGAGAAAACATCAGCAGCAGCATCACGAACGCGTACCACGGGCTGCGCCGGTTCAGGCCGCGCAGATCCGCGATTTCCTCGGCCTCGAAGCCCTGCCGCGCCAGCAGCATGATGATGCCGAAGGTGCCGAGCGTGGTGATCGCGTAGGTGATCACGTAGAACATCGCCGCGCTGTACGCGTTCGCGGTCGCCATCGTGTCGCCGCCGACCACGCCGGAGAGCATCGCCAGCAGCACGAAGCCCATCTGGCCGATCGTCGAGTACGCGAGCATGCGCTTCAGGTTGCTCTGCGCGATCGCGGTGACGTTGCCGATCGCGAGCGAGCCGACCGCCAGCACCACGAGCATCTTCTGCCAATCGACCGCCAGCGGCAGCAACCCTTCGACGAGCAGCCGGAACGCGATCGCAAACGCGGCGATCTTCGGCGCCGAACCGATCAGCACCGTCATCGGCGTCGGCGCGCCGTGATACACGTCGGGCACCCACATGTGGAAAGGCACGGCGCCGAACTTGAAGCCGAGTCCGGCGACGATGAACACGGTGCCGAGCACCAGCGCGGGTCGGCTCGCGACCTGCCCGCCCGCGATGCGCCGCGCCAGCTCGTTCAGGTCGAGCGTGCCGGCGGCGCCGTACAGCATCGACATGCCGTACAGCAGAAAGCCGGAAGCGAGCGCGCCCAGCACGAAGTACTTCATCGCGGCTTCGGTCGCGCGCGCGTCGTCACGTCGAAGCGCGACCAGCGCGTACAGTGCGAGCGCCTGCAGCTCGAGCCCGAGGTAGATCACCAGCAGGTTGTTCGCCGAGATCATCACGAAGATCCCGAGCAGCACGAACAGCGCGAGCGTGAAGATCTCCCCCTTCCAGATGCCGCGGTCGCGCGCGTAGCCCTGCGCGTAGACCAGCGTCAGCGCGGTGCACAGCGCGGCGAAGAGCTTCAGCACGTTGGCCATCGGGTCGGTCACGTACATCCCGCCGAAGGCGTACTGCACGACGTCGTTGCGGAGGAAGTGCGCGCAGAGGGCCGAAACGAGCACGAGCGCCACGAGCGTCAGCGCGTACGTGACGTTGCGCCGGGCGTCGGAGACGAACAGATCGGCGACCATGACGATGCCGGCGGCGGCGAGCAGCGCGATCTCGGGGGCGGCGGCAAACAGATTCAGCTTGTCCATGGGGTCTTCGCCCGGCTCAGTTTCCGCTCAGCACCGCCGCGGCGGGCAGCTTCGACTGCGCGACGTGCTGCAGCAGGTCCGCGACGGAGGCGTGCATCAGGTCGGTAAACGGTTTTGGATACACACCCATCGCGAGCACCGCGACCGCGAGCAGTCCGAGCACGATGAATTCGCGCGCGTTCAGGTCCGTCAGCGCGGCCACGCGCGGGTTGGCAACCGCGCCGAAGATCACGCGCTTGTACATCCACAGCGAATAGGCGGCGCCCAGGATCAGCGTCAGCGCGGCGGCCGCGCCGACCCAGAAGTTGTACTTGACCGCGCCGAGGATCACCATGAACTCGCCGACGAAGCCGCTGGTGGCGGGCAGCCCCGAGTTGGCCATCGCGAACAGCATCATGAAGGCGGCGAACTTCGGCATCGTGTTGACCACACCGCCGTAGTCGTCGATGTTGCGGCTGTGCATGCGGTCGTACATCACGCCGATGCAAAGGAACAGCGCGCCTGAGACGAAGCCGTGCGAGATCATCTGCACCAGCGCGCCCTCGACGCCGATCCGGCTGAAGATGAAGAAGCCGAGCGTCACGAAGCCCATGTGCGCGATCGAGCTGTACGCGACCAGCTTCTTCATGTCGGTCTGCACCAGCGCGACGAAGCCGATGTAGACGACCGCGATCAGCGAGATCGCGATGATGAACCACGCCAGCTCGTGCGACGCGTCCGGCGCGATCGGCAGCGAAAACCGCACGAAGCCGTAGGCGCCGAGCTTCAGCATGATCGCCGCCAGGATCACCGACCCGCCGGTCGGCGCCTCGACGTGCGCGTCGGGCAGCCAGGTGTGCACCGGCCACA
>CAZIJU010000189.1:0-3267 GCA_964539745.1 uncultured Burkholderiaceae bacterium | reverse complement strand
TCCATCGCGAGGCACCACCCTTCCTGCCCCAGGTAGGCGGCGATCGGCGCATAGCTGGAGATTCCGGCCCATGAGAGTCCACCGCTCCGGCGCATGGGAGACCAGGATTCCGGAACATGGGAGTCCAGCGTTCCGGCGCATGTGAGTCCACCGTTCCGGGCCATGTGAGTCCAGTCGCCGGGCGCAGATTCCGGTGCATGGGAGACCAGTGCGGGTGCTCGGTTGACGTGGGTCATCCTCGCGGCTTTGCCGCGAGGTTTCCCATGGCTCAAGCGAGACTTCCCATGCGACAGATTCGTGAGTTGTTGCGGTTGCATTTCGAAGAGGGGTACAGCCAGCGCGTGATTGCGCGCGTGCTGGGTGTGGTGCGTTCGACGGTGGTGCGAGTGCTGGAGCGGTTTGCCGCGTCCGGGCTGACCTGGCCGCCGGATCCGGCGCTGACCGACGCGGAGATCGAGCGGCGCATCTACCGGCGTCCGCCGGAGCCGGTCGCGAAGCGCTGCGCGCGGCCGAACTACGCGGAGATCGCGAAGGAACTCTCGCGCAAGGGCGTCACGCGGCGCCTGCTATGGCAGGAGTACCGCGACCACCACGCCGACGGCATCGGCTACAGCACGTTCTGCGACGAGCTGGCCGCGTTTCTTGCCGATCGCGATCTCGCCTACCGGCACGACCACGTGCCGGGCGAGAAGGCGTATTTCGACTTCGCGGGGCTCACGCTGCGTTATCGCCAGGGCGCGGCCGTGCGCGAGGCGCACATCTTCACCGCGGCACTCGGCTGGTCCAACGCGATCTTCGCGTACGCGTACAGTGACGAGACTGCGCCGAGCTGGTTCGACGGCCAGCATCGCGCGTTCGTCGCGTTCGGCGGCGTGCCGAAGATCGGCGTGCCGGACAACCCGAAGGCGTTGATCGCGGGCGCCAATCGTTACGAGCCGAAGCTGCGGACGGCCTACGAAGACTTCGCGCGACACTACGACTTCGTCGTGCTGCCTGCGCGTGTGCGCAAGCCCAAGGACAAAGCGCCGGTCGAAGGCGCGGTCAAGGTCGTCGAGATGCGCATCCTCGCCGCGGCGCGCGATCGCGTGTTCCCGTCGCTGGAAGCGCTCAACACGTGGCTCGCCGATGAACTCGTAGTGCTCAACGCGACGCCGTTCCAGAAGCGCGCCGGCTCGCGCCAGAGCCTGCTGCTCGAGGAGCGCGCACATCTCGCACCGCTGCCGACGACGCCGTTCGAGGAGCCGACGTACCTCAAGCGCACCGTCGCACGCGACTATCACGTCGACGTGCACAAGCAGTACTACAGCGTGCCGTATCAGCACGTCGGCCAGATCGTCGAAGTGCGCGTGACGCAGGCGCATGTCGAAGTGCTGCGTCACGACACGCGCTTGGCTCTGCACCGGCGCAAGCCGGTCAGCCAGCGCTTCGTCACGGAGATGGCGCACATGCCCGAGCACCACCGCGCGTTCCGCGATCCGAAGCTCCTCAAGCGCGCAGCGGCGATCGGACCGAAGACGGTCGCGCTGATCGAGGCGCTGTTCGCCAAGCGCCGTCATCCGGAGCAGGCAATCCGCAGCGCGCAAGGCGTGCTGGCGCTGGTGCGCGATCACGATCGGGCGGCGCTCGAGGCGGCCTGTGAACGTGCGCTCGCGCTCGACACGATCGGCTACGAAGCCGTGCGCCGGCAGTTGCTGATCGCGACGGTGCAAACACCGTTGCCGTTGCCCGCCGTCGTCCACGAGCACGTGCGCGGCAGCGCGTACTACGCCGCGCCGAGCGCCACGGAGGTGAGCCATGTTGCATGAGCCCATTCGTCAACAGCTCGTGCGCCTGGGAATGCGCGGCGCCGCCGACGCGTTGACGCGCGTGCCGCTCGCCGCCGACGTCGCCGACGCGCTCGGCGTGCTGCTCGAAGCCGAGTGCCTGCATCGCGATTCCCTCGCGCTCGCGCGGCGCCTGAAGCTCGCCAGGCTCGGACAATCCGCGCATCCGGCTGATGTCGACCTGCGCACGCCGCGCGGGCTCGGCAAGACGCGCTGGCAGCAGTTGCTCAGCCTCAATTGGCTCACGCAGCATCAGCATCTGCTGCTGGTCGGTCCCACCGGCATCGGCAAGAGTTATCTTGCCTGCGCGCTCGCGAAGGCCGCGATCGACCGCAAGCACTCGGTGCGCTACCTGCGCATGCCGCGCCTGGGCGAGGAGCTCGCACTGCTGCAGGCGCAAGGCCGCATCAGCCACTGGCTGAAAACGCTCGGCCGCATCGATCTCGTGGTCCTCGAGGATCTCGGTCTCGTGCCGCTCAGTCCGAGTTATCAGCCGCTCTTGCTCGAGCTGCTGGAAGATCGTCAGCAGCGCGGCAGCGTGATCGTCACGAGCCAGTTGCCGGTCAAGCTCTGGCACGGCCAGTTCCAGGATCCGACGCTCGCCGACGCGATCCTCGATCGCCTCGTGCACAACGCCGAACTCGTCGAGCTGACCGGCCCGTCGATGCGCAAGAAGACCGGCCGCGACAGCGCCGGCGGCGACAAACCGCCGGTCGCCGACTAGACTGTCGCCTCCACGCTCAACTGGCCATCCGTCACTGGACTCCCATCGGCCGGAATCGTGGACTCCCATCCGCCGGAACGCTGGTCTCCCATCGACCGGAACGCTGGTCTCACATGACCGGAATATCCACCAGGTGCAGCAAGCGCCGCGTCTGCGGCGGCAGCTCATCGAGACTGCGCCCCAGCACCTCATGCGCCAAACGGTTGGCCAGCGCGATATCCGCCGCGCTCACCTCGACGTACTCGACCGGCCGGCCCTCATGCGTGGCCTGCTTGATCTCGCGCTGATGCTGATGCAGCAGCGCAATCGCATCGATCAGGCTCAGGTACTTCAGGTGATCGCGCCGGGTGCGCGTGCGCTCGTCCAGAAACGTCAGCGCCTCAGCAAACGGATTCACCACCTCGAGCGGCCGCAGCAGCCGCTGCGCGTTGCGATGCAACGCCACCAGGCTGTCCGCCTCGCTGCGCGCCAGCAGTCCCGCCAGCGTGCGCCGCTGCCGCTGCGCGGCTTGAATGGCACGGGTCTGCTCGCGGCTCTCGTCGATCGTCAGCGTGAGACAGCGGTTCTGCAATTCCTCGTCGACGTCGATCGCGGTCGTGGTCAGGCACAACATGACGGGGCCTTCGACCCGGTATTCCTGCGTCGTCAGCATCCCGGTGGTCGGGTCCTTGCCGGTGCTGGCGATGGTCAGCTCGCCCTGGCTTTGCAGCAGCTTCAGCG
>CAZIJU010000188.1:0-3282 GCA_964539745.1 uncultured Burkholderiaceae bacterium | reverse complement strand
CCCTCTACATTAATTTCCAGGAAGGCGGGTGTCTCACTTATGTTGGCAGAGAGGGTGTCGCCGACGCGGTAAGAAGCGCCATCGTAAAAGCCCGTCGCTGGGGCAAAGTCGCGCGGGTTGTGAAAGGTGCCGAACAGCAGGTCGAACACCGGAAGATCCGAGTAGTTGCGTGCGTGCACGCCGCGCTCGTGATGGTGCGAATGACTTTCGGGGCGTTGCACGAAATAGCCGAGCCAGCGCGGCGTGTGGATGTTGCTGTGCTGGAAGATGCCGAGAAACGTCGTCGCGTACAGCACCAGTGTTGCGGCCTCGGGCGTGATGCCGACCACCACAGTGAGGGCCAGGCTTGAGAGCGCCGTCCAGCCGATCATGTCGAGCGGGCTGAACCAGAACGCACTCCAGGTATCGAGCCGCTCGGCGCTGTGGTGCATCTGATGCAGGCCGCGCCAAAGCACGGCCGACGCGTGCATGCTTCGGTGCCAGACATATACCCCCGCCTCGTACAGCAGAAGCCCCGCCGCCGCGCCGCCCCACTTGCCGAGGCCGGTGAGGTCGAACAACTGCCAGCGCGCCAGATGCTCGCTCCAAAGCATGGGCAGGTACGAGGACAAGAAGAAGTACGCCGTGAATGCAGCGAGTCCCATGACCCGCCAGCCAGGCACGCGGGGCAGGGGGCGGGCCGGAGCTACGGCCTCCCATAGGACGAGTCCGCCATAGATGGCGAACACCACGAGCGACACGGCGTCGAGGATCAATTCGATGGGATTCGGCATGTCAAACACTCCGAAAGTAAAGCTGTGGGTGCGCGATGACTGCTGCCCCAGATCATTCGCTGACAGGTTGATCGGGCATGGGCTGTACGTCCAGCGAGGGCGCAGCGACCACCGGTTGGGGATCTACGTCGGGCGCATCGAGAAAGAACATCACCACTTCCTCGTACGGCGTGCGCCCGACGTTCACCGCCCGGTGCACGAGCGGGGTCGGCAGATCCCATTCGGCCAATCCGGGCGCGACGGCAAGCTCGACCGCGGGCGCGCCATCGCGAAACTCGATGCGTACCCGATCGCCGCGGACCACGACGGTATGGCGATGACAAGGGTCGATATGCCAAGGCGTGGCTTGGCCGGGAAACAGCACGCGCCGGCGTACGACGATTCGTGCACGATCGATCATTTGGCGGTCACCAAGGTCCAGGTCGACAACTGCGCGTTCAACTGGGCCTGCGCAACGATCTCGAATCCGCGGCGTCGGTAGTAGGCAAGATTCGCCGGATCCTCGGTCGTCAGGTCGAGCCCCGCCGTGCCGGACAGGGTCCGCGCGGCAGTGAGCAGCGCCTCGCCGTAACCCTTGGCGCGAGCGACCGAGGACACGCCGAGCATATTGACGTGCCACCGCTGGCCCGCGACCGCGGTTGCGCTCCACGCCGCCTTGATCGCCTCATACCGCGCTCGCGCGGCCTCGCCCAGGACACCCCAGGTCCGTTCCGCCAGTGCGCCGAGTGCCGGCGGAACGGGAAAATCTCCGGGAGGTGTCAGCGTGATCACGCCGACGAGTCGTCCACGGCCGTCGTGTGCACCGAGAACCGGATGCGCACGCATCCAGCGGCTCGCGGTGAACAGCTCGACCAGTGTTCGCAGCGCCGCCGGCGTGGCCGACTCGCCCAGCACGTGGCGCATCACGGGATAGTCGGCAAAGGCTTCGATTAGCACGTCGTTCGCGGCTGCCGCTTCGCTACTCATCAATGGCTGGACGGTCATGGCCGCTGACCCACGGCGCGCGGGCGCCTGAACATCGGCACGATGGGCGGACAGCTGCCCACCCGCAAAACGGTCAGCACCTCGAAGCCGTGCCGCTCGTACAGGGGCACACTGCGTTCGCTGGTGCCTTCGAGATACGAGGGCAGGCGCGCGGCATCGCAGACCGCGAGCGTGTGCGCGAGCAGGGCCGAACCATAGCCGCAGCCCTGACTGGCCGGGTCGGCGCCGATCAGCGGCAAGTAGCAGTGCGGCTCGCGCGGGTGCCACTGCGCCATGGCCTCGAACAGTTCGAGCGCGTGCGCACGCCGCGCCGCGGGCGCGCCGAGTTCCACGGCACGCACCAGCGCCTCATCGTCCGGCCCTGCACCCGGCGGCAGCCACAACGCGACGGCGCGCCCCGGGACGTGTGTCGCGCTGCCTAGCGCAAAGGCCGCACCACCGAAGGCACGCGCGAAGTCGCGAAAGCAAGCGTAGTACGCTGCGGCATCGGGAAACATCCAGCGCACGCCGGGATCGGCGGCAAAGGCGAGCGTCAGCACATCCAGACAGCGCCCCGCGTCGCGCTCGGTCACGGCTACGACCGCTGCGGCGGATGTCTCAAACGGCGGCGAGTCGAGCATGGTCGGCATCCTCTCGGGGTTGGCGCAGCGAACCGGCGCGCGCGGCGAGAAGCTGGGCGAGCGGGCTTCCCGGCAGGCGCGCCAGGCGTTCGGCCGTGAGCGTCGCAGCGAGCGGCTGCATGTCGGCACGCAGCGCCGCTTCGATCAGTGTGAGGTCGATGAGATCGCGCTGTGCATGGCTGCCGCCGAAGCGGTGGGCGCCGTTGCGAATCGGCCGCAGCAACTTTACGGTCTCCGCATAGCGCCCCTGGCCGAAAGCGTGCACCGCGCGTGCGGCATCGAGCCCCACCTCGCGGGCGAAAGCGGCCGTGTCGCCCGTGCCGCCGGCCGCCGCGGCGAGCGAGTCGAGCACCGCGCGCTGCGCCTTCGGCCGCCCGGCGCCGACGAAGGCCATCATCGCGTGCCAGTCGTTGAACGCGTAGTTGCCGGCGCCCGCGATCGGTGCCCAGCCGTCGGCAATCGTCTGCCAGCGTGCGCCAAGATCGATGCCACGCAGATGCAACCGCCAAGCCAGTGCGGTAGCGTCAATCATGTCCAGCACCACCGTCGAGCGCGCACCGTGGATCGGGCCGTCCAACAGCCGCAGCACCTCATCGATCTCGCCGCGATCGAGATGAAACAGCGCCAGGTGCCACCAGTTGTGGACGGCAAAGAAACTTTCGTGCGACCAGGCGTCACTGTGGGCGGTCAGCCAGGCGATGCCCTCAGCGGTGCGGTTTTGCATCTCCATCACGTGAGCCACCGCATGCCAGCCCCAACCGTCGCGCCGCTCGCGTTCCACACTCTCGCGCCCGTAGCGCTCGGCACCCGCATAATCGCCGCATTCCTCCAGGCCGAAAGCGTACATGCCCAGGTAACCGGTAACTACGCGGCGCTCTTGACCGGAGTGGCGCGCTTGTCTATCG
>CAZIJU010000187.1:0-3686 GCA_964539745.1 uncultured Burkholderiaceae bacterium | reverse complement strand
AGTCTCTGAGGAGAGAAGTCGTAATCCCTTCCTCATCAGGGCTGTCGTTCTGACAATCTTGCCGCGGCATATGTGGCTCGGTACGTCCGTCGTAATCCCTTCCTCATCAGGGCTGTCGTTCTGACACGGAGCTGTACGATTCACTCGCGGAGGCGGGGTTGTGAACGGCGGCCAAGAACCGCGGATATTTGGCGGCGAAGGGTGGGGTTGACTTTCCAGTTTCTTTCTTAGCGGCTTTTCGGGGGGTGCGGGGGGCAGGCCCCCCGCACTCTTCCGCCCGCAGGGATGTTTGTTACGCAGCGCGGCTCTCGCGAATGGAGACGTGAGATCGGCCAGCGCGTCGAAGCGGCGGCTCGGGTTGACGTGAAGCGACCAGGGAGATGACACGGCAGCCGAACGCGCGGTAGAAACCGCGCCGCCGTAGAGAACGAGCGCGGCGTCGGTCCCAACGTGGCAGTTCGTCCCGACGCCGCGCCCACACGTCGCTGTGCACGCGTGCCGGGGCAGTATTTCATCGGCGGCACCTATTCGTCCAGCGCTCTTCGGCGTGAGCCGAGGAGCGCCGTTTGCAGTCGACTGCCCGCATGTTCTTGTGCGCGCGTTGCCGCGCCCAGGTTGCCCTGTGCAGCCGGTGCGATCGCGGCCAGATCTACTGCGGTGCCGAGTGCTCGCAACAGGCCCGCTACCACTCTCAACGCGCGGCCGCACGCCGCTATCAAGCCAGCCGCCGCGGCCGGCTGGCCCACGCCGCGCGGCAGCAGCGCTATCGCGCGCGCCGACAGAAAGTGACGCATCAGGGTTCCGCCCCGAGCAGCACCGCTGCTCTACTGGCGGCCGATGAAGACGCGGACCCGACCGCCGTCACCACCACGCAGGTCGCGCGCCCGCACTGGCATTGCCATCGCTGCGGGGCGCGCTGCGCGCCGTGGGTGCGCAGCGGCTTTCTGCGTCATCACGCCGTGCATCGAGCCAACAGTAGTCCGGATCGCCGAGGACCCGCCCCATGACCATTTCGCCCGATCTCGAAGCGCAGATCCTGCGCTACTACCACGTCGAGAAGTGGCGCATGAACACGATCGCGCGCCAACTGCACGTGCATCACGGCACCGTGGCGCGCGTGCTGCGCCAGGCAGGACTGCCGCGCCTGGGGCCGTCGGCACGACCCAGCGTCATCGATCCGTATCTGCCGTTCATTCGCGAGACGCTGCGGAAGTTCCCCACGCTCACTGCCGCCCGCCTTTACGCCATGGTGGTCGAACGCGGCTACCGCGGCCGGCCCGATCACTTCCGCCATCTCGTCTCGCTGCACCGGCCGCGCCCGCCTGCCGAAGCCTATCTGCGGCTGCGCACGCTGCCCGGCGAACAAGGACAAGTCGACTGGGCCCATTTCGGTCATCTGCGTATCGGCCGCGCGCGCCGTGCGCTGATGGCCTTCGTGATGGTTCTGAGTTACTCGCGCGCGATCTACCTGCGCTTCTTCCTCGGCGCGCGGCTGGAGAACTTCCTGCGCGGCCATGTGGGCGCCTTTGCCACGTGGTCCGGTGTGCCGAGGGTGCTTCTGTACGACAACCTTAAAAGTGCCGTGCTCGAGCGCGTGGGCGACGCGATCCGGTTTCATCCCGAGCTGCTCGCGTTTGCTGCCCATCATCGCTTCGAGCCGCGCCCGGTCGCGGTGGCGCGCGGCAACGAGAAGGGGCGCGTGGAGCGCGCCATTCGCTATGCACGTGGCGCTTTCTTTGCCGCGCGCACGTATCGCGATCTGGACGATCTGAACGCGCAGGCCGCGGCGTGGTGCGACGGGCCGGCGGCTGAGCGGCTGTGTCCGGATGAACCCACCCTGCGGGTGCGCGAAGCGTTGGCGCACGAGCAGCCGCAACTGCTCGCGTTGCCCGCGCACGCGTATCCGGTGATCGAGCGCGTCGAGGTCGCCGCCGCCAAGACCCCGTACGTGCGCTTTGACCTGAACGACTACTCGATCCCGCACACCCACGTGCGCCGGCCCCTGGTGGTGCTGGCCGAGCCCGAGCGCGTGCGTGTGGTCGACGGTGCGACCGTGCTCGCCGAGCACCCGCGGAGTTACGACAAGGGGGCGTGCATCGAGCTGCCGGCCCACATCGAAGCCCTGGTGGCGACCAAGCGCGCCGCGCGCCGGCACCGCGCCACGCACCGGCTGGCTCATGCGGTGCCGGCCAGCGTCATGTTGCTCACGCGCGCCGCCGAACGCGGTCACAACCTGGGCTCGATCACCGCCGCGCTCGGCCGGCTGCTGGATCGCTTTGGTGCCGCCGAATTGCAGATCGCCATCGAAGCGGCACTGGCGCAAGACGTGCCGCACCCGAATGCGGTGCGGCTGGCGCTGGAGCGGCGCCGCCAGGAGCGCAAGGAGCCGCCGCCCGTGGCGGTGGCGCTGCCCGCGCACGTGGCCGCACGCGACGTCGCGGTGGCCCCGCACCGGCTCGATTCCTACGACCAACTCACGGAGCCGCACCATGACGACGACTGAACCGCTGCGCCAACGCGCCCAGGCCTTGCGCCTGCACGGGCTGCTCGCTCACTGGACCGAGGTGGCGCAAGCGCCCTGGCTCGTGCAGCTCATCGACTGGGAAGAGCAGGAGCGCGCGCGCCGCAGCCTGGAGCGACGCCTGGCCGCCGCGCACATCGGCCAGTTCAAGCCCCTGGTCGACTTCGACTGGAGCTGGCCCAAGCGCTGCGATCGGGCCGCCATCGAGGAGCTGATGACGCTGCAGTTCATGCAGGAGGCGACCAACGTCGTGCTGGTCGGTCCAAACGGCATCGGCAAATCCACGCTCGCGCGCAACCTCGCGCATCAGGCGCTCGTGCACGGCCATACGGTGCTGTTCATGAGCGCCGGCCAACTGCTGGGCGATCTGGCGGCGCTCGACAGCGACTCGGCGCTGCGCCGGCGGCTGCGCCACTACGCGGCGGCCGATCTGCTCTGCATCGACGAGGTCGGCTACCTCTCGTACTCCAACCGCCACGCCGACTTGCTGTTCGAGCTGACCAACCGCCGCTACGGCAACAAGAGCACGCTTCTGACAACCAACAAGACGTTCTCCGACTGGCACGAAGTCTTCCCCAATGCGGCCTGCGTCGTGTCGCTCATCGACCGGCTGATCCACAACGCCGAGATCGTCGCCTTGGACGGCGAGTCCTATCGCCTGAAGGAAGCGCGCGAGCGCGCCGAGAGCCGCGCGCAGAAACGGCGCAAGGCCAAGCGGTGACGCGCAACGAGTCCGTGCCCGCGGACTTGCCGAGCGAGGACCTCCGCGTCGACATCGCGCTCGATTGGTCGCCCGCACAAGCGCTGGCTGCGTACGAGTGGCTGGGCCAGATGCAAGAGCGCATCTGGCTGCTGTACGGCGACGACATCCAGGACCTACTACGCGACGACCGGTCTCCTTCCAACCGAGCCGCCGCTCCCGACGATTTCTGAGTACCCAGTAGCAACAACGAGCAGGGCCGGGGCTTGGCCTCGGCCCTGCTCGTTTGACGTCCTTGTCCACCAAAATGACTACAAAACGCGGCGGCTCTCGCCGCCATTTCTCCGCGCATTTACGCCGCCGTCAACAAGTAGACGCAGCCGCGCGCGACGTTGACCAAGCGGCACTGTGCCGCAACCGGCAGGGGGTGGGTCTTGTCGATCATCGCTTGGCGCTCAGCATGCC
>CAZIJU010000186.1:0-3686 GCA_964539745.1 uncultured Burkholderiaceae bacterium | reverse complement strand
GCGCTTGCATGGCATGCAAGAGGTCAGCGGTTCGATCCCGCTTACCTCCACCACCGATTGACTTCCCGCAGTCAGTCCCCTTCGTCTAGAGGCCTAGGACACCGCCCTTTCACGGCGATAACAGGGGTTCGAATCCCCTAGGGGACGCCATCTTTGCACGAGCGGCCGATTCCGCGACCGGAATCGGCCGCGCCTTGTCGAGCCCTGGCGCGCGCAGCGCTGCCTGCGAGCGCGGATGCCTGAATTCGCGCAGCGTCGTTGGCTGTCGTCGCTGCGGTGTTTGTACGGCAAGCCGGTTCGGCGCAAGCCGCGCGTGCGCCCGCGGGGCGCCGCCGTCGCGCGCGAGCGCTGCCTCGGGGCCGTGCGAACGCGTGGTACGCATTCGATCGCGTGGCAATTGGCCGCAAGCTTGCCAATGTTGAGGGGACTGCCGCGGCTCGTTATCGTGCGTGCGAGCACGACAGAGGCCGCATTGCCGATGCAACCCCACGAATATCCGCGCCGCATCCTGCTGGCCGTGACCGGCCTTTCGCCGCAGGTGGTCACCGAAACCCTGTACGCGCTCGTCACGCGCGAACCGGCGTTCGTGCCCACCGAGATCCATCTGCTGACCACGCGCGAAGGTGCGCAGCGCGTGCGGCTCGCGCTCTTGTCGGACGACCCCGGCTGGTTCCACCGCTTGCGCAAAGACTATGCGCTGCCGCCGATCGCGTTCGACGCCGGGCACGTCCACGTTTTGCCGGCTGCCGATGGCACGCCGCTGGATGACATCCGTACCGAGCAGGACAACCTGGCGATGGCTGACGCCATCACGGAGCATGTACGGAGGTTTACGCAGGATCCGGCCAGCAGCGTGCACGTGTCGATCGCCGGTGGGCGCAAGACGATGGGCTTTTATCTGGGCTATGCACTGTCGCTGTTCGGGCGCGCGCAGGACAGGTTGTCGCACGTTCTGGTCAACGAACCCTTCGAGTCGACGTGGGACTTTTTCTATCCAACGCCGAACAGCCGCGTCATCCAAGTCAAGGACAACAAGCTTGCCGACGCACGCGATGCCAAGGTAACGCTGGCGACGATTCCGTTCGTCTGCCTGCGCGCCGAGTTGCCGCGGGCGCTGCTCGACGGACGTGCCGGCTTTGCGCAGACGGTTGCGGCAGCCAGTGCGGCCGTGGGCGCACCTCAACTCGTGCTCGATCCGGCCACCCGTCGCGTGCGCATGGGTGGCCAGGTGTTCGAGCTTGCCCCGGCGGAGTTTGCATTCCTTGCCGCGCTGGCCCATCGCGCCCGCCACGGCAAGCCAGCGCTGCGTGCGCCCAAGAAGGACGTGCTGGACCGCGAATGGGCCCGCGCGTATCTGGCGGATGTGCAATCGGCCTGCGGCATCGGCCTCGTTCCGGACAGCGTCGAGCGTCTGCGCGACCGCGGCATCGACAGCGATTACGTATCGCAGCGGCTTTCACGGCTGAACAAGGCGCTGCAGACACGACTGGACGTTGGTGCCGCACGCTACCGGATCAACGGCGGCCGGGGCCGCGGCTACCGGCTGCAGTTGCCGCCGGAGGCGATACGGTTCGAACCGCTGCCTGAGCCCCGCGCAAGCGATGCGGGGCACCGCCGCCGAAGCAAGGCGCAAGGGCCACTGACCCACGAGCGCAGGGCAGTCCGCGCATGAACCTGCTCGTTTGCACGCTGGGTGCAAGCTGGGCCGTCGTGCCCGAGGTGTTCGGTTTTCTCGCGCCCGCCCGGCTCGACCTCTACGCGCATCACCCGCAGCGCCCGCAGCTCGAGGCACTGCGTGCACAGCACGCGCTGGCCGCCCCCGACGAACTCTGGATCGTCACCACCGAAGGCGAGCAGACGGCCCGCTCGCTGGCCGCGCTGCGGCGGTGGTGGTCCGCGCTCGGCGCACCGCTGCCGCTGCGCGTGTGGACCGCCGCCGGCACCGATCAACTGGCCACGCAGTCCGAATGCGACCACATCCGCGAGCTCATCCTGCGCGTGGTGATGCTCGCCGCCGAGCGCGCTCGCCAAGGGCTAGTGGTGTTGTCGCTTGCTGGCGGCCGCAAAACGATGAGCGCCGATCTGCAGACCGCGGGCAGCCTCTTCGGTGCCCACGCCTGGCTGCACGTCGTCGGCCCGGAGCCGATGCCCGAGCCGCTGCGCAAAGCCGACGATCCGCTGCACTTTACACGCCCGCTGGCCGAGGAGCTTGCCGGCGCAGTGATGCCGCTGGTGGTCGGCCGCGGCAGCCGCAACGAGCTGCTGGACATCGCGCTGGACGGAAGGCGCGTCGATTCCGCGGCGTTTTCGTTGGCGTTGGCTGATCCCGAGCTGCGCTGGCGGCTGCCGCCCGACGGCGCGGCGCTTGCCGCCGAGATCGACCGCCGCCTGCGCGAGGGCAGCCGGCTGCTCGGCAACTTTCTCGGCGCGCTGGCGCAGGCCGAGCCGCGCGAGAACTGGCGCAGCCTGTACCGGCTGCCGCCGGCGCGCATCGACGAACTGCGCCGCACTGCCCTCGCCCCGCGGCACCGCGACTGGCTGCTGCGGCTGCCCAAGGCCGATCTGCATCGCCATCTGGGCGGCTCGCTCGACCTTGCCGCGCAGCGGGCCGTGGGCCGCGCGATCTGGCAGGCGCTCGATGCGCCTGCACGAGCCGCGGCGCTTGCCCGCGTGCGCCCGCTGCTCGACGCGCGCGGCGACTGGCCGTGGGACTGGCCGCAGCAGCTTGCGGGAAGCAGCCGTGCCGCCTGCGCCGCGGCGCTGCTCGTCGAGGCCGACGACGAGCGGCTCGCGCGCAATCTCTACGGCGTCACCGAGCCGCGGCTGCAACTGAAGGATTCGCCGCGCGGCTTTGCCGCCTACGAGCGGCCGGGCGAGCTGACGGGCTCGGCTGTGCTGACGCACCCGGCGGCCATCGAGCCGTATGCCCAGGCGCTCGTCGAACAGGCGCGCGCCGAAGGGCTTGCCTACGTGGAGTTGCGCGGCAGCCCGCACAAGTACCGCCCACAGGATCCGACCGCCTTCCTGCGCGAGCTGCGCGCGGCGCTTTTGAGCGCAAGCGGCGCCGGAGACGAGGCTCCGCGCTTCGGCTTCGTCTGGATCCTCGACCGGCGCCAGCGCCAGACGATGCCGGAGTTCATCGCGCAGGCGGTGGCCGCGCGGGCGGGCATGGATGACTTCCTGCTCGGCCTGGATCTCGCCGGCGCCGAAGGCACGCAGCGGCCGGAGGAACTCGCGCAGCATTTCGTGCCCGCCTTCCGCGACTGCCTGCGCATCACCATCCACGCCGGCGAGGGCGAAAGCGCCGAAAACATCTGGCAGGCCGCCTACCACCTGCATGCCGACCGCATCGGCCACGGCCTGACGCTGCTCGACAACCCGCGCCTTGCGGAACGCTTCCGCGACCGCGGCGTCTGCATCGAGCTGTGCCCCACCTCCAACCGCGAGGTGGTGGGCTTCGCCGACCCGGCCGTGCCGGCAAGCGCGGGGCTGCCTGCGTATCCGCTGCGCGGCCTGCTCGACGTGGGTCTGCCGCTGGCGATCTGCACAGACAACCCGGGAATCTCGCGCACCACGCTGGCCGACGAATTCATCGCCGCGGCGCGCATGGGCGGGGGGCTGACGCTGTGGGAAGTGCTGGCGGTGGCGCGCGCCGGCTTCGTCCATGCGTTTCTGCCGGCAGCGAC
>CAZIJU010000185.1:0-3777 GCA_964539745.1 uncultured Burkholderiaceae bacterium | reverse complement strand
GCACGACGACTACGGCGCGATCATGCTCAAGGCGATCGCCGACCGGCTCGCCGAGGCCTTCGCCGAGCTGATGCACGAGCGCGTTCGCCGCGACCTGTGGGGTTACGCGGCCGACGAGTCGCTGAGCAACGAAGCGCTGATCCGCGAGGAATATCGCGGCATCCGCCCGGCGCCCGGCTACCCGGCCTGCCCCGAGCACGCGGTCAAGGCGAAGCTGTTCGAAGTCCTGAACTGCGCCGACGTCGGCATGCGCCTGACCGAGAACTACGCGATGATCCCGCCGTCTTCGGTCAGCGGTTTCTACTTCTCGCACCCGCAGTCGAAATACTTCAACGTCGGCCGCATCGGCCGCGATCAGCTCGAGGACCTCGCGCGGCGCAGCCGCGAGTCGGTCGACGCGCTCGAGCGCTGGCTCGCCGCCAACCTCGGCTGAGCGCGTTGTGCAGCGACCCGAGATCACTGTGGGCGACACCTGGCGCTTCGCCGTCGAGAACCGCCTTTCGCCGGGTACGGCCGAAGAAACGCGCCGCGTCCTCGAAGTCACCGCCGACCGCATCGTCTGCGAGCTGCGGTCGACCGCGGCCGGTGCGGCGAGCGGCCGCTACGTCTACACCCGCGAGTGGAATCTGCTCGTGCGTCCCGCGCTCGCCGCCTCCGGCGAATCCGCGGAAGACGCCGGCGAGTGGCGCTGGGCGCCGTTTTATCCGCACTTCAGCTTCCCGCTCGTCGAGGGCAAGCAGTGGAGCGGCACCGCGATCGTCGAGAACCGCGCGACCGACACGCGCAACGCGCACCGCTACGTGGCGACCGTCGGCCGCGCGCGGCGGATCAGCGTGCCGGCCGGCGAGTTCGACGTGCTGCCGGTGCGCTACGAAGCCGACGTGAGAAGCGACGACGGCCATGCGCAGCTCGCCTGGCGCAACGTCGAAGTGATGCACTACGCGGCGGCGGTCAAGCTGTACGTGCAGGCCGAACACACGATCGTCAGCCCCGACGGCCGGCTCGCGCGCGATACGGTCGCGCGGCTCGTCGAGTACCGGCGCGGTTGAGCAGATGGTGCCGCGCCGGCGCGCGCTGACGATCGCCGCGCTCGGCACGCTGATCGCCGGTTGCGCGCGTTCCGATCCCGAGCGCGAACTGCGCGACACGATCGGTGCGATGGCCGCGGCGATCGAAAAGCGCGACCCAGGGGTCTTTCTCGAAGCGCTCGCCGACGACTTCACGCGCGACTCCGGCGCCTTCGGCAAGGACGACGCCAAGCGCGTGATCGCCGGCGCGCTGCTGCCGCACGAGAAGATCCGCGTCATCGCGGTCGTCACCGACGTGCGGATCGACGGCAAACGCGCGTTCGCGAAAGTGCGCGTGGTTGCGACCGGCGGCGCCGGTCTGCTGCCCGAGCGCGGGCAGACCTGGGAGTTCGACTCTGCGTGGCGGCGCGAAGGCGGCCGCTGGCGCGTCTTCAACGCCGAGTGGCGCGAAGGGCTGTGAAGCGCCGACGCTGAGTCTGCGCAAGTTCGAACGGTGCCCGCACGGCACAATGCGCCCGCAGGAGGCCGCATGTCTTCGCCTTGGATCCACTGGCTGCAACTGGCGCTGTGCGCCGCGCTGATCCTCGTCGCGGGCACGCGGCTTTCACACTACGGCGACGTGATCGCGCGCCACACGGGGCTCGGCGGCGGCTGGATCGGTCTCGTGCTGATGGCGAGCGTCACCTCGCTGCCCGAACTCGTGACCGGCATCGCGTCGGTGACGGTCGCTGACGTGCCCGACATCGCGGTCGGCAACGTGCTCGGCGCCTGCGTGCTGAACCTCGCGATGATCGTCGTGCTCGACGCGCTGCATCGCCACGCGTCGATCTACCAGGTCGCGAGCCAGGGGCATACCCTCGGCGCGGCCTTCGGCATCGTGATGCTCGGCGTGGTCGCCTTCGGCATGCTCGCCGCGCCCGCGCTGAACTGGCGCGTCGGCCATGTCGGCCTCGTCACCCCCGCGCTGCTCGCGCTGTACCTGGTCGCGATCCGCACGATCTACCAGTACGAACGCGGCGCGGCCGCCGTCGCTGCGGCGGCTGCGACCGCAGTCGAACCCGCGCCGGAGATGACGCTGCGGCAGGCGGCCGTTCGCTACGCGGCCGCCGCGGCGGTCGTGGTCGGCGCGGCGTTGTGGCTGCCCTTCGTCGCCGGAGATCTTGCCGCCGCGATGGGCTGGACCGACAGCTTCGTCGGCACGTTGCTGGTCGCGGTCACGACCACGCTGCCCGAGCTGACGGTGACGATCGCCTCGGTGCGCATCGGCGCGCTCGACATGGCGATCGGCAACCTGGTCGGCAGCAACCTGTTCAACCTCGCGATTCTCGGCGTCGACGATCTCGTCTATCTCGACGGCCCGCTGCTCGCCGCCGCGGCGCCCGCGCACGCGCTGTCTGCCGTTTCCGCCGCGGTGATGTCCGGCGCGCTGATCGTCGCGCTGGTCGCGCGGCCGACGGCGCGGCTGCTCAACTTCGTCGGCTGGACCAGCGTGGCGCTCGCGTTGATCTACTTCGCCAACGCATGGCTGCACTTTCGCCAGCCGGTCTAGACACGCGCACGCCGGCCTGGCACGCGCTCGACGCCGACGCCGTGCTGGCGCGGCTCAATGTCCATCCGACGGTCGGGCTGACGCCGGCCGAGGTCGAAGCGAGGCGCGCGCGGCACGGCCGCAACGAGCTGCCGCTCGCGCAGCGCCGCTCGTTGGCGGCGATGCTGTGGAACCAGCTTGCCGACTTCATGATCGCGGTGCTCGCCGCTGCCGCGGTGATCTCGGGGCTGCTGGGCGAATGGGCGGATACCGCGGCGATCCTCGCGATCGTCGTGCTCAACGCCGCGCTCGGCGTGGCGCAGGAATGGCGCGCCGAGCGCGCGATGGCGGCGCTGAAGTCGCTCGCGAACCCGCAGGCGCGCGTGCGCCGCGCGGGCGGCGTGGCCACGGTTCCCGCGGCCGAGCTCGTGCCCGGCGACATCGTGCTGCTCGAGGCCGGCATGCGCGTGCCGGCCGACCTGCGGCTGCTCGAAGCGAACGCGCTGCGCACCGACGAAGCCGCGCTGACCGGCGAGTCGGTGCCGGTCGACAAGCAGTTCGCGGCCACGGCGGCGCACGACGCCCCCGTGGGCGAACGCCACAACCTCGCGCACCTGGGAACGCTGGTCACGCACGGCCGTGGCGTCGGGGTGGTCGTCGCCACGGGGCTCGCGACCGAACTGGGCCGCGTCGCGGCGCTGCTCGCCGGTGCCGAGCGGCCGGCCTCGCCGCTGCAGCAGCGGCTCGCGCGCTTCGGCCGCCGGCTTGCGTACGCGGTGCTCGCGATCTGCGCGGTGATCTTCGCGGTCGGCCTGGCGCGCGGCGAGGATCCGCTCGCGATGTTCCTGACTGCGGTGAGCCTGGCGGTCGCCGCGATCCCGGAGGCGCTGCCGGCGGTGGTCGCGATCGCGCTCGCGGTCGGCGCCTACCGCATGTCGCGCGAGGCCGCGCTGATCCGCCGGCTTCCCGCGGTCGAGACGCTCGGCTCGGTCACCTTCGTCTGCACGGACAAGACCGGCACGCTGACCGCGAACCGGATGCGCGTCGAGCGCATCGAGGCGGCGAGCGCGCCGGCGCAGCAGCGGCTGCTGCGCGCCGCCGCGCTGAACAACGACGCGCAGCCCGGCCCCGGCGGCGCCTTTGAAGGCGATCAGACTGAAGTCGCGCTGCTCGAAGCCGCGCAACGCGCCGGCGTGCACGCCGAGCGCTGGCGCGCGAAGG
>CAZIJU010000184.1:0-3779 GCA_964539745.1 uncultured Burkholderiaceae bacterium | reverse complement strand
GCGCGTTGCCGCCGGTGGTGGTCTCGGGGTTGCCGAACATGACGCCGATCTTCATCCGGATCTGGTTGATGAAGATCACCAGGCAGTTGGTGCGCTTGATGGTGGCGGTGAGCTTGCGCAGCGCCTGGCTCATAAGGCGGGCCTGCAGGCCGGGCAGGGAGTCGCCCATCTCGCCCTCGATCTCGGCCTTGGGCGTGAGCGCCGCGACCGAGTCGATCACGATCAGGTCGACCGAACCGGACCGCACCAGCGCGTCGGCGATCTCGAGCGCCTGCTCGCCGGTGTCGGGCTGCGAGATCAGCAGCTCCTGCAGGTTGACGCCGAGCTTCTGCGCGTACTGCACGTCGAGCGCATGTTCGGCGTCGATGAACGCGCAGGTGCCGCCGATCTTCTGCATCTCCGCGATCACCTGCAGCGTCAGCGTGGTCTTGCCCGACGACTCCGGCCCGTAGATCTCGACCACGCGGCCGCGCGGCAAACCGCCGATGCCCAGCGCGATGTCCAGCCCGAGCGAGCCGGTGGACACCACGTCGATGTCTTCGGCCACCTCGCCGTCGGCCAGCCGCATGATCGAGCCCTTGCCGAACTGCTTTTCGATCTGCGCCAGCGCCGCTGCCAGGGCCTTCTGCCGCTCTTTCGAATCCGCCACCAACCCGCTCCTTCCGTCGTCCATCGTCGCCTCCGCTCGCGCCGCCGAATCGAGGTGACACACCGCGCGCCACCCACTGAATGAAATGACAGTGCTACTGTAGTTTCATTCAGTATCGGCGTCAAGCACCCCGAGCGCGGCGGCGCCGGCCGTCGCCCGGCGGCTTGCGGCGGGCGCACCTGCTGCCTAGACTGCCGCGGCAGGGCCGACCCCCGCCCGCGCGGCATCGTCGATATCGACCACCGCGCGGAGGCGGCGTGCAGCATATCAAGTCAAGTGCGCATCCTCATCGCCGAAGACGATCCGGTGCTGGCCGACGGCCTGTCGCGCTCGCTGCGCGCCGGCGGCTACGCGGTCGACGTGGTGGCCACGGGCGACGAAGCCGACACGGCGCTGACGGCACAGACGTTCGACCTGCTGATCCTCGACCTTGGCCTGCCGAAACTGCCGGGGTTGGAGGTATTGCGACGCCTGCGCGCGCGCAATTCCAAGGTGCCGGTATTGATCCTGACGGCCGCCGACAGCGTCGAGCAGCGCGTGCGCGGGCTCGACCTCGGCGCCGACGACTACATGGCCAAGCCTTTCGCGCTGTCGGAGCTGGAAGCGCGCGTGCGCGCGCTGACACGGCGCGCGCTCGGCGCCAGCCAGAGCGTGCTGCGCAACGGCCCGCTCGCGCTCGATCAGGCCGGCCGTGTGGCGACGATTAACGGGCAGCCGCTCGAGCTGTCGGCGCGCGAACTGGGCCTGCTCGAGATTCTGCTTCAGCGCTGCGGGCGCGTCGTCAGCAAGGAGCAGCTCGTCGACCATCTGTGCGAATGGGGCGAAGAGGTCAGCAACAACGCCATCGAGGTCTACGTCCACCGCCTGCGCAGGAAGCTGGAGCCCGGCGCGATCCGCATCGCCACGGTGCGCGGGCTCGGCTACTGCCTGGAGCGTGTCGCCCCCGAGGCCGCCAACGACGCACCGGGCGCCGACGCGGCATTGCCGGGCGCAGCGCCGCCCCGCGCGACGTAACGGCTCGCCATTGCGCGCCGCGCCGCCGCGGCGCCGATAATCCGGCCGACGATGCCCGACGAAACGGTCGATCCTGCGGCACTGCCGCCGCCGCATCCGCCTTCGGCGCGGCCCGGCTGGCGCGCCAACATGCGCGCGCTGGCCTCGGCGCTCGCGCCAGGCGCCGGGCGTCGCCCGGCGGCGACGGACGCGACGCCGTCCGGCTTCAATCCGTTGCGTCGCACCGGCGAGCAGCGTTCGCTGTTCGGCGAGATCCTCGACTGGATGCTCGCGCCGCTGCTGCTGCTTTGGCCGATGAGCGTCACCGTCACGTATCTCGTCGCGCAGTCGATCGCCAACGCGCCTTACGACCGCACGCTCGGCGAGCAAGTCGAACTGCTCGCCGACCATGTCAAGGAATCCAAAGGGCAGGTCGCGCTGCAACTGCCGCTGCCGGCGAACGAACTGCTGCGTGCCGACCCGACCAGCAGCGTCTACTACATCGTGCTCGGGTTGCGCGGCGAATTCGTCGCGGGCGATCGCGACCTGCCGATTCCGGACGAGCAGGAGGTCCCGACGCCTCGCCGCGTCAAGTTTCGCTCCGACCAGATCCGCGGCACCGAGGTGCGTATTGCCTACACCTGGGTCGAATTCCGCAACGCCAAAGGCGGCAAGCCCGCGCTGGTGCAGGTCGCCGAGACGCTCGAAAAGCGCTCGCAGCTCGCCAACGAGATCATCCGCGGCGTCATCGTGCCGCAGTTCGTCGTGTTGCCGATCGCGGTGATCCTCGTGTGGTTCGGGCTGTCGCGCGGGCTCGCGCCGCTCACGGCGCTGCAGGCACGCATTCGCGCGCGGCGGCCCGACGATCTGTCGCCGATCGATCCGCAGGCCGCGCCCGAGGAGCTGGCGCCGCTGGTGAATTCGTTCAACGAGCTGCTCGAGCGCATGGCGCAGAACCTGCAGGCGCAGCGGCGGTTCACCGCCGACGCCGCGCATCAGATGAAGACGCCGCTGGCGGGCCTGCGCACGCAGGCCGAGCTCGCGCTGCGCGAGACGGACCCGCAGCAGCTCAAGCGCAGCCTGCGGCAGATCGCGGCGTCGACCGAGCGCGCCACCCATCTGATCAACCAGTTGCTGGCGCTGGCCCGGGCCGAACATCATGCGACCGATCTGCGTGCGTTCGCGGCCGTCGACCTCGTCCCGTTGGCACGCGAACTGGTGCGCGAGTGCTATCCGTTCGCGCAAACGCGGCGTATCGACCTCGGCTTCGAAGGACCGGAGCGGCCGGTACGCATCATCGGCGTGGCGGTGCTGGTGCGCGAACTGCTGAAGAACCTCGTCGACAATGCGCTGCGCTACACGCCCGAGCAGGGCAGCGTCACGGTGCGGGTACGCGCGGCAGCCGATTCGGGCTCGGCATTCCTCGAAGTCGAGGACACCGGGCCGGGGATCGCCGAGCACGAGCGCCAGCTCGTGTTCGAGCGCTTCTACCGCGTGCTGGGCACCAACGTCGACGGCAGCGGGCTTGGGCTCGCGATCGTGCGCGAGATCGCCGAGCAGCACGACGCGGTGCTGCGCGTCGGCAACAATCCGCGGTCGACCGCGCCCGGATTGCCTGGCACGTTGATCAGCGTCGAGTTCACGCACACGCTTGCCGGCCCGCCGACGTTGCGGATCGCGTGAGCAGCGGCGGCTTCGGGGTCTTGCGCATCCATCGCGCCCGCGCAGACCGCAACCCGGGTGACGTTGCATCGGACCGGATCGACGTCGCCGCGAAGGCGGGGGCGGGGATGACGCATCGGCTGCCAATCGCTGCATAAACTAGGCCCCCGCCTGCGCGGGGGCGACAGCGATGTCCGGTCGCGCTGCGCGCACGCGGACATCGCTGTCGGCTTCGCGACTTACTCGCGAGCGGATGCGAATCGCGACGGTCTGGATCCCGGTCTTCGCTTCGCGAATCTCGGATGACGCGGCTGTTTCCGATCACGCTTTACGCAAAGTCGATTGGATCCCCGCCTGCGCGGGGATGACGCGGCTGTTTCCGTTCGCCGCGCGCCTACGGCGCTTGCTCACGGACACGTGTGGATCCCCGCCTGCGCGGGGATGACGCGGCTGTTTCCGTTCGCCGCGCGCCTAC
>CAZIJU010000183.1:0-3809 GCA_964539745.1 uncultured Burkholderiaceae bacterium | reverse complement strand
GAACATCGACTGGATCTGCTGCGTCAACTCCTCCATGCCGGGCGGCGCCATCACCTCCATCGTCGGCATCGGCTGCGCGACCTCGACCTCGATCTCGCGCTCGTCGAGTTCGCCTTCGCGCAGTTTCTTGCGGAACTTCTGGCGCGTCTCGTTCGCCTCGGTCGAGCGCGCCTCGGAAAAGCCGAAGTCGCGCGGCGCCGGCAGCAGGATGTCGAGGATCCGGTCCTCGGCGGCGTCTTCGGCCTTCGCGCGCACCTTCTTCATCTCGGCTTCGCGCGTCTGCTTGATCGCGATGTCGACGAGGTCGCGCACGATCGAGTCGACGTCGCGCCCGACGTAGCCCACTTCGGTGAACTTGGTCGCCTCGACCTTGATGAACGGCGCATCGGCCAGCCGCGCGAGGCGGCGCGCGATTTCGGTCTTGCCGACACCGGTGGGGCCGATCATCAGGATGTTCTTCGGCGTGATCTCCGAGCGCAGCGGCTCGGCGACGTTCTGCCTGCGCCAGCGGTTGCGCAGCGCGATCGCGACCGCGCGTTTGGCGCGGTCCTGCCCGACGATGTGCTTGTCGAGCTCAGAAACGATTTCCTTCGGCGTCATCATGGGAGTCTGGAGTCGGGAGACCGGAGTCTGGAAGAGAAACGCGCCGGCCGAGGGCCGACGCCCGACGGCCGACTCAGTCGATCGACTCGATCGTGTGCGACTGGTTCGTGTAGATGCACAGGTCGCCGGCGATCGCGAGCGACTTCCTGACGATCTCCACCGGTGCGAGGTCGGTGTTGTCGAGCAGCGCGCGCGCGGCGGCCTGCGCGTACGGGCCGCCGGAGCCGATCGCGATCAAGCCGAACTCGGGTTCGAGCACGTCGCCCGCGCCCGTGATGATCAGCGAGGTCTCGCGGTCGGCCACCGCCAGCATCGCTTCGAGCCGGCGCAGGATGCGGTCCGTGCGCCAGTCCTTCGCGAGCTCCACGGCAGACCGCAGCAGATGGCCCTGGTGCTTCTCAAGCTTCGCCTCGAAACGCTCGAACAGCGTGAACGCGTCGGCGGTCGCTCCGGCGAAACCGGCAAGGATGCGATCGTGATACAGGCGCCGCACCTTGCGCGCGCTCTGCTTGACGACGATGTTGCCAAGGGTGACCTGGCCGTCGCCGCCCATCGCCACCTGCGCGCCGCGCCGCGCCGAGACGATCGTGGTGCCGTGGAAGGGTTCCATCAACCGATGATGGCTCCGCGCAGGCGCGATTCAAGGGCGCGCTACGCGCGGCGCAACTGGACGGCGGCGACGGCGGTGATGCCGAGAAGCTGGAACAGTGCACCCACCATCACGTTGACATTGCGGAACTCGACGGTCGCGCCGCCCTGCTGCAGCTTCATCACCAGCGTCAGCAGCGCGGAAGCTGCGGAGAAGGCCATGCGGCGGAGCTGGCCGCAATCGACGGCGAGCGCCTTGTGCACGCGCGCCAGTGCGGCCAGCCGGCCGAAGAATGGCTCGCCTTCGGCTTCGATGACGCCGCGCCAAGCGAGCGGATCGTCGCTTGCGACCGCGCTCGCCGCGCCCGCGACGGCCGCGGCAGCGCGCGCCTTCATGTTCGGCGGCGCGGGCTCCCACGACGGCGGCGACACCTCGAAGGTGATGCAGTACTGGATTCCGGTCTCGTCGAAATCGTCCTGCCGGCCGAGCAGGCGGAAGACTTCGAGCAGCAGCATCCAGCCGGCGTCGGATGCGTCGCGCCGGCCCGGCTCGATCGCGGCGCGCAACGGATTGATCAGTTGCTCGGCGCCCTGAACGATCAACTCGTGGCTGGCGCGCTTGAATGCGTTGACGACACGCAGCAACAGTTCGGCGCCGACCAGATCGATGCTGCGCACGCCCGAAGCGTCCAGCGTCAGCGTCGGGTGCGAAACCGCCAGTTGCTTGAGCTGCTCGAGCGCCTTGACCACGTTGGCGTCGACGACGTCCGGCAGCCGCACGACCGCTGCGCCGGTGGGCGTCGCCACCGCGCCGGCGCCCGGGCGCTGCGTCGCCGGCGCGGCATAGTCGACCCACGCCGGCGGCGAACTCTCGAAGCGCCGGGCATAGTCGCTCGTCAACTGCTCGAACGCGGCGCGATCGCCGCGCTGGTTGACGAGCTCGAACAGCATCAGCCAGGCCATTTGCCGCGCATGGCCGAGGTCGTCGGCTTCGATGGCGGAGCGCAGGTTCGCTTCCGCCTCTTCGATCTGCCCGTTGGCGAACAGGATCGCGGTCTCGTCGATCACCGAGCCCGCGCCCGAGGTGTGGATCTCGATCGCGTCGATGCTGCCGGCGAGCGCGTCGCCGTGGATGTCGAACGCGTCGTCGTCGCGGCCGGCGACCGCCGCCGGCGCAGGCAGCGTTGCCGACAGCCGTTGCGTGGCCACGGCGGCACCGCCGCCGGTGTTGGTCCCGACGTTCTGCTGCGAGGGGCGCAGAAAGTCTCGCGCCATCTCGGATTCGATCGCGTCAATCTTCGCCGCGGTTTCCATCGCGAGCGAACGCGCCAGTTCCTTGTCGGGAATGGCGTTTTCGGTCGTCGCGAAGCGCTGCGACGGCAGCGAGGCACGGTTCAACGAGCGGTTGACCGGTTCGGCCAGCGGCCGGCCCACCGGCGCGGGCGGCACGCGAGCGCCCGCGGGCGTGCCGGGGCGCGCGCCACTACCGCTCTTGCGGGAGCGGTCCTTGGCGTTCTTCGGATCCTTTTTGAAGAACGAAAAAACCACGTGTTGTCCAGGTTTGGCGCCGCGCGCTGAGCGGTTGCACCGGCGCGCGCCTTCCGCTGCGCGTTCGGATCGACCCGTCCAGACTAAATGACGGCACCTGCGGCAATCGTCCGCTGAACGGCCAGGCGATGGTCCGTTTCAGCGGTTTGCCCGACCGGACGCCGTACCGCTGCGCCGGCACTCCGTTTAGCGGCCACTATATCAACTTTGCCGAACGTATCGGATTCGGCGCGCGACGGCGCGTGCCGCACGGCCTACCGCTTACGGGTGATACCGATCGTCCGCGCTCACTGGGGCTTCGCGCTCGCCAGTTGCGCCGCCGTCAGCCGGTAGTACAGACCGAAGGGGTCGTCGTCGAGCACGGCGAAGCGGCCGGAAACGACGATCGGCTCGTAGGTGTGCCTGATCGGCCTGGCCGCGCGCACCTCGACGATGTACTCGGGTCCGAGCGACAGGCAGAAAGGGCAGTGCGGGGGTCGCATCGTCAGTAGGAAGTGGTCGTGCGTTTCGCCGGTGACGATCGGCAGCATGAAGCCTTGCAGCTTGACCTCCTGCTTGTCGAGCGCGCGCACCGCCGGCGCGAACTGCGGAACGACGCGGCTGCCCACCTGCGTCGGCTTGACCTGCCCGAGCAGGCGCCACGACACCACGCCCTGCAGCTCGGGCAGGTCGTTGAGCAGGGCCGGATCGATCGGCAGGTCGAGCGCCTTGCGGCCGCCCGGATTCGGCGCCTGCGCGAACGCGAGTGACGCGGCGCCGACGACGAGCAGCGCGGCGACGAAGCGAACGAGACGTTTCATCGGACCGGGTCTTGCGCTAGTGCGCGTGGCGCATGCCGCAGTATCGACCGACGGCGATGCCCTTGCACGCTTCGCGCAGCCGCTCGTGGCACACGCTCTCCTTTTCGCCGGACTCCAGGCACTTGGCCGCTTCTTCGTGCGCACGCGCCATCTGCCGGTGCCTGGCGATGTCGTCCTTGCGGTGCGCGTCGTCGGCGGGTTTCGTCGCCGCCGCCTTAGTCTTACTGTGTCATAAACGTCGTCTTCCGCTTTGACCGCGACAGCGTGGAC
>CAZIJU010000182.1:0-3898 GCA_964539745.1 uncultured Burkholderiaceae bacterium | reverse complement strand
GGCCACAGAAAAGACCGCCGCCGTCGAGCATTGATCCGCTGAAGGGTCGAGCGGCAGCATCGTCCGCCGGCACCTCCACCGATCCACCCGACATCGGATCGGGAACCGGCTGGCGCGGGGTGTCCGACCGCGGAGGCCGAGCCCCGATCCGGCAGGAGGCAGACATGGACAGCGGCTAAGGCAGATGCACACGCATCATCGTTGACAGCAGTCGAAGCAGTCTCTCCCGCCGCATCCCCCTGGCGGGCAATTTCCACCCCGGGCGGCAGCCTCGAACCCCTCCCTCCTTTCGCCGCCCGGGGCTTTCTCCAAAGAAAACTCCCCCGCCGCCGAGCATTGACTGGGTACGTCCCGTAGTCAGGAGACCCAGACAGATGCCCGCCCGCCTGCTCGCGCTGATCGATCGCCTTCGCCCCCTCGAGCCTGTCTTGATGATGGCTTTGAGTCTCTGCTCGTTGGCGTTGGCGGCAACGATCTGGCTTGCCGTGGACACGATCAGGGGCCTGTTCTGGATCATGTCGCTTGTCTTCCGCTCACTTCGATGACGGCGAGCGGTTGCATCTCGACTTTTGCGTGGTCGGCGAATTCCCCCCACCGGCCGAGCATTGACCCTACGAACCCTCAACTCGATGGAGGCGATACATGGCAATCAAGTTCGTGGTGCCCTGCATGACTGGCGCTGAGCGCGAGGCTCTCAGCGCGGAACTCAGGGCGGCTGGCCTGCTCAGCGCGCCCACGGTGCGGCCGCGCATGGCCGAGCCGGCTAGTACCGACGTCTCGCGGCGCAAAGAAGCGACGCCCGGGATTGTGGAGCGGGTTGTCGCGGCACTTGACCTTTCGAGGTAATCCATGAACGGCAACCTGCTACTGCTTAGCGACCAGCGGCCAACGCCCCACTTCTTCGACGTCGGGCTCGCGACGCACGTCGGCGGGCGCGACTCGAACGAGGACGCGGTTCGACTGGAACGGGTCGGCGACTACACAGTCGCTGCGGTCGGGGACGGTGTGGGCGGCGAGCCCTGGGGCGAGGTCGCCTCCTCGCTAGCCACCGAAGCTGCCGCCGCATTTACGACGAGAGCGATCAAGTCAGCACTCGCCGCCAGCAGGACCCCAAAGCTGGACCGGATCATTCGGACGAGCTTCAGGGTCGCCGCCCGGCGGCTTCGGACCGAAGCGCGCCAGAAGAGCCGGCCGGCCGGGCTGCGGACGACCCTGCTGTTGCTGATCGGCAGTGGACCGTTCCTGATGTTTGGCTATCTGGGCGATGGCGGGATCTGGATCTACGACCGCGACCGCGACTCTGTGGAAGCGGTCCTCGAGCCGATGCGCGCTGGCGAAGGCGGGGCGCTCACCGGAACGCTGGGGCCGCAAATGCGCGGCACTCCATCGGTGGGCCACCGCTTCCTAAATCCGGGGAGCGTGGTCATGGCGACGACCGACGGCCTGGCAGACGTCATCGACGCTGCTCAATGGACCAACTTGGGGCGCGAACTCGGAGGACGCCCGAACCTCGACGATGCCCTAGTCGAACTGCTGGAACACTGCGCGAGCCTCCGCGAGGACGGGCGTCCCTGCTTCTCCGACAACCTGACCATTGCCGCCCTGCGGGCGCCGATGCCATGACGGCCGACGTCGCCGATCCGATCGCGGCGCGGCTTCGCCCAGGCACGCGGATCAAGACCCGACGCGGGCGACGCGTCGTCGTCCGCGAGGCGATCGGTGGCGGCGGGGAAGGAACCGTCTTCCGCGGCGAGTGCGACGGCCAGGCGCTCGCGGTCAAGGTCTTGCATCGGCGTGACGCTGGAGGGCAGCGCCTGCCACGCACCCGCGCGATCATCGACCGCGACATCGGCAAAAACATCGACTCACGCATCGCGGCACCGTTCGACGCCTTCGAGTTCGAGGGGCGTCTGGGCCACATCAGCCGCTTCGTGGCCGGCATCACGATTGCTGGTCTAGCCGACGAGCCGGCACGCCTGAATCCTCGCCAGCGGGCGATCGCAACCGTAAAGCTTGGCGCCCTCTTGAACAAGTTTCACCAAGCGGGGCTCGCATTCGGCGACTTCAACAAGGGGGCGGTCAAGGTCGATGCACGTGGCGACAAGGACGTCGTCGTTGCCCTCGTCGATCTCGACTCGGCCGTGATCCCGGGCGTCCCGCTTCCGCCGACGTTGGGTGCGCCGGACACGGCCGCGCCGGAACTGCGGCGAGAAAGGCAGCCGCGCACGGTGCGCGGCTGGCAGCGGGCCGACTGGACCGCCTTCGCGCACATCGCGGCGGATCTGCTCCTCTATAAGACGGCGGGGTGCGGCATCGACGATCCCGGCGAATACGAGCGCGCGTTCTACGGCGTGCCGCCATTCCTCTCCGATTCACCGCGCGGCCGTGAAGTCGACCGGGCCGCCGGTTATCCCAGTGCGAGCCTGCCACCGGACTTGCGCCGTCAGCTGGCTCGCCTGTTCGACGAGGACCCCGAAGCGCGAGACGGAGCAGTGTTCGTGAAGTCGCTGGCAGCCGAGCTGGTTAACAACCACCAGGTCGGCTGCATCGGCTGCGGCGCTGCCTTCTTCACGTACGACGGCCTGCGTGCGTGCCCCATGTGCGCCTTTGATCTCAGGGCGCCACTTCGCTTGACCAACGCCAGTGGCCGGACGGTTCCTTTGGACCGGCCGCTTCTCTTGACTCGTGAACTTGTCGGTGGCTCGCCCTACGTTTCCCGCCGCCACGCCCGGATCTTCAGCATCGGGCCGGTGACGTTCGTGGCGTCGCTTTCGGAAGGCAACGGCACGCGCATCCTGCGTGCCGGCCTGCAATTGCAGCTGCCGCTCGTCATACACGTTCCCTTGTTGGCCGGGGATCGAATCCAGCTCGGAGGCCCGCGCGGCGCGGAACTTCTGGTGACGAACGCACCGTGAAACCTACCAAGTGCCGGTGCTACGAAAAGCAGAGGCCTGCCGAGCATTCAGCGTACGGGGGCAGGACATGAGTCGCCTGCTGCCCGGACGCAGGAACCGCAACCTTTGACGAAGCCGAACACATGAACTTCACACGCAAGCCGATAGCCCGAAGCATTCTCTCGCTGGCCTTGACCGCCCTGCCGCTGGTGCCAAGCCCCGCGGACGCCTTTCCGCTCTTCTTGCTCGTTCGCGGTGCAGCCGTTCGCGGCGCGGCGGCCGGATCCGCGGTCCGTGCGGCCCCGGCGGCGGCGGCAGCGCGCGCCTCTGCGCCTGCCCGGGTCGCGGCCGCGCCTCGCGTCGCTACCGCGCGACCGGCGGCCTCGGCCGCGGCGGCGGCGCCTCGCGCTGTGGCGAAGCCCGTTCCGGCCGCCTCTGCCGCGGCTCGTCCGCCCGGAAAGCCGTATGACGTGGTGGTCTCAAAGAGCCGCTACCCCGCCTCGGCCGAACACGTTCGCCACGCGCAGCGGCTAGGCCAGCCCAGTGTGCTGACGCTCGAACGAAGCGGCGCGGCGCAGCGGCGCGCCGAGGCGTTGCGCTACATCAAAGACCGTTCACGTCGACCGGGAGCGCACTTCGACCGCGACGAGTACCCGATGGCCATCTTTCGGGAAGGCGGCAATCCGGCAAGCGTCCGCTATATCCATCGAAGCGACAACCGCGGCGCCGGACGGAGCGTCGGCCATCAACTGAGAGACGTTCCCGATGGAGCTCGCGTGAGGTTCATGGTCGGGGAGTGACCTGAGCGAGCCGTCCGAGCCGCGCCTTGTAATTTCCTGTGGAGCCGGTCAGTATTCTCGCGACGATTGCCGGAGCGGAGGGGAGAATGCGCAGGGCTCGATCCAAGTTCGTCGACGAGATCATGGCGAGGCTTACCTTGGAGCGACGACTGAGAGCCTGTGAGTTTTTGTTTGACGCGGTCAACGAAAAAGCCGATCGAACGT
>CAZIJU010000181.1:0-4064 GCA_964539745.1 uncultured Burkholderiaceae bacterium | reverse complement strand
CCGAGCGCAGCGAGGGATGGGCCTCAGGCCCACAAGCACGGGCGCGAAGATGCCGCAAGACGGCCGCCAGGGCGCGCGCAGGCCGGGATGACACAGCGAAGGCCATGCGGTGTCTTGCACCGGGACGACAACAAAAGGCACTGGCCGGCCTAATGGCAAATCTGGGTTTAAAGTGCCTGATTCCCAAGCGACTTTGGCGTGCCGCTGGCGGTTTATCCGGACCGAGCGCGGCCGTGAGGCACGAATTGAGGCAGAGGGCCCTGCGCGCCGGCCGACACCGCTGCGGCCGCACGACCCTGCTTCGATCCGCGCTCGCGGCGTGCGCGCGCTGAATCGCATCTGCGGCCTGCTCGTCCTCACGGCAGCCGCACTCGCTGCCGCGCCGGCGCGTGCCCAGCACAACGGCGCGGTCGCTTTCGGCGGCTGGCGCGCGGGCGGAGGCTTCGAGCGCGTCGCCAGCGGCGAGCGGTTGCACCTCGCGGATCGAGGCGCGGCGTCGTTTGCAATCGATTTCGGCATCGATGGCGCGCGCCAGCTCGAGATTTTCGTCAGCCGGCAGCGTACGCGGCTCGAGTCGCTGCCCGCCGGTACGCAGTCGTTCCCGCTGACGGTGACTTACGTGCACATCGGTGGCACGAACTTCTTCGAGGGGCCGATCGGCCGCGGCCCGTACGTCGTCGGCGGGCTGGGCGCGACGATCTTCGCACCCGGACCCGACGGTCTGCGCAGCGAAACGCGGCCGAGTCTGAACGTCGGCACGGGCTTCCTTCTGCCGCTCGCCGGCGCGCTCGTTCTGCGCGTCGAACTGCGCGGCTACGCGACGCTGGTCAACGCCTCGGGCGCACTGTTCTGCTCCGGCGGTTGCGCGCTCGCCGTTCGCGGCGATGCGCTGACGCAGGGTGAAGTCCTGATCGGGCTCGGCGTGCACTTCTAGCCGCGCCGATTCACACGCCCGGGCCGCCGTAATCCCTCTGCCGCAACCACTTCGTCGCGATCCACTTCTCGCCTTCGGCGACGGGGCTGCCGCCATGCAGCGTGCGCCGGTCGAGCTGACCGTCCTCGGTCGTGTACGCGAAATACACCGCGTTGCCCTTGCGCGGCAGCACGTCGAGCCCGACCTCCGGAAACACCGTCGAGCCGCCGGCGGCGACGTCGTTCAGATACATCACGAGCGTGGCCACACGCTGGCCGCCCATCGCAAGCACTTTTTCGTTGCCTGGAGACGCCGGGTCGAAGAAGTCGAAGTGCGGCTTGTACTCGGCGCCGGGCGTGTAGTGCAGGATCTGGATCGGCTCGCCGCGCTCGACCGGCACGCCGATCAGCTCGGCGATGCGATTCTCGATGCGGCGGATGAGTTCGCTTTCGCCGCGCTCGAAGTGGGTGCCCCTGCTGGTGCGGTCGGGATGCGTGTGATATTCGCCGGTGACGGCGTCGACGACGGTGGAGCGCGTGAGCTTGCGGCGCGAAGCCGCGATCAGCTCGTCGCACTCCGCGTCCGACAGCAGCCCGCCGAACAGCACGATGCGCGGCGCATTCAGCGCGAACAGGATGTGGACCTTGCGGTCCGAGGTTTCGATCGCGTTGGGGCTTTGCGCCAGGATCGTCGTCGAATCCATCGCCGCCGGGTCCTCCGGCTGCGGCTCGCTGGCTGTTGCCGCGGGAGCGAACTTCACAAGCGCAAGCTCGACGGCTTCGCGCGCGAAGTTGCGCTGATAGCCGGCCGCGCGCATCGACTGCACGAGCGCGTCTCGCCCGTGACCTTGCTCGATGGAGGTCTTCAGCCAGTTCTGAAGTTCGGCGGCCAGGCTTTCGAACTGCATGATTTTCGTCGACGGGGCATCTGCGATGCCCGCGGAGGATAGCGCCTCCGCGCGGCGCGCTGCGCCAGGCTGCGACATGGTGCTGCATGGCGTTCGACGGTCGACTATCCTACAGTGCAACGCACACCCCACGGGAGGTCATCGTGCTGCAACGTGTTTCGTCTCTGCCTTCGTTCTCCGACGGCGCGCTCGTCAGAACGCAGGCCTACATCGACGGCGCCTGGGTCGACACCGGCGCCAAGTTCCCCGTCACGAATCCGGCCGACGGCGGCCGGCTCGTCGAAGTCGCCAACTGCGGCCCTAGCGAGGCGAACCGCGCGATCGACGCCGCGAACCGCGCCTTTCCCGCGTGGCGCGCGAAGACGGCGAAGGAGCGCGCCGCGATCCTGCGCAAATGGTTCGAGCTGATGATGGCCGCACAGGAGGATCTGGCCAAGCTGATGACCGCCGAGCAGGGCAAACCGCTCGCGGAGTCGCGCGGCGAGATCGCCTACGGCGCGAGCTTCGTCGAGTGGTACGCCGAGGAAGGCAAACGCATCTACGGCGACACGATCCCGGCGCACGCCGCCGACAAGCGCATCATCGTGCTGAAAGAGCCGATCGGTGTCGCGGCCGCGATCACGCCGTGGAACTTCCCGAACGCGATGATCACGCGCAAGTGCGCGCCGGCGCTGGCGGCCGGTTGCACGGTCGTCGTCAAGCCGGCCGAGCAGACACCGCTGTCGGCGCTGGCGCTCGCGGAGCTCGCCCACCGCGCGGGGTTTCCGCCGGGCGTGTTCAACGTGCTGCCGGCCGACGAGGCCCAGTCGATCGCGGTCGGCAAGGTGTTCTGCGACTCGCCGATCGTGCGCAAGCTGTCGTTCACCGGCTCCACGCAGGTCGGCCGCATCCTGATGGCGCAAAGCGCGCCGACGCTGAAGAAACTGTCGCTCGAGCTCGGCGGCAACGCGCCGTTCATCGTGTTTCCCGACGCGGACCTGGACGCCGCGGTCGAAGGCGCGCTCGCATCGAAGTACCGCAATACCGGCCAGACCTGCGTCTGCACGAACCGCTTCTACGCACACACGAAGATCTACGACGCGTTCGTCGAGAAGCTCGCGGCGCGGGCCGCACAGATGAAGGTCGGCCCGGGCTTCGAGGCCGGCGTGCAGCAAGGACCGCTGATCGACGAGAACGCGCTCGCCAAGGTCGAAGCGCACGTCGCCGACGCCGTCGGCAAGGGCGCGAAGATCGTCACCGGCGGCAAGCGCCACGCGCTGGGCGGCACGTTCTACACGCCGACCGTGCTGGCCAACGTCACGAAGGACATGCTCGTCGCGCGCGAGGAAACCTTCGGCCCGGTCGCCCCGGTGTTCCGCTTCGAGACCGACGAGGAGGCGATCGCCGCGGCCAACAGCGTCGAATACGGGCTCGCCGCCTACTTCTACGCGCGCGACATCGGTCGCGTGATGCGCGTGGCCGAAAGTCTCGAGTACGGCATCGTCGGCGTCAACACGGGGCTGATCTCGACCGAGGTCGCGCCGTTCGGCGGCGTCAAGCAGTCGGGCATCGGCCGCGAGGGAAGCAAGTACGGCATCGAAGAGTATCTCGAGATCAAGTACGTGTGCCTCGGAGGGATCGCATGAGCAACACCGGCAAGGTCAACGCGAACGGCCCGCTGGCGCTGGCCGGCCAGATCACGGTGAAGGGCGCCGACGTTGCGGTGCTCCTCGAAGGCGACAAGACCTGGCTTTGCCGCTGCGGGCACAGCCAGAAAAAGCCTTTCTGCGACGGCTCGCACAAACAGGTGGGTTTCGTGCACGACGGCATCGCCGCGCCTTGCGCGAGCACCGAACTGGCGGCCGGCGCACTTACCGTGAGCGTGATCAGCAACGGACCGCTGCATCTGACCGGGCCGCTCGTGCTCACCGGCGCCGACGACAAGCCCGTGTACTGCGGCACCGAGACCTGGCTGTGCCGCTGCGGTCAGAGCGGCAACAAGCCGTTCTGCGACGGCACGCACAAGAAGGTCGGATTCACCGGTTAGCGAAGCGCGGGATGAGCGGTTCGCGCCAGACGAACCGCTCACACGAGCGCCATGCCGCGGGGGCATGGCGCCGGACGCCGGAGGCGCAGCCGACGGCGGTCCCGCGAGCGAAGCGCGCGGGATGAGCGGTTCGCGCCAGCCGAACCGCACACACGAGCGCCAGGCCGCGGGGGCATGGCGCCGGACGCCGGAGGCGCAGCCGACGGCGGTCCCGCGAG
>CAZIJU010000180.1:0-4138 GCA_964539745.1 uncultured Burkholderiaceae bacterium | reverse complement strand
GATTCTCGTTCTGGCGTTCGCGTGCGACTACAACGCCGCTGGGTTACCGGTTACTTTGCGAGCGCGCTCAGCCGCGCGCTTCGGTTGTCCTGGAAGCGGCAGTGCGCAGCGCGAGCTGGCGCGCGGCGACGTAGCTCGCGGTGATCAGCGCGACCACCGCTGCGCCGAACGCGAGTTCCTTGCCGTCGCTCCATGCGTCGACGGCGGGCGCGGCGAGCTTGACCGCGCCGAAGCCGGCGACGAGCAGGCTGACCGTGGATACTGTGAGGCTCATCACGCGCGACGCGATCACCGCGATCTGGTCGGCCCGCGCGATCAGCCGCGAGATCCACAGCCCGTTGATGCCGTCGGTGACCAGCATGCCCAGCACGAAGAGCAGCCCGAGGAAGATCGAATGTCCGACGCCGCCGAACTGCGCGGCCGTCAGCGCGAACAGCGCGCTCTGCGAGACGGTGTCGAACGACAGCGCGAACAGCGCGCCGACCAGCGCCACCGCGAGCGGCCGGCTTGCTTCGTTCAGCCGCCCGAGAAAGCGCCCCTTCAGTCCGATCGGCGCAACGATCTCGTGCGGCGCGGCGGTCAGCACCGCGCGCAGGTTGACGAGCCCGATCAGCGTGAGAAACCCGATCGAGATCCACGCGCCGCTCGCTTCGAGCCATGTTGGCGCGTCCCAGCGGTCGCTCGCGATGCCAACGGCCACTGCAATCGCGATGACGACGACGCCGTGTCCCAGCGAAAACAGCCCGCCGCAGTAGCGCGCGAACGGCCGCCGGTGGTGCGCGTTGTAGCGGGTCAGCCCGTCGATCGTCGCCAGGTGGTCCGCGTCGAATCCGTGCTTCAATCCGAGCAGGAAGACCAGCGCACACAGCGCGGTCCATTCGGTAGGCAGGTCGTGCATCGGCTTCTCCGGTCCGCGCGGTTTCGCGGCGCGTATGAAATATTACCAGATCCTCTTACGCGTGTGTTGTTCCAGATCAGACAGCGTCGAACCGGGCGCTCAGAATCCATCCGATGAACATCCGGACGATTGCCTACACGCTGCGCGAAGACGAAGTCGAGTTCCAGGCCATCCGCGCGCAGGGCGCCGGCGGCCAGAACGTCAACAAGGTGTCGAACGCCGCGCAGCTTCGCTTCGACATCTGCGCCTCGTCGCTGCCGGAGCCGCTGAAGGCGCGCCTGCTCGCACTGCACGACCGGCGCATCGGTGCCGACGGCATCATTACGATCAAGGCGCAGCGCTACCGCAGCCTGGAGATGAACCGCGCGGACGCGCTGGCGCGGTTGCGCGCGCTGCTCGACGCGGCAGCGGAACTTCCGCGCGAGCGGCGCGCGACCCGACCCACGCGCGCTTCGCAGCGCGAGCGCATCGAACGCAAGGTGCAGCGCGGCCGGCTCAAGGCGCTGCGCGCCCGAGTGCGCGATTGACGACCGCTTCCGCGGGCCGGCGCGAGCGCCCGCGACCGAAACTCAGACCGAGATCTCGCCGATCAGGATCACCGGCCCGGTCGGCGCGCCGGTCGGCGATCCGCCGGCCGGCTCGACCGAAATCGCGAGCTTCGCGCCTGCCCGCAGGCGGTCGACCTGCGCGGCCGGCAGCCGCAGCTCGGCATCGAGCTGGCCCAGCACCGCGAGCGAAATCGGCGCGCCGCCTTCGCGCGGGATCAGCCACAGCTCGTAGCTTTGCCGAGGTCCGGCAAGCACCGGGCGTGACGCGCGCAGCCGCAGGCTCGTCCGGTCGCGCGCAAGCGCCGCGGTGACCGACGCCGCGGGCGCCTCGCCGACGAGTTGCGCGACGTCGACGTAGCGCGGCGCGACGAGCGGCTGCATCAGATCGATCGCCACCGCGAGCACCAGCGCGGCGGTCGCCGCCGCGGCCCAGCCGCGCCAGAAGCCGATGCGCCGGTACCACCGAACGCGGTAGCGGTCGAGCGCCAGTTCGCGCCGCAGCCGCTGCCAGGTTGCGTGCGACGGCTCGATCGCGATCGACTGCGCAAAGCGCGGCGCAAACGTGCGCTGCCAGTATTGCAGGCGCAATGCGACCAGAGGCTCTTCGCGCAGCGCCCGCTCGAAGCGCGCGCGCGCGCGCCCGCGCAGCGTGCCGAGCAGGTACTCCCCGCACAGCGCATCGAGATGGCGATGCCGCGCCAGCCTCATTTGTGCGGCTCCATGCACGCTTCGACGCATTCGCGCAGGTTCGCCATGCCGCGCCGGATCCAGGTCTTGACCGTCCCCAGGGGCTTGTGCAGATGCGCCGCCAGCTCGCCGTGCGAAAGCCCCTGCGCATACGCGAGCACCAGCGTCTGCCGCTCGACCGCGGCGAGCCGCGCGAGGCAGTCGCGCAGCCAGCGGCCGATGCGGTCGCGATCGACCGCATCGTCGGCCGGCGCGCTCCAGTCGAACAGCCGGTCGAGCGCGCCCTCGGGGTCTTCGTCGAGCGCGTCGTGGTACGAGTCGACGCGCGCGACATCGTGGCTTTCCATCAGGTCGAGCGCGCGGTTGCGGACGATCGCGATCATCCAGCCGGCCGGCGCGCCGAGCGGATCGAACGATTCGGCGGTGCGCCAGATCTTCGCGAACGCGTCGTGCAGCACTTCCTCGGCCAGCTCGCGCCGGCGAACGATGCGCAGCGCCACCCCGAGCAGCAGCGGCGCACACGCGCGGTAGAGCTGCTCGAACGCCTCGGCCGCGCCGGGCTGGCGCGCCGCAACGGTCAGCAGCAGCCGCTTGATGGTTTGATCGTCGAGCATGGCCCTGCGGCGAGCGTATACGGGCGGCAGGGACGCGGGCAAGCCGGGGATCGCGTCGGCATGCGAAGTCAAGTCGCCAGGATCGACAGGTCGAGCACCCGTTCGACGATCCAGATGCAGGCGACGAGCGCCAGCAGCGCCGAGCCCGGCACGAGCACCCAGCGCGGGTAACCTGCCCAGCGGCGCAGCGCCGCCAGCAGCGCGAAGCCCGTCGCGACGATCGCGAGTTGTCCGATCTCCACGCCGGCATTGAACGCCGCCAACGCCAGCGCGAGTTCCGTGCGCGGCAGTTCGAGCGGCGCCAGCACCTCGGCGAAACCGAAGCCGTGGATCAGGCCGAAGCCGAAGGCGACCAGCGCGAGCCGGCGCGTCACCACAGGCCACAGGTTGTTCAGCGCCGTCGCGAGCACGGTCGCCGCGATCAACGGCTCGATGATGCGCGGCGAGATGCGCAGCCAGCCGAGTGTGGCCGCAGCAAGCGTCAGCGAATGCGCGATCGTGAACGCGGTCGCGATCCAGACCACGGACTTGGCCGCCGCCCCCAGGTCGTCGCGCGCGACCCAGCGGCCGCCTTCGCGCCGCACGACGGCCGGCAGCATCAGCCCGATCAGGAACAGCACGTGGTCGAAGCCGCCGAGGATGTGGCCGATGCCTTCGCGCACGAACGCACCGGGGCTGCGCGGCGCGTCGCCGTCGGCGCGGCCGCGCAGGTGCACCGACGGGCCGGGCGCCACGATGCGCGGCGCGGTCTCGCCTGCGACGACGAGCAGCGCGCGGTGCGACGTATCGATGCCTTCGAACAGCCGGTAGCGAAGCGCAAGCTTCGCACCCGCGCAGTCGGCGCGGCCTTCGAGCTGCGCGAAGCCGAAGTCGTCGAGCCGCACGTAGCGCGGCGGCGCCAGGCGCAGCGCGCACGGCACCTCGCCCGCGTGCAGCGCAAGCCGCTCGCGCGCGAGCGCCTCGATCGCGTCCGCGCGGTCGACGACTTCGCCCCACGTCAGCCGCCCGTCGCCGTCGGCGTCCAGGTCGATCAACACGTCCAGATCGCGCAGCGCGATGCGCCACTCGATCGCGGCACCCCGGTCGTCCGGCTCGACCCGCAGGTAGGCGGTGCTCGCCGAGTGCGCGCACGCAATCGCGGGCAGCCAGGCAAGCAGCATCAGCAGCAGCTTGCGCATCACCTCGCTCCGGTCGAAGCGACGATGCGTTCGATACGCACGTCGCGCAGGCCGGTGCGCGCGAGCCACGCGCGCACCTCCGCCAGCGCGGCCGCGTCGCGCGCCGCCCGCGCCGCGGCGGCCAGCAGCAACGCGTCGGCCGGTTCGCGCTGCGCGGCCCAGTTCGCGCGCGCGTGACGCAGCGCCTGCGCGGCGTCGCCGCGCTCCAGCGCG
>CAZIJU010000179.1:2053-4349 GCA_964539745.1 uncultured Burkholderiaceae bacterium | reverse complement strand
CAGCAGGTCGTTCGGGAACTCGATGTCGGCCTTGTCGATCTCGTCGATGAGCAGCGCCACCGGCTGCTCGGCGGTGAAGGCCTGCCACAGCACGCCGCGCACGATGTAGTTGCGGATGTCCTTCACGCGCTCGGAGTCGCCGACGTCGGCGAGCTGGCTGTCGCGCAGGCGGCTGACCGCGTCGTACTCGTACAGCCCCTGCTGCGCCTTGGTCGTGCTCTTGATGTGCCACGCGAGCAGCGGCATGTCGAGCGCGCGCGCGACCTCCTCGGCGAGCATCGTCTTGCCGGTGCCGGGCTCGCCCTTGATCAGCAGCGGGCGCTGCAAGGTCAGCGCGGCGTTGACGGCGAGCTTCAGATCGTCGGTCGCGACGTAGGTGTCGGTTCCGGCGAAGCGGGCGGGCGGATTGGCGATCGGCATCGGGTTCGTACGGGCCGACGTGAGGCGGCCAGTATAAGCAGCGGACCGCGATCGCCTTCGGCGATGGACGCGCGCGCGACCGCTCCGTTAGAATTCGCCGGCTTTTCGCGGGTCGGGGCAGCGCGCCGGGCCGCGTCGACACGAACCGAGAGGAGAGACGAATCCGATGGACTGCATACGGATCCTGTGCGCGGCGGGTGCGATCGCCGTCGCCTCGACGGCCGCTGCGCAGCAACCGGCGGCCGCCGGCAACCCCGAGGCGGCGCGTGCGCACATTTCGATGTGCACCGGCTGCCACACGATCCCCGGCTACCAAGCGTCGTTCCCGCGCGTCTACCGCGTGCCCAAAATCGGCGGCCAGTCGGCCAAGTACATCGAAGCGGCCCTGCAGGGCTACAAGAAGGGCGAACGCGATCACCCGACGATGCAGGCGATCGCCAAGGGGCTGACGGACCAGCAGATCGCCGACATCGCGGCGTACTACGCGGCGCGCGGCGCGGAGGCGGCGAAATGATGCGGCAACGGAATCCAGCGATGGGCATGACGAAATCGATGCTTGCGGCGATTGCGGCCGTGCTGGCCGGAACAGCCTGCGCGGCCGATTTGGAAGCTGGACGCAAGATCGGCGAAACGCAGTGCGCCGCTTGCCACGGTAAGGACGGCAAGTCGCCGATCGATCCGAGCTATCCGAAGATCGCAGGCCAGTACCCCGATTACCTCGCGAAGGCGCTGCTCGACTATCAGACCGGCGCGCGCAAGAACCCGATCATGGGCGGTATCGCGAAGCCGCTGTCCAAGAAGGACATGCAGGACCTTGCCGCGTACTACGGCGCGCTGCCTGGGCCGCTCACCCACCGCAAATAGGATCCGAACCGTGCAAAGACGGGCCCCGCGGGGCCCGTTTGTCTTTGCTCGGCGCTCAATGTCCGCGCAGCCTCCGATGCAGGCATTCGAGGTACGCCGCATTGATCGCCGCGATGTCGGGCGGCAGCGTGCCGCGCTGCGTCTGCCAGACGACGTCGCCGAGGCATTCCATCGCCTCGTGCGCGGCCGCGTGTTCGTCGCCGGCGCGCGCCGCGAGCCGCTCGAAAACGGCGCGCACGCCGGCCGGCTGGTCGATCGAAAGCTGCTCGTCGATCGCCAGATGCATCGACAGATGCAGGAAGGGATTGGTGACGCCGCGCTCGACGGAGAACTCCTCGGCGAGCGCCCGCTCGAGATCGTCGAGCAGCGCGTGGTACTCGGGATGCGCGGCGATCCATTTCAGCGCAACGACCTCGAGCGGCGTCAGCAGCTCACGGTCGCGGTCCTTGCGCCGCGTTTCGCAGAAGAAGCGGCGTACGTCGTCGCGTGATGGATTGAACATGCGCCAGGAGGTCGACACCCGGGGTCGGCGGCATGCCGAGGGGCGCGCGCGCGGCGCGCTCGCGGTGGCGCTGTCGGCGGCGGCGTTCGGCACGATGCCGATCTTCGCGCGCCAAGCCGATGCGACCGGCGTGGACCTCAAGGGCATTCTATCGAGCATTACGAATCTTCGTGACACAACCGACCGCCTGGCGCTCGCATCGGTCGCCCTTCGTCATTCCGAGCCGCAACGCCACGATTGTCATTCCGAGCCGCAACCCCCAAGTGTCATTCCGAGCCGCAGGCGAGGAATCTCCGCCGCTCGCAACGCCGAGATCCCTCGCGTCCGCTCGGGATGACAAGCCAGCGTCATTCCCCCGGCCTGGCTTCGACATTCCGAGCGGCAACGCCCCGATCGTCATTCCGATCCGCAGGCGAGGAATCTGCGCCGCTCGCGACGCCGAGATCCATCGCGTTCGCTCGGGATGACAAGCCAGCGTCATTCCCCCGGCCTGGCTTCGACATTCCGAGC
>CAZIJU010000179.1:0-1953 GCA_964539745.1 uncultured Burkholderiaceae bacterium | reverse complement strand
GGCAACGCCCCCATTTGTCATTCCGAGCCGCAGGCGAGGAATCTCCGCCTTTCGCAACGCCGAGATCCCTCGCGTTCGCTCGGGATGACGATGGGGAGTCGTTCCAAGCCCAAGGCGAGGATTCTTGCCGCTCGCGACGCCGGGATCCCTCGCGTTGCTCGGGAAGATGGAACCGGTCTCCGCGCGGGCGACGCGAACTTGCGGGGTCGCGGTGTCACGAGCTTGCGTAAGTCTCAATCGAACCGGTCTCAAAGTGTCCGACGGTCGCGTGACGGCGATAAGCGGGCGGATGCAAGTGGCGCGCGAGCGACCGTCGTCTGGCCTGCGGCTGCGCGCGCAACGGCGGGCCGGCTACTGCGAGGTCGGCGCAGGCGTCTTGCGACGGTACTCGCACCACTGGGCGATCGCGCAGCGCCAGCATTGCGGCTTGCGCGCCTTGCACACATAGCGGCCGTGCAGGATCAGCCAGTGGTGCGCGTCCTTGCGGAACTCGTCGGGCACGAACTTCTCGAGCTTGCGTTCGACCTCCTCGACGGTCTTGCCGGGAGCGAGTCCCGTGCGGTTGGCGACGCGAAAGATGTGCGTATCGACCGCGATCGTCGGCTGTCCGAACGCGGTATTCAGGATCACGTTGGCGGTCTTGCGGCCCACACCGGGCAGCTTCTCCAGCGCCTCGCGCGAGGTGGGAACCTCGCCGCCATGCTCGTCGAGCAGGATGCGGCACAGCCTGACGACGTTTTTCGCCTTCGTGCGGTACAGGCCGATCGTTCGGATGTAGGGAATCAACCCTTCCTCGCCGAGCGCGGCGATCGCGGCCGGCGTGTTGGCCACGGCGAAGAGCCGGCGCGTGGCCAGGTTCACGCTCTTGTCGGTCGCCTGTGCGGACAGCACGACGGCGACCAGCAGTTCGAAGGGCGTCGTGTACTCGAGCTCGGTCGTCGGATGCGGATTGGCGGCGCGCAGCCGCTCGAAGATCGCCCGGCGCTTTGCGGGATTCACGGCGTGTCTCCGTCCTGCCGAGCGGTCGAGTCCCGGAGTGCGGCGCGCCGCGCCCGCGCCCGTTCGATCGCCGCCTGCACGATCGCCATCTTCTGATCGATCTGCTCGCGCGCCACTTCATCGGTCGCGTCGAGCGCGTCGGTCTTCGCCAGCGCCTTTGCGGCGAGGCGTTCATCGTGCTCGATCTTCTCGCGCTCGAGTCTCGCGTTCCGCGCGTAGTAGCGCGCGCGCGCCGCGCCGGCATCCGCTTGCGTCCACGCGCGCGGCGGACCGACCTCGACCATCGCGATGCAATCCATCGGGCAGGGCGGCAGGCAAAGATCGCAGCCCGTGCACCATTGCGGCACGACCGTGTGCATACGTTTGGCAGCACCGACGATGGCATCGACCGGGCAGGCCTGGATGCACAAGGTGCAGCCGATGCATAGCTGCTCGTCGATGACCGCAACGCGCAGCGGACGCTCGACCCCGTTGGCCGGATTCAGCGGGATCGCCGGCCGGCCGAGCAGTTTCGCAAGCTTTGCGATACCGGCCGCGCCGCCCGGCGGGCACTGGTTGATCTGCGCCTCGCCGGCGGCGATCGCGTCGGCGTACGGCCGGCAACCCGCATAGCCGCACTTCGTGCACTGCGTCTGCGGCAGCAGCGCGTCGATCGCGTCGACGAGATCGGGATCGGCGGCGACGGTCATGCGCGGATTATCTCAGCCCCCACAGCGGGTGCGTCCGTCCGCGTCCCCCCTTTATAAATGCGGGACCGACGGCGATTTCGGGTTCGAACGGAACTATCGAGCATTACGAATCTTCGCGACGCGACAGACCGCTTTGCGCTCGCATCCGTCGCCCGTTTGTCATTCCGAGCCGCAACGGCACTCTTGTCATTCAGAGCCGCAATGCCGCCCTTGTCATTCCGAGCCGCAGGCGAGGAATCTCAGCCGCTCGCAACGCCGAGATCCC
>CAZIJU010000178.1:0-4353 GCA_964539745.1 uncultured Burkholderiaceae bacterium | reverse complement strand
AAAAAGGACGAAGACGTGCGTATAGTGCCTTGAATTTAATGACACAGTAAGATTAGGCATCGTTTGTGCGCCCGGGCTGCCGACGAGCAGCAACGCGCAGGCGGACATCGCGGCGATTCCGATCCCGAATCCGTACTTCTTCGGCTCCATCTTCCGTCCTCTTTATCCCTACGCGAGCGTGGCGTGCACGTCCATCCGGCTCGCGCGCCATGCCGGCACCAGCGCGGCGATCGTCGCGGCCGCCAGCGCGGCCGCAACCACCACCGCCAGTTCGGCCGTCCACGCAAACGGCGTCAGCGCGAACGACCGCGCCTGCGCGAGCCACGCGCCGGCCACCTGTACGGCGGCAAGGCCCGATGCGAAGCCGGCCGCCACCGCCGCTGCCGCCAGCAGCCATGCCTCGAACAGCAGCAGCGCGGCCACGTGCGCCCGGCTGGCGCCGAGCAGCCGCATGATCGCCAGATCGTAGCGGCGCTCCTCGAGCGCGTTCATCAGCGCGACGGCCAGCGCAAGCAGTGCCGCACCCATCAGAATACCGGCGAAGACCCGAACCGCATCGACGGCCACACCGACGACCGCGAACAGACGGGCGAGCTCGTTGGCAGGCACCGCTGCCATCAGCGCGGGCTCGGCATTGACCTGCCGCGGCAGCAGCGCGGCCGCCAGCGGCGTCGCATAGCGCACCAGCAGCGCGGTCACCTCGCGCTCGGCCTCGAGCACCTTTCGCTCAGCGGGGTCGTTCGCTTCGCCCTCGTGCACGAACCACACGCTCTGCAGATCGGTGACGATCAGCCGGTCGAGCACGGTGCCCGTCGGCGCCAGCACGCCGACGACGCGGTACTCGGCATCGTCGTGCACGGCGCCGCCAGCGGCCAGTCCGTGCGTGCCGAAGAAACGCGCACCGACCGCAAGTCCCGTTTCGCGCGCCACGGTCGCGCCGAGCACGGCCTGCATGCGGTCGTCCCAGAGCGCGCCCGCGACGAGCCGTCCGCCGTAGTGTTCGACCAGCGCGGGCTCGCTACCAACGATACGGTACCCGCGGTAGTTGTCGCCGAGCGCAAGCGGGATCACCTGCGCGACGTATCGGTTGTCCCGCAGCTTGTCGACCGCGGCGAGCGGCACGTTGCCGGTCGGCACGTCGACGTGATACACGGCCGCAAGGATGAGTTGCAGCGGCGACCCCTTCGCGCCGACGACCAGGTCGATGCCGTGCGCGTCGCGCGTGACCTGGCGCGTCAGTTGCGTCTGCGCCAGCAGCACGAAGACCAGCGTGGCCACGCCGAGCGCGAGCAGTACGAACGACAGCGCGGTCTGCAACGGCCGGCGTGTGGCCTGCGCCCATACGATGGCGAGCAGGTTCATCGTCCGCCCGCCTCGTCTTGCGCCGGCGCCGCCAGCGGAACGACGCGGCGAAAGCGGTCGCGAATGCGCGCGTCGTGGGTGGCGACGACGAGCAGGCTGCCGGCGCGTTCGGCTGCAGCGAGCAGCAGATCGATCGCGGCGGCGGCGCTGGCGTCGTCGAGGCTGGACGTCGGCTCGTCGGCGAGCAGCAGTCGCGGGCGGTTGACGACCGCGCGCGCGATCGCGACGCGCTGCTGCTGGCCGAGCGAAAGCTCGCCCGGTCTTGCATCGAAGCGATCGCCGAGGCCGAGCGCGGCGAGCAGTTCGCGCGCGGCCTTGTCGTCGTTGATGCCGGCGAAGTACTGTGCGATGCGAACGTTGTCCAGCGCCGACAGGCCGAACAACAGGTGAAGCTTCTGCGGAACGACTCCGATACGCGCGCCGCGCCAACGGTCGCCTCGCGCGGGACGATACAGATCGTCGCCGTCGAGCCGCACTTCACCCGCCGCCGGCGGCAGGATCCCTGCGAGCACGTGCAGCAACGTGGTCTTGCCGCTGCCCGACGGCCCGATCAGCGCGCAGTGTTCGCCGCGCGCGAGTGTGAAGCCGTCCACGCGCAGCGCCGTGCGCGTGCCGTAGCGATGCGTCAATGATGTGACCGAGAGCATGGCGCCGCGACTCGCGATCCGCCCCGCGGCGGCACCGGCGCGCAGCGCGCGGGATCAGTCGCCGTACAGCTTCTGCTTCAGCTCGCGCCGCTGCTGTGCCTCGAGCGACAGCGTGGCCGTCGGACGCGCCAGCAGGCGTGGAATGCCGATCGGCTCGCCCGTTTCCTCGCAGTAGCCGTACTCGCCGCTTTCGATACGGGCGAGCGCCTGCTGCACTTTTTTCAGCAACTTGCGCTCGCGGTCGCGCGTTCGCAGCTCGAGCGCGTGCTCCTCTTCGATCGTCGCGCGGTCCGCAGGGTCCGGAACGATCACGGTCTCGCGCAGATGCTCGGTCGTCTCGTCCGCGTTGGCGAGCAGTTCCTTCTCCATCTGCTGCAGGCGGTACTTGAAGAAGGCCAGCTGGCTTTCGTTCATGTACTCGGACTCCGGCATCTTCAGCAGCTCTTCTTCGGTCGGCAGGCGCTTGCCGTTGATGTAGATGGGCGCCTCACTGCGGCTCGCCGAGCGGCTCAGCAGATACTCGTGCGCTGCGGCGACGTCCCTCGGATCAACCGCCGGCACGGGCTTCGGCGCGACCGGTCGCGGGGCGATCGGCGCGGCGGCCGCCGCCGCGGGCGGCGAGGCCACCGGACGCGGAGGCGCGGCGGCGGGTTTCGCAGCCCTGGCCGGCACGGCCTTCGTCGATGGGGTCTTCGCCGGTGCCGCAGCTTTCGCAGACGGCTTCGCGGCGGCCTTTGCGGACTTGCCCGCGGGCGCGCGCGCCGGCGCCGACTTGGCCGTTTTCCGCGCCGGTGCCTTCGCGTGCCTTGCGGCGGGCTTTGCCGTTTTCCTCGCCGGCGCCTTCAAGGCCTTCTTGGCCGGCGCCTTTGCTTTACCTGCCATCGTTCCTACCCCAGTTGCTGCTTGCAAACGACCCACGAGGCGCCAGCGCTATGGCGCAAGGCAGGCCTCGAGCCCCTTGAGGATCGCGTCCTTCGGCAGGTTGCGGCCGATGAACACGATCCTGCTGGCGGGCTTTTCATCCTTGCCCCACGGTCGCCCGACGTCCGCGCCCATCAGCATGTGAACGCCTTGAAAGATCATCCGGCGCGGACTGCCGTCCACGAAAAGCACGCCTTTATACCGAAGCATGTCCTGCCCGTAAACCTGAGTCAGCGCGCCCATGTAGTCCTCCAGCTTCGCCGCATCGAAGGGCCGGTTCGACTGGAAGACGAACGCCTTGATCGCATCGTCGTGGTGATGATGGTGACGATGTGCGTGGCCGTGATGATCGTGGTCATGACCGTGCGCATCATCGTGATCGTGCCCGGCCGCGTGCCGCGCCTTCGCCGCATCCGGATGCTCGGCGGCAAGGAAGTCCGGGTCGATGTCGAGGATCGCGTTCAGATTGAAGCCGCGGATGTCCAGGATCTCGTCGATCGGCACCTGCCCCATGTGCACCGGCCGGATCGGTGCGCGCGGATTCATCCGCACGAGGCGTTCGCGCAGCGATTCGAGTTCGTCGGCACCGACCAGGTCGGTCTTCGACAGCAGGATCCGGTCGGCGAAACCGACCTGGCTCTGCGCCTCGGGCTGCGCGTCGAGGGTGCCGTGACCGTGTTTGGCGTCGACCACCGTGATGACGCCGTCGAGCAGGTAATAGGAGGAAATGCCGTCGTCCATGAAGAACGTCTGCGTGACCGGCCCCGGATTGGCCATGCCGGTGGTCTCGATGATCACGCGCTCGAAGTCGAGCTGCCCGCGGCTGCGCTTGTCCTTCAGGTCGGCGAGGATGCGCACGAGATCGCCGCGCACCGTGCAGCAGATGCAGCCGTTGTTCATCTCGACGATCTGTTCGTCCGTGTCGGCAACGAGCAGCTCGTTGTCGATCCCTTCGGGCCCGAACTCGTTTTCGATCACCGCGATCCTGTGCCCGTGCTGCTCCTTCAGGATGCGGTTCAGCAGCGTGGTCTTGCCGGCGCCCAAGAAGCCGGTGAGGACGGTGACGGGGACTTGCGGTTCGTTCATGGCGTCTTCCAGATCGCCTCGGGACGGCGGGTGCCGGCCCCGAAAGGGGCGCGTAGTGTAGTCAAAGCCCGTGGCCGATCCACCGCCCCAGGGTCTGTTGGCCTATGGATCGGGTCTGCGGCGGATCGGATCGGGTCGCAGGGCCAGGGGCGGCGAGGGGACCATGGGCCGCAGCCAAGGCCCCGAGCCGCAACGCCGCCATGCGGCCCAAGGCGGCCCGCCCCGCAGGGTGATCCCCGCCGTCGGCCCCATGGAGGGCGCGGCGCTTTCGCCGCGCTTTCGCGCAACCGCCTTGGTGCGACCCGCCGGCGGCGGCGGGGATCACGCGGACCTGAGG
>CAZIJU010000177.1:0-4393 GCA_964539745.1 uncultured Burkholderiaceae bacterium | reverse complement strand
TGCTCTGCGGCGTGACCTCGACCAGCTCGTCGTCGGCGATGAACTCGACCGCGTACTCGAGCGTCAGCTTGATCGGCGGCACGAGGTCGATGTGCTCGTCCTTGCCGGCCGCGCGGACATTGGTGAGCTTCTTCTCGCGGATCGGGTTGACCACCAGATCGTTGTCGCGCGAGTGGATGCCGATGATCATGCCTTCGTAGACCTTGTCGCCCGGGCTGACGAACATGCGGCCACGCTCCTGCAGCTTCCACAGCGCGTAGGCGACGGCCTCGCCGTCGTCCTGGCTGACCAGCACGCCGTTGCGCCGCTCGCCGACCGCGCCCGGCTTCTCCGGCGCGTAATCGTCGAAGATGTGGCTCATCAGGCCGGTGCCGCGCGTCAGCGTCAGGAACTCGCCCTGAAAGCCGATCAGTCCGCGCGCGGGGACGCGGTACTCCAGCCGCACGCGGCCGCGGCCGTCGGGCTGCATGTCCTGCAGGTCGCCTTTGCGACGGCCGAGCTCTTCCATGACCGCGCCCTGGTGCTGCTCTTCGATGTCGACCGTCAGCAGCTCGTACGGTTCGTGGCGCACCCCGTCGATTGTCTTGAACAGCACACGCGGCCGCGACACCGCCAGCTCGTAGCCTTCGCGCCGCATGTTCTCGATCAGGATCGTCAGGTGCAGCTCGCCGCGACCGGCGACCTCGAACACGGTTTCGTCGTCGGTCTCGCGCATGCGCATCGCGACGTTGGACTTCAGCTCGCGCTCGAGCCGCTCGCGGATCTGCCGGCTGGTGACGAACTTGCCTTCGCGGCCCGCCAGCGGCGACGTGTTGACGCAGAAGTTCATCACCAGCGTCGGCTCGTCGACTTTCAGCAGCGGCAGCGCGTCGGGCGCATCGACCGGGCACAGCGTGCAGCCGATGCCGATGTCTTCGATGCCGTTGACCAGCACGATGTCGCCCGCCTGCGCCTCGTCGACGAGCCGGCGTTCGAGCCCTTTGAACTTCAGCACCTGGTTGATGCGGCCGCGCGTGGTCGGCGCGTTTTGCTGTCCTTCGGGACCGTGCATCACCAGCACGTCCATGCCCGGACGGATGCGGCCGCGCGAGATGCGGCCGATGCCGATCTTGCCGACATAGCTGGAGTAGTCGAGCGAGCAGATCTGCAGTTGCAGCGGCCCGTGCGGATCGTCGTCGCGCACCGGAACGTGCGCGAGGATCGCTTCGAACAACGGCCGCATGTCGCCGCCGCGCACGTCGGGTGTCGTGCCCGCGTAGCCGTTCAGCGCGGAGGCATAGATCACAGGAAAATCGAGCTGGTCCTCGGTCGCGCCGAGCTTGTCGAACAGGTCGAACGTCGCGTTGACGACGTAGTCGGGCCGCGCGCCGGGGCGGTCGATCTTGTTGACGACGACGATCGGCTTCAACCCGAGCGCAAGCGCCTTGCGGGTGACGAAACGCGTTTGCGGCATCGGCCCTTCGACGGCGTCCACGAGCAGCAGCACGCCGTCGACCATCGACAGTACGCGTTCGACCTCGCCGCCGAAGTCGGCGTGGCCCGGCGTGTCGACGATGTTGATGTGCGTTCCCTGGTACTCGACCGCGCAGTTCTTGGCGAGGATCGTGATCCCGCGCTCGCGTTCGAGCTCATTGGAATCCATCACGCGCTCGGCGATCTGCTGGTTGTCGCGGAAGGTGCCGGACTGCGCGAGCAGCTTGTCGACCAGCGTGGTCTTGCCGTGGTCGACGTGGGCGATGATGGCGATGTTGCGCAGGGCGCGGGTCATGGTCGGAGAGTCTCGGTCGGTTCGTTCGCAGCCCAGGCGCGGAGCTTGCCCCGGACTCGCTCCGGGGCCGGGGCCCAAGTGTTCGTGGCGCTCCCGAATCAGGCAGCGCGCTCCGTACTGATCAATCGGCGCGGATTCAGCACACCGCGTTCGTCCAGCTCGGCCAGGCCGAGCAATCTTTCATCCGGTCCGTACACGCGCCGGGGCCCGGGTCCCTCAGGCGCCACACCGAGGTCCAGCTGCCCGCCGTGCGCGAACAGCGCTGCCTGCCGAGTGCCGAGATCGACGCGCGGAAGACCTGCCAACAGCGAATCGACCGGCAGCAGCCGTTCGCGCCGCACGGGCGCCGGCATCGCCTCGAGCGCGTCAAGCGTGACGGCGTGCTCGATCGTCATGCGGCCGACGCGCGTGCGCCGCAACGCCGCCAGATGCGCGCCGCAACCGAGCGCAGCGCCGACGTCCTCGGCGAGCGTCCGCACGTACGTGCCCTTGCTGCATGCGACCCGAACGGAAGCGCTCGCGCCGTCGAAGTCGAGCAGTTCGAGCCGCGCGATCCGCACGCTGCGCGGCGCGCGTTCGAGCTCGATGCCGCGGCGCGCGTAGTCGTAGAGCGCCCTGCCGTCGCGCTTCAGCGCCGAATGCATCGGCGGCGTCTGCTCGATCGTGCCGATGAAGCGCGCCAGCACCGCTTCGAGCTGCCCGCGCGTCACCGCGATGGGACGCGTTTCGATGACCTCGCCCTCGGCGTCGGCCGTCGTCGTGCGCACACCGAGCGCGAGCGCGGCCTCGTACTCCTTGTCGGCTTCGAGCAGATCGGCCGCGAACTTGGTCGCTTCCCCGAAGGCGAGCGGCAGCAGTCCGGTCGCGAGCGGGTCGAGCGTGCCGGTGTGACCGGCCTTGGCGGCGTTCAGCAGCCGGCGCGCCTTCTGCAGCGCCAGGTTGCTCGTGATGCCGCGCGGTTTGTCGAGCAGCAGAACGCCGTCGACGGCGTCGCCCTTGCGTCGTCGGGGCACGACCGCCTCATCCCTTCGGTTTCGGCGAATCGGGCGCAACGGCGTCGGCGATCAGTCGGTCGATCTCGAAACCTTTTTCGACCGAAGCGTCGTGAACGAACTTCAGCGCCGGCACCGTGTGGATCTGCAGCCGCTTGAACAGCAGCGAATGGAAGTAGCCCGCCTTGTCGTTGAGCACCTTCGCCGCGGTCTCGGGGTCGGCGCCGAGTACGGTGAAATAGACCTTCGCGTGCGCGTAGTCAGGCGTGATCTCGACGCCGCTGACGGTGACGAGTCCGGCGCGCGAGACCGGAATCTCGCGCTGGATCATCTCGGCCAGATCGCGCTGGATCTGGTCGGCGATGCGCTGGCCGCGCTGGGGTTTCTTGCCGCTTCGGCTCATCTGGAATTCACCACATAGGCGCGGAGAACACGGAGGAAGAACGAATCGCAAGAAGCCCGCTCGCCCTTGCGGTATTGGCGTGTTTTGCCTGCCTCTGTCGTCGATCGATCCTTCCTACAGCGTGCGCGCGACTTCCTGAACCTCGAAGATCTCGAGCTGGTCGCCTTCCTTGATGTCGTCGTAGCCCTTCAACGACAAACCGCACTCGAATCCGGCCTTGACCTCCCTGACATCGTCCTTGAAGCGCTTCAGCGACGACAGCTCGCCCGTCCAGATCACCACGTTGTCGCGCAGCAGCCGCGCGCGCGCGGTGCGCTTGACCACGCCGTCGAGCACCATGCAGCCGGCGACGACGCCGACCTTCGGCACGCGGAAGATCTGCCGGATCTCCACCAGCCCGAGCACCTGCTCGCGCTGCTCGGGCGCGAGCATTCCGGACAGGGCCGCCTTCACGTCGTCGACCGCGTCGTAGATGATGTTGTAGTAGCGGATTTGGATTCCGTTGCTCTCGGCCAGCTTGCGAGCCAGTTGATCGGCGCGCACGTTGAAGCCGATGATCACCGCCTTCGATGCCAGCGCCAGGTTGACGTCGCTTTCGGTGATGCCGCCGACCTGCGCGTGCACGACCTGGACCTTGACCTCGTCGGTCGACAGCTTCGTCAGCGCATGCACCAGCGCCTCCTGCGAACCCTGCACGTCGGCTTTGATGATCAGCGGCAGGACCTTGGCGCCGCCCTCGCCCATCTGCTCGAACATGCTTTCGAGCTTGGCCGCCTGCTGCTTGGCGAGCTTGGTGTCGCGGAACTTGCCCTGACGGAACAGCGCGATCTCGCGCGCCTTGCGCTCGTCGCCCAGCACAATCAGTTCGTCGCCCGCCGAAGGCACGTCCGACAAGCCCTGAATCTCGACCGGAATCGAGGGACCGGCCTCCTGGATCGGTTTGGCGTTCTCGTCCAGCATCGCGCGCACGCGCCCGAACGCCGCACCGGCGAGCACGATGTCGCCGCGCTTGAGCGTGCCGCCCTGAACAAGCACGGTCGCCACCGGGCCGCGACCCTTGTCGAGCTGCGACTCGACGATCAGGCCCTTGGCCGGCGCATCCTTCACCGCCTTCAGTTCCAATACCTCGGCCTGCAGCAACACGTTCTCGAGCAACGAGTCGATGCCCTGCCCCGTCTTCGCCGACACGGGCACGAAAGGCGAATCGCCGCCGTACTCTTCCGGTACGAC
>CAZIJU010000176.1:0-4465 GCA_964539745.1 uncultured Burkholderiaceae bacterium | reverse complement strand
CGCCAGTGCCAGCCGTCGACGTCCATGCCGATCGGCCCGCCGTGGATCCACAGCAGCGTCGGGCACTTGTGCGCGCCTTTCGGCTTGACGATGAAGCTGTGGATCGGCGTGCCGTCGGTGGAAGGGACCCGGAAACTGTCGACCTCGGCCCAGTCGGCCGCCGGCGTGAAGCCGGACAGGCGCGCGAGCGGCTGCGGTGTCGCATCGGGCCCGCCGTCGAGCACGTAACACTCGGGCGCATCGAGCAATGTGGAGCGGATGCACGCGATGCGGCCGTCGGCGAGCGCGACCGCGTCGCCGTGCGCGCCGCCCGCGGCCGGCGCGACCAGCCGCTCGACCGCGCCGCTCGCGGCGTCGATCGAAAACAAGGGCGCGAGCCCTTCGTCGTCTGCCGAGACGATCAGGCGAGCGCCGTCGGCGCTCCAGTCGGCCAGTTGCGGCCAGCGGTCCCAGTCGGCCGCGAGCGGCCGCAGGCCGCCGCTTGCCACGTCGATCAGCGTCGCGAGCGGGCGAACGACGACCTTCGGGCTGCGCACGCTGCGCACCGTGGCGATCGTGCCGCCGTCCGGAGAAAACAGCGGCGACTCGAAGTTGACGTTGTCGGCGGTGCCGAAGACGCGCTGCTCGCGCGACTCGATATCGATCAGCAGGATCGTCGAGTCGAGCTCGCGGTCCTTGCCCGGCGTCTGCCGAGTGATCGCGACCAGGCGGCCGTCGGCGGAAACGTCGAACGACGGCTCGATCGCGAACTCGCGCCGTGCCTCGGGGGTGAGGTCGACGCGGCCGGTGCCGTCGGCCGCGTACGCGATCACGTGCGTGGATGCGAGTTCCGGGTTCTCGTGCAGCCAGTGATCCCAGTGGCGCACGGGCTGCTGCGTGAAGCGGCGCGCGCTCGGCCCCTTCTTCGCGCGTTCGGCCGCGGTTTCGCGCTGTTTGTCGTGCTCGATACCCGCAATCACCGGCGCGAGCACGACGAGCCGGTCGGCGCCGCGCGCGAACCTGAAGGCTTCGACGCCGAGCGGCTCGTCGGTGACCTGCCGCGGCTCGCCGCCGTCTTTCGGAAGCAGCCAGACCTGCATGCGCTTCTCGGCATCCTCGTCGGCTTTCAGTTCGTTGGGCCTGCGGTTGGACAGGAAGGCGAGCGCGCCGTCGCGGCGGAAGCACGGTGCGGCGTCCTTGCTGTCGCCGCGCGTCAGTTGCGTGGCGGGTGCGCCGTCGGTCGGCACCTTCCACAGATCGGACACGTACTTCGCGCCTTCGCGGTCGAGCCGCTGCACCGCGACCGCGAGCCAGGTGCCGTCGGGCGAGGCGGCGAGCGAGGTCACGCGTGCGAGCGCGATGTGTCGGTCGACGGTATAGGGCGGAGCGCTCATCTCGTGGGTCCTGCGGGCGATGGAATGCCCGCATTCTGCGCGAATCGCGCATCGGCAGGCTGGATACGTGAATTTTCGTGCGCCGCGGATGCGACAGCCGGTCCTGCGGGCTCAGGCGCCGCGGTGTACGTCCCCCAGCCGATGTACGCGGTATCGAGCAGATACCGCTCCCAGCGAAAATCGGGCACCCAGCGCTTCAGATACCGCCACGGCTCACGCAGACCCGCGTCGGTCGTTCGGTAGCGCCAGCCGCGCCACAGCACCGACCAGTTCAGCGGGAACAGCAGCGGGTGCGTCTTCTTCAGTCCCGCGGCCGCCACCCGCGCCCCGGGCCGGGCGCGCGCAAACACGTTCGCCAGCGCCGATTCGGACTGCAGCAGATCGTGCGTGTAGTGAAACAGCAGCGCGTTGAAAGGCGGGCAGTCCAGAAGCGGCGGCGCGAGCGGAACCCGCGTCAGGTCGGCGACGACGACCTCGACGTTGTTCCACCCTGCCTTCCGGATGCGCTCGCGCGCGATGCGTGCCATCTCGGGCGAAAGCTCCACGCCGACGACGCGCCCGCCGTTGCCCACGCGTTCGCGCAGCGGCGCGAACGACAGTCCGGTGCCGCAGCCGGCGTCGAGCACCACATCGCCCGGCCGCAGCGCGAGCTTGTCGATGCAGCGCAGCCGCCGTGGCATCTCGCGCCGAGCGGTCGCGTCGTAGCCGGCGGCCAGCCGCCGGTATCGCGCCAGCGCGAGCTTCGAGTCCGGACCGCCGTTGCGACGCACGTCGTCAGTCTGCGCCGCGGGGAGGTTCAGCCGCGGCTTTTCAGCGCGCGATGGCCGATGTCGCGGCGGAACTGCATGCCGTCGAAGCGCACCTGCGCGACCGCCTCGTACGCGCGCTTCTGCGCGAGATGGACCGAGTCGCCAAGCGCGGTCACGCACAGCACGCGGCCGCCGCTGGTGACGAGTTTGCCGTCGCGCAACTGCGTGCCGGCATGGAAGACGACGCAGTCGTCGGTGTCCGCCGGCAGTTGCTCGACCGCATCGCCCTGGCGCGGCGCGTCCGGATAGCCCGCCGCCGCGATCACCACGCCGAGGGCCGTGCGCCGGTCCCATTCGACCTCCGCGCGGTCGAGCGTGCCGGCGAGCGCGTGCTCGAACAGTCCGAGCAGATCGGACTTCATCCGCATCAGGATCGGCTGCGTTTCCGGGTCGCCCATGCGGCAGTTGAACTCGAGCGTGCGTGGCCGGCCGTCGCGGCCGATCATCAGCCCTGCGTACAGGAATCCCGTGTAGACGACACCGTCGGCCGCCATGCCGTCGATCGTCGGCTGGATGATCTCGCGCAGCACGCGCGCATGCAGTTCGGGTGTCACGACCGGCGCCGGCGAGTACGCGCCCATTCCGCCCGTGTTGGGGCCCTCGTCGCCGTCGCGCAGCCGCTTGTGGTCCTGGCTGGTCGCGAGCGCCAGCGCGTGGCGGCCGTCGCTCATCACGATGAAGCTCGCTTCCTCGCCCTCGAGGAAGTCCTCGATCACCACGCGCGCTCCGGCTGGCCCCATCCGGTGATCGACCAGCATCGAGTCGATCGCGGCGTGCGCCTCGGCCGCCGTCATGGCGACGACCACGCCCTTGCCGGCGGCCAGCCCGTCGGCCTTGATCACGATCGGCGCGCCGCGGCGCTCGACGTACGCGTGCGCCGCCGCCGCATCGGTGAAGGTCTCGTAGTCGGCGGTCGGGATGCCGTGGCGCTTCATGAACGCCTTGGCGAAGTCCTTCGAGCTCTCGAGCCGCGCGGCCGCGCGGGTCGGGCCGAAGATGCGCAGACCCCTTGCGCGAAACGCGTCGACCACGCCCGCAGCCAACGGGGCCTCGGGTCCGACGACGGTCAGCGCGATGCCTTCGGCCGCGACGAAGTCGGCCAGCGCCTCGTTGCCGCTCACCGCGACGTTGACCATCCGCCGGTCGCGCGCGGTGCCGCCGTTACCCGGCGCCACAAAAACGCGCTGCACGCGCGGCGAGGCCGCGAGCTTCCATGCCAGCGCGTGTTCGCGGCCGCCGGAGCCGATGACGAGGATTTTCATTCGGGAAAAGTGTGTTTTGACCACCGAGACACAGAGGGCACCGGGAAGGTCCTACGGTGAGCTTGCACTTCTCGGTGTTCTCCGTGTCTGTGAGGTGAATCGGTCTGTTCGGGTCTCGGATCGCGCCGCTTCAATCGATCGCCGCGGTCGTGTACACGGCCTGCACGTCGTCCAGATCGTCGAGCGCGTCGAGCAGCCGCTGCATCTTCTGGCCTTCTTCGCCGGTGAGCACGGTTTCGACGAGCGGCTTCATCGTGACCTCGGCAACCTCGGGCGCGAGCCCCGCCTTGGCCAGCGCCTGCTTGACGGTCTCGAAGTCGCCCGGTGCGCAGATCACCTCGATCGACCCGTCCTCGTTGGTGACGACGTCCTCGGCACCGGCTTCGAGCGCGGCCTCCATCACCTTGTCCTCGGACGTGCCGGGCGCGAACAGGAACTGGCCGCAGTGCTTGAAATTGAAGGCGACCGAGCCGTCGGTACCCAGGTTGCCGCCGTGCTTGGACAGGGCGTGACGGACCTCGGCGACCGTGCGCGTCCGGTTGTCGGTCACGCAATCGATCATGATCGCCGCGCCGCCGATGCCGTAGCCCTCGTAACGGACTTCCTCGTAATTGGCCCCTTCGAGCTTGCCCGCGCCGCGCGCGATCGCGTTGGTGAGCTTGTCCTTCGGCACGTTGGCAAGCCGCGCCTTTTCCAGGGCGAGCCGCAGCCGCGGGTTCATCGCCGGATCGGCGCCGCCGTCGCGGGCGGCGACCGTGACCTCACGGATGATCTTGGTCCACAGCGAGCCGCGCTTGGCGTCCTGGCGGTTCTTGCGGTGCTGGATGTTGGCCCATTTGGAGTGGCCGGCCATGGCGGTTCCTGTATTGCCCGGGGCGATGCGAAGGGGCGCGAATTCTATCAACCGGTACCGCGCGCGCCCGTGTTGCGCACCGTCGCTTCGGCTACGCTCTGCGGTGCGCGCAAGCCACCGAAACGAGGAACACATGGCCGAACCCCTGATCATCGCCAAAGCCGGCGA
>CAZIJU010000175.1:0-4500 GCA_964539745.1 uncultured Burkholderiaceae bacterium | reverse complement strand
GCATCTGCTGCGGCGCCTGCTATCCGCCGTGCCCGCCGATGCAGATCAACGACCCGGAACATTCGAAACTCGCGATCTGGGTCGGCGGCAAGAACTCCAACGCGCGCGGCAAGCCGACCTTCATGAAGATGGTCGCCTCGGGCCTGCCGAACAACCCGCCGCGCTGGCCCGAGGTGAGCGAGGTCGTCAAGCGCATCCTGCGCGTGTACAAGGAAGACGCGCGCCCGTGGGAGCGCATGGCGGACTGGATCGAGCGCATCGGCTGGCCGCGCTTTTTCGAGAAGACCGGGCTGACGTTCACGAAGTACCTGATCGACGACTGGCGCGGTGCGCGCGTCAATCTGAACGCGTCGACGCATATCCGCTTCTGAGGCGCGCCGGGATCGAACGTGAAGATTGCAGTACTGGTCAACGAGGGGCCGTATCAGCACCAGGCGAGCGATTCTGCCTACCTCTTCTGCATGGCCGCGCTCGCCAAGGGGCACGAGCTGCAGCGGGTGTTCTTCTATCACGACGGCGTCAACAACGCGTCGAAGTTCACCGAGCCGCCGCAGGACGACCGCAACATCGTCGCGCGCTGGAGCAGCTTGGCCTCCGAGCACAAGGTCGACCTGGTCGTCTGCGTGGCCGCCGGTCTGCGGCGCGGCCTGGTCGCCGACACGCTCGCGCCCGGCTTCCGCATCTCGGGGCTCGGGCAATTGATCGACTCGGGCATCAAGGCCGATCGTCTGGTCACGTTCGGAGACTAGCGATGAAAAAATTCATGCTGGTCAACCGCAAGGCGCCGTACGGGTCGATCTATGCGCTGGAAAGCCTCGAAGTCGTTTTGATCGCGGCGGCTTTCGAGCAGGACGTGTCGCTGGCGTTCATCGACGATGGCGTCTATCAGCTCAAGAAGGGCATGCAGACGAAGGCGATCGCCACCAAGAACTTCTCGCCGACCTACCGTGCGCTTGAGGACTACGACATCGACAAGCTGTACGTCGAGGCCGAGTCGCTCGCCGCGCGCGGGCTGACCGCCGAGGACCTCGTCACCGACGTCAAGGTCGTCGACGCCAAAACGCTCGGCGAGCTGATGGAGCAGCAGGACGTGGTGCTGAGTTTTTAGGGACGAGCGATGCTGCACATCCTGAATAAGTCGCCGCTGGAAAAGTCCTCGCTCGATACCGTGCTGCGGCTCGCGCGCTCCGGCGCGCTGCTGCTGATCGAGGACGCCGTATACGCCGCCACGCGGGGCAACGCCGCCGAGCCGAAACTGCGCGAGGCGATGTCGAAACTGAAGGTGTTCGTCCTCGAGCCGGACCTGCAGGCGCGCGGCGTGGCCGATCGCGTGATCGAAGGCGTGCGGACCGTCGGTTACGACGGTTTCGTCGACCTGGTCGTCGAGCACCCCAATTGCCAGTCGTGGCTGTAGACAGCCCGGATCACTTTCGCGAAGGAGAGAATCCCATGCCGACCATCGAAGTCAACGGCAAGACTTACGAAACCGACGAGGAGGGCTATCTCGTCAACCTCAGCGACTGGAACGAAGAGGTGGCCAACGCGATCGCCAAGGCCGAGAACATCGAGATGAGCGAGAACCACTGGGAAGTGGTCAACTTCCTGCGCAAGTACTACGAGGAATACCAGATCGCGCCGGCGGTACGCGTGCTGACCAAGGCGATCGGCAAGACGCTCGGACCGGAAAAGGGCAACAGCCAGTACCTGTACGAACTGTTCCCCTACGGCCCGGCCAAGCAGGCGTGCAAGATCGCCGGTCTGCCCAAGCCGACCGGCTGCGTGTGACCGTTTGACGGAGGGGGCTGCGTCCTTGGCGGCCCCACACCTTCCGCCATGTCCGCCGCGACGATCGCGTTCGCCCTGCTGTTCTACGCCGCGACCGTGGTGTTGCTGGCGGGGCTGGCGCTGCGCATCGCAGACTACGCGCGCACGCCGGCGCCGCTGAAGATCCCGACCACGCCCGCACCAGTGACGCGCGGCGGTGTCGTACTGCGGATGCTGCGCGAGGTCGTCCTCTTCGAAAGCCTGTTCAAGGGCAGCCTGTGGACGTGGCTGTTCGGCTGGGTGTTCCACGCATCGCTCGCGCTGGTGCTGGCGCGCCATCTGCGCTACTTCACGGAGCCGGTCTGGTTCTGGGTGGTGCTGGTGCAGCCGTTCGGCATCCTGGCCGGCTTCGGCATGCTGATCGGACTGGCCGGGCTGCTCGTGCGCCGCATCGCGGTGGAGCGCATCCGCTACATCTCCACGCCGTCGGACTACCTGATGCTGGTGCTGCTCATCGCGATCGCGGCCTCGGGGCTGGCGATGAAGTACGTGGCGCCGACCGACGTCGTCGCGGTCAAGAAGTTTTTCCTCGGCCTGATGTACTTCGACTGGCAGCCGCTGCCGGCCGACGGTGCGCTGTACGTGCACCTCGCGCTGGTGGCGGCGCTGATGCTCGTGTTCCCGTTCTCCAAGCTGCTGCACGCGCCCGGCGTGTTCTTCTCGCCGTCGCGCAACCAGGCCGACAACCCGCGTGAAGCGCGGCACCTGGCGCCGTGGGCGGCGCAACTGGAGCGCCGCTAGATGGCCGCCGAAGTCACCGCGCCGCCGCTGCGCGAATTCCCGACGCCGCCGCCGCTCGTGCCCGGCGCGATGGAGAAGTCGCGGCCGTACGTCGCCAACGAGAAGATGCAGCAGGCGATCGGCTTCCCGGGGCAACTCGTGGAAGGGTGGGAGAGCCGCGCGATCGAGCACATGGGCACGCTGCTCGGCAAGTACCGATCGCTGAAGGTGTTCATGGATTCGTGCGTGCACTGCGGCGCGTGCGCGGACAAGTGCCATTACTTCATCGGCACGCAGGATCCGAAGAACATGCCGGTCGCGCGGCAGGAGCTGATGCGCAGCGTCTACCGGCGCTACTTCACGCTGCCGGGCAAGCTCTTCCCGAAACTCGTCGGCGCGCGCGACCTGACGAAGGACGTGCTCGACGAGTGGTACACGTACTTCAACCAGTGCTCGGAATGCCGGCGCTGCTCGGTGTTCTGCCCGTACGGCATCGACACCGCTGAAGTGACGATGGCGGCGAAAGAGATCCTTGACGTCGTCGGCTACGGGCAGAAGTACACGAACGAGATCATCGGTAAGGTCCACAAGGTCGGCAACAACCTCGGCTTGCCGGGCCCTGCGCTGGCCGACACGCTGAGCGGGCTCGAAGAAGACGTCAAGGAAGACACCGGCGCGGACGTGCGCTTCCCGCTCGACGAGAAAGACGCGGAGGTGCTGCTGGTGACGCCGTCGGCGGACTTCTTCGCCGAGCCGCACGTCGACAGCCTGATCGGTTACGCGAAGGTCTTTCACGCCGCCGGTATCCGCTGGACGCTGTCGTCGAAGGCGTCGGAGGCGGGCAACTTCGGTCTGTTTATCGGCAACTACGAGCAACTGCGCACGATCGCGCTGCGCATCCGCGAGGCGGCGCTCGAACTCGGCGTCAAGCGCATCGTCGTCGGCGAGTGCGGCCACGCGTGGCGCGTCGCGTACTCGTTCTGGAACACGCTGGTCGGCATCGGCGCCGGAGGCCGAGATCCGTTCGCGATCCAGTTGCAGAGCCAGCTCGATCCGAACGTGCGCCAGCCGATGCACATCTGCGAATTCACCTGGGACCTGATCCAGCGCGGCGCGCTGAAGTTCGACAAGGAAGCGAACGACCACCGCGTGATCACGTTCCACGACTCGTGCAACGTCGCGCGCGCTTCGCGGATGGGCGACACGCCGGGCGGCCAGTTCGAGATCCCGCGCGCGATCATCCGCGCGGTCGCCAACAGGTACGTCGAGATGGCGCCCGACACCACGCGCGAAAAGACGTTTTGCTGCGGCGGCGGCGGGGGCCTGCTGACCGACGAGCTGCTCGACCTGCGCGTCAAGGGCGCGCTGCCGCGCATGGAAGCGCTGCGTGCGGTCGCCGACGACCACGGCGTGAACTTCATGGCGACGATCTGCGCGATCTGCAAGGCGCAGTTCACCAAGGTGCTGCCGTACTACGGTTTCAAGATGAGCATGGTCGGCGGCGTTCATCAGCTCGTCAGCACGGCGATCCGGCTGAACGCCGCCCCGCATTGAATCTCACCTGGCATCCACCGCATCGGAGACACGATGTCGACACCCGCTGATACCGAAGTCAGGCCGCTGACGTTCCGCCGCTTCAAGGACGGCGAACACAAGTGGAAGGATCTGCACCAAAAGATCTTCGACGCGGATCACTCGCACAAGTGCCCGACCTACATCCAGTCGACGGCGCCTTGCCAGGGCAGTTGTCCGGCGGGCGAGGACATCCGCGGCTATCTGAACATCGTGCGCGGCATGGAGAAGCCGCCCGTCGGCCCCGACGGCAAGCCGACGATGACGTGGCAGGAGTACGCGTGGCGCCGGCTGACGGAAGCCAACCCGTTCCCTTCGATCATGGGCCGCGTCTGCCCGGCGCCGTGCGAGACCGGCTGCAACCGCAACGAGGTCGAGGACCAC
>CAZIJU010000174.1:0-4658 GCA_964539745.1 uncultured Burkholderiaceae bacterium | reverse complement strand
GGAGATTCCTCGCCTGCGGCTCGGAATGACAAGAGCGGCGTTGCGGCTCGGAATGGCGAAGCGAGGCTGGGGGAATGACGCTGGTTTGTCATCCCGAGCAACGCGAGGGATCTCGGCATTGCGAGCGGCGGAGATTCCTCGCCTGCGGCTCGGAATGACAAGGGCGGCATTGGGGCTCGGAATGACAAGGGCGGCGTTGCGGCTCGCAATGACGAAGCCAGGCCGGGGGGAAATGACGCTGGCTTGTCATCCCGAGCGAACGCGAGGGATCTCGGCATTGCGAGCGGTGGAGATTCCTCGCCTGCGGCTCGGAATGACAAGGGTGGCGTTGCGGCTCGGAATGAAAAGGGCGGCGCTGCGGCTCGGAATGAAAAGGGCGGCGCTGCGGCTCGGAATGACGAAAGGTGACCGATGCAGGCGCTGGGCGGTCGGTCGTGTCGCGTAGATTTGTAATGCTCGATCGTAAGGTGACAGCGCGACACAGCAGGTCTTTGGTGCCGGTGCGCGTCGATTCCGTCATCCCGAGCTGCGCGAGGGATCTCGGCGCTGCAAGCGGCGGCGATGCCTCGCCTTTGGCTCGGGATCGCGAGGGACGAGGGCGGCGAATCGCGGTCCGTTGCCACGTGTCAGGCGGACTCGTAACGCGCCGCTCGCTGGTACCCGTTCTCCGTGCCCCGGCAGTTCGACGGCGCTCTTCGCGGCGTTGCATCCGATCGCCGGCGCAGCGGTACGGCGCGGGGCGCGTCGCGCGGAAGCACGATGCCGCGGGCGGCGGGTAAAGTGCAATCGTTGCGATGCGCCGCCGTACGCCATGCGCCCGCTGTTCGAACCCGCTCCGGTCAACGATGCCTTCGGCGATCCGGGGCTGTACGTGGACTTTCGCGAGGAACGCCGCGCGCTGCTGTTCGATCTGGGCGACGTCGCCGCGCTTCCCCCGCGCAAGCTGCTGCGTATCTCGCACACCTTCGTCACGCATACGCATATCGACCACTTCGTCGGGTTCGACCGCTGGTTGCGCGTCGTGCTCGGCCGCAAGGAGCGCGCGACGCTGTACGGCCCGCCGGGCTTCATCGCGCAGGTCGGGCACAAGCTCGCCGCGTACACCTGGAACGTCGTGCACCGCTACGACGTCGCGCTGACGATCGAGGCCGTGGAGATTGCGCCCGACGGGCTGGCGCGCCGCGCGAGCTTCTGCAGCCGCGATCGTTTCGCGCGCGTCGAGGGCGAGGCGTGGATACGCGGCGACGACGTGCTGCTCGCCGAGGAGACGTTCCGAGTACGCGCGCGCTTCCTCGACCACGACGTCCCATGCCTGGCCTTTGCGCTGGAGGAAGCCATACACGTCAACGTGTGGAAGAACCGACTCGCCGAGATGGGATTGCCGACCGGGCACTGGCTGCACGCGCTCAAGCGCGCCGCACGCGCCGGTGCGCCGGATGAAACGCCGATCGAGGTGCGCTGGCGCGACCGCGGCGGTGAGCACGTCGTCACGCGGCGGCTCGGCGAGCTGCGCGGCGCGCTCGAGTTCGTGCCGGGCCGGCGCGTCGGCTACGTGACCGACATCCGCTACACCGAAGCGAACCTGCGTGCGCTCGACGAACTGCTCGCGGGGGTGGACCTGCTGTTCATAGAAAGCGTGTTTCTCGACAGCGAAGCCGAACACGCTGCGCGCAAGAACCATCTGACCGCAAAACAGGCCGGAACGATCGCGCGCCGGCTCGGCGCGAAGGCCGTCGTGCCGTTTCACTTCTCGCCGCGCTACGAGGATCGCGCGGCGGAACTGCAGGCCGAGCTGCAGGCGGCTTGGCGCGGGTGACTCCTTTGTGCAGAACCGGATGCGTCACCCCACAGACACAGAGGCACGGACTGCGGCGAGGAATCAACGCCTTGCCGGTCGGTGGCCTGTCGCCCCTGCGGGTGATCCGGCGTTATCGCGCAAGGCGTTGCGCTTCCTTCGCGTTCTCCGTGCCTCCGAGGTTCGACTGCGCCTGTCGGACCATTGAGCGTTACCCAACCGCTTGACGCCGCCGCGCATGTCCACTTCGCCGTTGCGACCGCCGGTTTTGTCATCCCGACCCCCGGCCCTGGGCCGGGGGAGGGGTCTCGGCCATGCGGACGGCGAGATTCCTCGCCTGCGGCTCGGAATGACAAGGTCGGCGTTGCGGCTCGGAATGACGAAGCCAGGCTGGGGTGAAATGACGCCGGCTTGTCATCCCGAGCGAACGCGAGGGATCTCGGCATTGCGAGCGGCGGAGATTCCTCGCCTGCGGCTCGGAATGACAAGGGGTGGGGCTCGGAATGACGAGCGGTGCGGCGTGGAATGACGAGCGGTGCGGCGCGGAATGACGAGGCGTGTCGGCAACGAATGTCGGCCAGGTGGCAGGTGCCACGAAGATTCGTAATGCTCGATCAATCGGGAAGGACCTGATGCTCGAAATCCCCGGCGACACCGGCGAAGGCGGCGGGCAGATCGCACGCATGGCGATCGCGCTCGCGGCGGTCACCGGTATTCCGATCCGGTTGACGCGCATCCGCGCCCGGCGGCCGAAGCCGGGGCTCGCCGCGCAACACCTGACGGCGTTGCGCGCGGTGGCCGCGCTCGCCGACGGCGACATCGAGGGGCTTGCGCTCGGCGCGACCGAGGTGACGTTCCGGCCGCGGCCGATCCAAGGCGGCGAATATCGCTTCGACGTCGGCACCGCCGGCAGCGTCACGCTGCTCGCGCAGGCGCTGCTGCCCGTGCTCGTGCACGCGCAGCGACCGTCGACCGTGCGGCTCGTCGGCGGCACCGACGTGCGCGGCGCGCCGCCGCTCGACTACCTGCGCTACGTGCTGCTGCCGCTCGCGGCGCGCTGCGGTGTCGATGCGCGCATCGCGTGCCTGCGGCGCGGCTACTACCCGCGCGGCGGGGGCGAGATCGAACTGGCGGTGCGCCCGGCGCCGGTTCGCTCGCCCGGACGGCTCGCCGCCGGTGCGCTGCGCACGATCCGCGTGTTCGTGCATACCGCGAAGCTGCCTGAGCACGTCGCGCTGCGCATGCGCGATGCGGCGTTGTCGCAACTGGCGGGCCTTCCGGTCGAAATCATCCTCGATGCGCAGGCCGCGAGCTTCGGCCCCGGCGGCGCGATCGTGCTCGCGGCCGATCAGGGCACGACCGCGCTCGGCGCCGGGCGCGTGGCCGAACGCGGTGTTCGTGCGGAGGCGCTGGGCGAGTCGGCCGCCGCGGAGCTCGCCCGCGATCTGGCGCTCGATGTCGCGCTCGACGTGCACGCGGCAGACCAGTTGATCGTCTATCTGGCGCTCGCGTGCGCAGCGGGCGGCAGCGCGTCTTTCACGACCGCCGAAGCGAGCCAGCACACGACCACGGCGATCTGGCTCGCCGAACGCTTTCTTCCGGTGCGCTTCACCGTCGAGCGGCGCGACCGCCATGTGCAGATCGAGTGCACCGGGCGCGCCTGACGAAAGCACGGATGCGCCGCGTGCCGCGGCAAGCCGCAGAGCGAAGCGGCCGACCGGATGTCCGCGCCGTGGGCCGTACGTGTGTTAGAGCCCGAACGGCAGGAGGGCCTGCGTCGCACCCAAATCCGGCACCCCGCCAACCCTCAGCCGCGCTTCAGTTCATCCGTGCGCACCTCGCCGCGCCGCACCCACACGCCGCCGCCTTCACACTTGAGCAGTTCGTTGCCGCACAGCACGAACGAGCCGATCTGGTACGGCACGTCGTTGAAGTAGCACACGCCGGGGCCCTGGTCGAGGTCGAAGGCGTCCTCGTCGTCTTCGTCGATGATCGGCGATGTCCTGCGCTCGGGGTCTGGGGGGTCCACTTGCGGGATCCGCTTGGCCATCTGGGCTCCTTCGTTGCGTTCGAGATTCCAACCAGCTCACCATCGCACTGCTTGCCGCCGGCCGCCTTGATCGCCGTCAGCGGTCGCGCCCGCTTGACCTGCGGCAGCCATTTGCGGCGGCTTTGCAGCATGCTACCGGTGTTGTCCCGGAACGATAAGCCGATGCGCCATATCGACGTGTTCAATGGCGACGCCGACGGCCTGTGCGCGCTGCATCAGTTGCGGCTCGCCGAGCCCGCGGACGCCGAGCTGGTGACGGGGCTGAAGCGCGACATCGAGCTGCTGGCGCGCGTGCATGCGGGCCCGGACTGCGCGATCACCGTGCTCGACATCGCGCTCGACCGCAACCGCGCCGCACTCGAGCGGGTGCTTGCCGAAGGCGCCCGCGTGCGCTGGTTCGACCATCACTACGCGGGCCACATACCGGCGCATCCGCGGCTCGAGCTGCACGTCGATTGCGCGCCGACGGTGTGCACGAGCATCCTCGTCGACCGCCATCTCGGCGGGCGCTTTCGCCGCTGGGCTGTCGTGGCCGCCTTCGGCGACAACCTGCGCGCGCCCGCGCTCGAACTTGCGGCCGCGCTCGGCCTGGACGACGCGCGCACTGCCACGCTGCGCGCGCTCGGCGAGGCGCTGAACTACAACGCCTACGGCGAGACCGAATCGGACGTTCTAATCCATCCGCGCGCGTTGTATCGCGTGTTGCATGCGTACGAGGATCCGTTCGAATTTGCCGCGCGTGAGCCGATCGCCGCTGCCCTGATCGACCGCTGCCGCGCCGATCTGGCCGCCGCGCGCGCGGTCGCGCCCGCC
>CAZIJU010000173.1:0-4663 GCA_964539745.1 uncultured Burkholderiaceae bacterium | reverse complement strand
TGCGCCACGATCGCCAGATCGACGTCGTCGTTGACGACGAGCTTCGCGCCGTGCGCGAGCGTCAGCTCGCGCAGCGCGAGCGCCTGCGCGCGGCGCGTCGCGGCGTCGGCGCGCTTGTTGCGGTACTGCAGCCAGCGCACCCCGGCAGCGAGCGCGGCGTCGGTCGCCGCGAGCAGACGCGGCGTGTCGTCCCAGTCGGGCGTCAGCAGGTACACCCCGCGCGGCGCCTCAACGCTCGTCATCTTCGTCCGGCTCCGGCACATCGTCGTTGGCCCAGAACAGGCGATCGGGCACCGCGTCGCCCATGCCGAGCCGGAAGCCGCCGGCCAGCGCCCGCTCGAGGAACTCGTTCGCTTCGCGCACCGCGTCGCCGACGTCGATGCCCTGCGCGAGCAATGCGGCGAGCGCCGCCGACAGCGTGTCGCCGGCGCCGCGAAACGGCAGGTCGACGCGCTCGACGCTCTCGTTCTGCACGCTGCCGTCGTCGCCGAAGAGTCGGTTGACGATCAGGTCGCTGGTCGACTCGGCGCCGGTGATCAGCACGTATTCGGCGCCCCATTCGAGCAGCTTCTTCGCGCATTCGGCCGCGGCGAACTCCTCGGCCGCGTCGTCGTCGTCGGCCACCGCGATCAGCCGGCGCGCCTGCGCCAGGTTCACGGTCAGCACCGTCGTCTGCGGCAGCAGCAGCTCGCGCATCGCGCCGATCAGGTCCGGGTCGAATCCTGCCCGCTCGCCGGCGTCGGAAAGAAAAGGGTCGAGCACGACCGGCAGGTCCGGATAGTCGGCGAGGATCTCGGCGATCGCCTGCGCGTTGTCCGCACTGCCGACCGCGCCGACCTTGAACGCGGCGACCGGCATGTCCTGCAGCACCGCGCGCGCCTGATCGTCGACCCATTCGTCGTCAACGACCAGCACGTCCTCGATGCGCCGGCTGTCCTGCACGACCACGCCGGTGATCGCGCACGCCGCATGGCAGCCCATCGCTGCGCACGCGAGCGAGTCGGCGAGCACGCCGCCGGCGCCGGTGGGGTCCGACATCGCAAAGGCGAGAACGGTGGGCGGGGCGGAGGTGGACATGCGTATCGCGTGGGTCGCGCCGGTCGCGCTGCGGGGATCGAAGCGCGATCACATGAAGCCGGTATTACCGGCGGAAAACGCCTTCTTTTGAAGGCACAAGTTATGATGCGCGCCGCTCAGTATGTTATCGGAAACGCTCAAGTCTCCAGGCGCAATGACGACTAAGGTTCAGACGCGGACATGGATGTGCCTCATTTGCGGCTGGATCTACGACGAGGCCGCCGGCCTGCCCGATGAGGGCATCGCACCCGGGACCCGCTGGGAGGACATCCCGCCCAACTGGACCTGCCCGGAATGCGGCGCGCGCAAGGAAGATTTCGAGATGGTCGAGATCTGATCGCGGGTGCGGCGGCGGCCCGCCGCGAGCCGCGCGGGACCGGTCGTGGACGAGCGGCCGGCGCGCGCCCGACCGACGACGGCGCGACCCGAGTGGAGGTGGTTTCGAAACATGGCGGCTCAGGAATTCGCGGACATCCGCGGCAAGAAGGTCATGGTGATCGACGACTCGAACACCATCCGGCGCAGCGCGGAGATTTTCCTCACGCAGGCGGGCTGCCAGGTGATCCTGGCGCAGGACGGTTTCGAGGCACTCGCCAAGATCAACGACCACCAGCCGAACATCATCTTCTGCGACATCCTGATGCCGCGCCTGGACGGGTATCAGACGTGCGCGCTGATCAAGCGCAGCCCGCGCTTCAGCAAGACCCCGGTCGTGATGCTTTCGTCCAAGGACGGGTTGTTCGACCGCGCGCGCGGCCGCATGGTCGGTTCCAGCGAGTACCTGACCAAACCGTTCACCAAGGACAGCCTGCTGTCGGCCGTCCGCCAGTATTCGATCAACTGAGTTCGAGCAACGACGCCTGCCGCTGCGAGGAGGTATCCGACATGCCGATCAAGAAGGTTCTCGTCGTCGACGATTCGCCCACCGAACGCTATTTCCTGACCGAACTGCTGACGAAAAACGGTTTCACGGTGTCGGCCGCCGAAAGCGCGGAGGAGGCTGTGCTCAAGCTGCAGGCGAGCCAGCCCGATTTGATTCTGATGGATGTCGTGATGCCCGGGCAGAACGGCTTTCAGCTCACGCGCCAGCTTTCGCGCGACCCGGCCACGCAGAACATCCCGATCATCATGTGCACGAGCAAGAACTTGCAGACCGACCGCATCTGGGGCCTGCGGCAGGGTGCGCGCGATTACGTCACCAAGCCGATCAAGGCCGACGAGCTGCTTGAAAAGATCGCCGCGCTCGGCTGATCGACGAAACGCACCGCGATGGAAGCCGGCAAACACCTCGTCAAGCTGCGCGACTTCTCGACGCAGCTCGCCGAGCGCCTGAAGGCGGCGCCGCAGACGCCGGCGGAGCCGATGCGGCTCGCGGTGCGGATCGGAGCCGAGAACTACCTGCTGGCGATGGAGCAGGCCGGCGAGATCGTCGGGGTGCCCGACATCGCTCCGGTGCCCTGGACCAAACCCTGGTATCGCGGACTCGCGAACGTGCGCGGACGTCTCGTCGGCGTCGTCGACCTGATGCAGCTGGCGGGGCGGTCGCCGCTGGCGCCCGACCAGGCAAGCCAGATGCTGGTGCTCGGCGAGAGTCTGAAGGTCAACGCGGCGATCCTCGTGACACGCGCGTTCGGTCTGCGCAATCTGAAGGATCTCGAGGAGGTCGGACGCGCCGGCGACGGCGCGCCGCCGTGGGAAGCGGGACGCTTTCGCGATCTGAACGGAACGGTATTGACGGAGCTCGACCTCGGTCGCCTGGTGGCGACTGAGGCATTTGCATCGATCGGCATCTGAAGGCGACGGCGCCCGCGGCATGTGCCGCCGGCGCTCAGAAGAATCGCCGACAGGCGGCAGTGCGGAGGAAGGCATGGCATTGGACTTCGGAGCGACGATGAAGAAACCCGGCGCCAAGGAAACCGTAACGGAGGCAGCGGGCGAGCCCTTCCGCTACACCGAATTCGCACCGATCGACGCGCCGCCCGCGCCACCGCGCAAGGGTCGCAAGGCCGCGCCGGCGACGCAGCGCATCGAGCGCGACGACCCGCTCGACGCGCCGAGCGCCAACTTCACGACGCGGCTGCTCGAGCGGCTGGTCGCGGCACGCCTGCCGCTGATCGGCGACAAGCCGGTCGCGACCCAGGTGCAGGTGCTGACGATCCTGACCGTCCTGTCGGCGCTGATCGTGCTGGTCGTGCTGCTGATCGACCTGCGGCTCGCGGCCAACGGCGCGGCGCAGATCGAGATCACCGGCGACACGCTGATGCACACGCAGCGGCTGGCCAAGGCGGCGCCGAACGCGGTGCAGGGCAACCGCACCGCGTTCGCGGAGTTGAAGGATAGCCGCGACCGCATCTCCGCGAACCTCGCGGCGCTGGAAAACGGCGATGCGCGCGTGTCGGCGTCTTCGGCCGAGATCCAGCCGATGCTGGCGAGCGTCATCGAACGCTGGAAGGCGTCGGAGGCCGCCGCGTCGATGATCATCGCGCAGGAGAAGACGCTCACCTCCTTCGGCGACGTGATCAAACGCATCAATGACGCCAGCCCGCGGCTGCTGCAGTTGACCGAAGAGATTTCCGCGCTGAAGCTGCAGCAGGGCGCCTCCGCGCGCGAGATCGCCGCCGCCGGACAGCTCGTGATGCTGACGCAGCGGCTCGGCAAAAGCGCCAACTCGCTGGTCGCCGGCGAGACCGCCAACGCCGAGGTCGCGCTGCTGCTCGGCCGCGACATCAACCTGTTCCGCGACCTGACGCAGGCGCTGCTGGCCGGCAATGACACGCTGCGCATTGCGCCCGCGACCGACAACGAGACGCGTGCGCGGCTGCAGGAGCTCGGCAAGATCTACGCGGAATTCCAGGGATCGATCGCCAGCGCGCTCGGCAATCTGCAGGCGATCGTGCAGGCGAAGGACGCGGAACTGGCGATCCTACGCGACTCCGAAACGCTGCGCACGCAGGTCACCGAGCTGCAGCGCGTCTATCAGAAGGAGCAGCGCATCCGCGTGGTCAACTTCTGGGTCATCGCGCTGGCGGGTCTATTCGGCCTGCTGTGCGCGGCCGCGATCGCCAAGGTGCTGCTCGAAGACTCGCGCAAACGCGCCGCCGAGGCCGAGGCGCAGCGGGCCGAGGCGCAGCGGCTCGAAGAGGAAGCCAAGCGCGCCAACGAGCAGAACCAGGCGGCCATTTTGCGGCTGATGAACGAGCTGCAGGAGGTCGCCGACGGCAACCTGACGGTGCAGGCGACCGTGACCGAGGACATCACGGGCGCGATCGCCGACTCGGTCAACTACACGGTCGAGGAGCTGCGCGCGCTGGTCGGCCGCATCAACTCGACCGCCGAGCAGGTCAACACCGCATCGACGCAGGCGCGCGACATCGCCACGAGGCTGCTGACCGCGTCCGAGGCGCAGTCGCGCGAGATTAAGGAGACCGGCGAGAAGGTGCTGCAGATGGCCGCACAGATCACCGACGTCTCGCGCAACGCCGGCGAGTCGGCCAAGGTGGCACGCACCTCGCTGGAAGCCGCCGAGCGCGGGCAGCGCGCGGTGTACAACCAGATCGCCGGCATGAACGAGATCCGCGAGCAGATC
>CAZIJU010000172.1:0-4723 GCA_964539745.1 uncultured Burkholderiaceae bacterium | reverse complement strand
TGATCGTGGCCATCGCGCACTCGCCGCTCTGGAACTTGGCGTCGGCCTGGTTGGTACGGCCGGCATAGGTGAACAGGCCCCGCTTGGCCATGTCGGCGAGCATCTGGATGTGCTTGACGTGCGTCGGCGAGTTGAACGTGAACACCGCGTCGAGACCGCCCATGCCGTTTTGCTTCGTGCCGATCGGCAGGTTATGCCAGGCGCTGAAGTTCTCGATGTGCACCCACGACGGCCAGCCCGACGTGTAGACGCAGTCCTGACCGGCCGCTTTGAGCTTCTCGGCCACGGCGATCAGCTCCTTCCACGTCTTGGGCGGCACCGGCGGAATCTTCGCCGCCCTGAACTTGTTGCGGTCGATGTACAGCAGCGCAGTCGAGCTGTTGAACGGCAGCGACAGCATGTTGCCCTGCACGTCCGAGTAGTAGCCGGTGACGGTCGGCAGATAGGCCTTCGGATCGAACGGCTCGCCCTGTTCCTTCATCAACTGATACACGGGTTTGACCGCGCCTTTGGCCGCCATCATCGTTGCGGTGCCCACTTCGAACACCTGCAGGATGTGCGGCGCCTGCCCGGCGCGGAACGCGGCGATCGCCGCGGTCATCGACTCGGGATACGAGCCCTTGTACGACGGGACGACCTTGTACTCCTTCTGGCTCTCATTGAACTTGGTGGCCAGTTCGTTCAGCGCCTCGCCAAGCGCACCGCCCATCGAGTGCCACCACTGGATTTCGGTCTGTGCGATGGCAGACGGGCTCAGGCCGGCGGCGCAGGCGGCAACCAGCGCCGCTGGAAGGATCTTGCGTAGCATCGGAGTCTCCTCGGTAGGACGGTCCGTTTATTGTTCCGGTGGACCGTGACAGGGTTGCTACGATACTTTGCTGGCGCGGATGCGCAAGGCCCCGGGCGCGCGTCTCGCCGTTGTCCTGCGCCATGTCAATCGCCGACCGCCTGACCCTCTACGGCCGCCTGATCCGTATCGACAGGCCGGTGGGCACGCTGCTGCTGCTTTGGCCGACGCTGACGGCGCTGTGGATCGCCACCGCGGGCGGGCCGCCCGCGTGGCTGCTCGGCATCTTCGTGCTCGGGACCTTCCTGACGCGCTCGGCGGGCTGCGCGATCAACGACGTCGTCGACCGCGACTTCGACGGCCACGTCAAGCGCACGGCGGACCGCGTCGTCGCCAGTGGAGCGTTGTCGCCGCCGGAGGCGATCGCCGTCGCGGTGGTGCTGCTCGCGCTCGCCGCGCTGCTGCTCGTCCCGTTGAACGCGCTGACGTTCTGGCTCGCCGTCGTCGGCGTGGTCGTGGCCGGTACCTACCCGTTCTTCAAGCGGTTCTTTCCCCTGCCGCAGGCTTGGCTGGCGATCGCGTTCTCGTTCGGCATCCCGATGGCGTTCGCGGCCGCGCTCGGCGAGGTGCCTGCGATCGGCTGGTGGCTGTTCGCCGCGAACCTGTTCTGGGTCGTCGCATACGACACCGAGTACGCGATGGTCGACCGCGACGACGACATCCGGATCGGCGTGCGGTCTTCGGCGATCCTGTTCGGCCGCGCCGACGTCGCCGCGGTGATGTTCTGCTATGGCGTTCACCTGTCGCTGCTGCTGGTGGTGGGCGCGGCGATCCACGCGCGCTGGCCGTTTTACCTCGGCTGGGCGGCCGCGCTCGCCTGTGTCGTCTATCACTACCTGCTGATCCGCAGCCGCGCACGCGCCGACTGCTTTCGCGCGTTCCGGCACAACCAATGGGTCGGCTTCGCCGTCTTCGCCGGTGTGGTGCTCGACTACGCGCTCAGGTGAACGCCTTTGCGGATCGAGGATCGCACCGACGGCCCGCGGCGCCGATGTCGGTCCGCACGACGCACGGGCCGCATTCGAAGAAGGCCGAACGCCGTTCGCGGGTCCGGTCCAGGTACCGGAAGCAAACCGCCGCCCGCGCCCCGCGATGCGCGATTCGAACCGTCGTCACTTGCCGAATTCGTCGCCCATTTCGGCCGCGCGGCGTTGCGCGGCGCGCACGGCAGCGACGATCTTCGCCTTGATCTGATCGGCGTCCATCGAGCCGATCGCCGCCGCCGTCGTTCCGCCCTTCGACGTGACGCGCGCGCGCAAGGTCTCGGGCGATTCGCCCGACTCGGCCGCAAGGTGCGATGCGCCGACCAGCGTCTCGATCGCGAGCCGGCGCGACTGCTCATCGGTCAGCCCCATGTCGCGGCCGGCCTGGATCAGCGCCTCGATGAAATAGAACACGTAGGCCGGACCGCTGCCCGAGATCGCGGTCACCGCGTCGAGCTGCGACTCGTCGTCGAACCAGACGACCGTTCCGACGGCCTGCAGGATCTGAGCCGCAAGCTCACGCTGCGCGGGCGTCACCGAAGTGGCCGCGACGAGTCCCGAGATGCCGCGGCCGATCAGCGCCGGCGTATTCGGCATCGAACGCACGATGCGTCCGGTTCCCAGCCAGCGGGTGAGATGGGCGATCCGGATACCCGCGGCGATCGACAGAACGAGCTGCTCGCCGACGAAGGGGCGCAGTGCGCTGCAGACTTCCTGCATCTGCTGCGGCTTGACCGCGAGCACGAGTACGTCAAACCGCGCGAGCTGCGCATCCGGCGCCGGCGCGACCGCGATGCCGAAGTCGCGCGCGAGCGACGCGCGCCGTGCGGCGTCGATCTCGACGGCCAGCAGACCCTGCGGCGGGTACCCGGTGCGAATCAGGCCCCCGATCAGCGCCGACGCCATGTTGCCGCCGCCGATAAAAGCGATGCGCGCGTTCTCGTTCATCGGTGCTCCCGTGCGAAGAGTTCAGCCGCATCCTGCTCGATCAGCCGCCGCAGACCTGCATCGAAGGTGGCTGCAAGCGCAGCCGCTTCGGACTGCAGCTTCGCCGCGCCCTCGCGGTTGCCCAGCGATGCGAGCGCCGCGGCAAGCGGCTGCAGCAGGAACGCGCGTTCGACCGGATCGCCGCCGTTGGCTGCGACGACGGCAAGCCCGCGTTCGGCCGCCGCGGCGGCGGCCTGCGCGTCGCCCAGCCGCAGCGCGACCTTCGCGCGCAGGTAGTCGGAGCGCTCGTCCTCGATCCATCCGCCCGCGCGCAGCCAGAACGCGCGCGCAGCCTCCGCACCCAGCATCAACGCGTCGCGCTGCGCTTCGTCGAGCGGGCGGCCGGCGAGCTTTTCCAGCAGCGCGACGGTGACGTTGTTGAATGCCGCCGCGAAGCCCGAGTCCAGCGCGCTCGGCGGGAAGTCGAGCGCCGCCCGGGCGAGCGCGACGAAGGCGCCGGCGTCGCGCTCGGCGTCGACGGCGAAGTTCAACGCGCCGACGCGCGCCAGCGCGGCGGCGATCGAGGCATCGACCCGCGCGCTGGCGGCCAGTCGCGACTGTGCACGCGCGGCCAGGTCCGCGTCTTCGGCGAGCAGCGCGGCCGCCGCCCAGTGCCGCAGCACGGGCAACGGCACGTCTGCGCTCGCCGCCAGCGCGGTCGTACGCTCAGCGGCCTCGGGCCAGGCGCCGAGTTTCTCGCCGAGCACGTGGTTCAGCAGGAAGGCGAACGCGCCGAGACGCCCGGCCGCCAATCCCGCCGCGTCGAGCCGGCGCAGCCGATCGGCGGCCTCCGCGGGGAAGTCGTCGTGGATGCGGTCGATCTCGTCGAGTTCTGCCGCTGCGTCCGATCGCCCGACGTCGTCGTTCATGCTCGCTCCCCGAAAATTGCCGTGCCGACCCGCACGATCGTCGCCCCTTCGGCGATCGCGGCCTCCAGATCGGCCGACATGCCCATCGACAGCGTATCGACGGCGAGCCCTTCGCGCTGCAGCCGTTGCAGAAGTTCGCGCAGCCGGGCGAACGGCGCGCGCTGGCGCGCCGGATCCTGCACGGGCTCGGGGATCGCCATCAGCCCGCGCAACCGCAGCCGCGGCAGCCGTGCTACGGCGTGCGCCAGATCGGATGCTTCGGCCGGCGCAACACCGCGCTTGCTCGCCTCGCCGCTGACGTTGACCTGGATGAGCACGGCCAACGGCGGCAAATCGGGCGGACGCTGCTCCGACAGCCGCTGCGCGATCTTCAGGCGCTCGACCGAATGGACCCAGTCGAAACGCTCGGCGATCGCACGTGTCTTGTTGCTCTGGATCGGGCCGATGAAGTGCCACTCGAGCCCGAGATCGGGCGCCATCGCGCGCACTTGCGCGATCTTGCCGACGGCTTCCTGCACGTAGCTCTCGCCGAACCGGCGCTGGCCCGCGCGCGCGGCAGCGATCACCGCTTCGGCCGGGAAGGCCTTGCTGACCGCCAGCAGCGCGATCTTGCCCGGGTCGCGACCGGCGGCGCGCGCCGCGGCGCTAATCCGTTCGTTCACGCGGGCGAGCGCGGCTTGCAGCGGTTCGTCCAAACTGGACATAATGGTCTCGAATTTCCCTCCGGACGCTTGTCTTTTCCGATGTTTCGGGCGGCGGAGAAGCGCCGGACAATGCGGGTGGCTCCGCCGAGTGCAGTGGCTCTATCCGGTGCGCATGGCGCCGAGCGGGTGCGCCGGTCCGAACGATCCTCTACGAAACACCGCCGATGGACATCTCCGAACTGCTCGCATTTTCCGTCAAAAACAAGGCGTCCGACCTGCATCTGTCCGCGGGCCTGCCGCCGATGATCCGCGTGCACGGCGACGTACGCCGCATCAACCTGCCGCCGCTGGAGCACAAGGACGTGCACGCGATGATCTACGACATCATGAACG
>CAZIJU010000171.1:0-4783 GCA_964539745.1 uncultured Burkholderiaceae bacterium | reverse complement strand
CCTGTGACCCCTGCCGTGTGAAGGCAGTGCTCTACCGCTGAGCTAACCACCCGAGCGCGGCGGCGATTCTAGCAGCGTCCGTCGTGACATAGACTTCCGCCGCGATGAACCTTGCCCATCTGCTCGTGCGCACGGCACGCCGGCTGCCGCAGATGCCCGCGGTGGTCGAGCACGGCCGCACCGCGCTCGACTACGCGGCGCTGGCGCATCGCACGCTGCGGCTGGCGCGGGCGCTCGGCGAAAGACTCGGCGTGCGCGCCGGCGAACGCGTCGCGCTCGTGATGAAAAACAACGCCGCGTACGTCGAGCTGCTGTACGCGTGCTGGGCCGCGCGCATCTGCGCGATTCCGGTCAACGTCAAGCTGCATGCGAGGGAGATCGCGTACATCCTCGACGACGCCGCGGCGCGCGTGTGCTTCGTGACCGACGACGTCGACACCGCCGGCGTGGCCGCCGCACGCGCAGGGGGTGCCACCGAGTTCATCGACGTCGACGGCGCCGACTACGCGGGGCTGCTCGATGCCGAGCCCGGTGCAGTGCGCGACGTCGCACCCGACGACCTCGCATGGCTGTTCTACACGAGCGGAACCACCGGCCGGCCGAAGGGCGTGATGCTGTCGCATCGCAATCTGCTGGCGATGGCGCTGAACTACCTGGCCGAAGTCGATCATGCCGCACCGGGCGAGCAGATGCTGCACGCCGCGCCGATGTCGCACGGCTCGGGGCTTTACATCGTGCCGAACGTCGCCGCCGGCGTCGCCCAGCTCGTGCCCGCGTCACGCGGCTTCGACGTCGCCGAGATTGACGCGCTGCTCGCATCGGAACGAAGCGTGAAGTTCTTCGCCGCGCCGACGATGGTGATGCGGCTCGTCGACGGGCTGCGCGGCGATGCGCGCGGGCTGAAGCTCATCGTCTACGGTGGCGGACCGATGTACGTCGCCGACGGCCGGCGCGCGCTCGAGCGGCTCGGCCCGCGGCTCGTGCAGATCTACGGCCAGGGCGAAAGCCCGATGACGATCACCGTGCTGCCACTCGCCGATCACCTGCGGCAGCCCGGCGAGGACGAAGCGCGCTGGCTGGCGCGGCTCGGCTCGGTCGGCCGCGCACAATGCGGCGTCGAAGTCGCGGTGTTCGACGGCAGCGACCGCCCGCTCGCACCCGGCGAGACCGGCGAAGTCGTCGTGCGAGGCGACACGGTGATGCGCGGCTACCTGAACAACGCGGAAGCGACCGCAAAAACGCTCGCCGGCGGCTGGCTGCACACGGGCGATCTCGGCCGGCTCGACGAACACGGCTACCTGACGCTCGTCGACCGCAGCAAGGACCTGATCATCTCCGGCGGCAGCAACATCTATCCGCGCGAGGTCGAGGAGGTGCTGCTCACGCATCCGGCGGTCAAGGAAGTCGCGGTGATCGGCGCGCCCGATCCGCAGTGGGGCGAACACGTGGTCGCGTTCGTCGTCCGCGACCCGGCGCACGACTGCACGGTGGCGCAGCTCGACGCGTTGTGCCTGGCGCACATCGCGCGCTTCAAGCGGCCGAAGCGCTACGTCTTCGTCGACGCGCTGCCGAAGAACGCGACCGGCAAGGTACTCAAGCGCGAGTTGCGCGAGCGCCTCGCCATCGATCCGTCAGGGGCGAAACTCAGCTGACCGCCGCGCGGCGCCAGACGCTCGCGCCTTTGGCTTCCTTTTCGATCGCGTCGAGCAAGGCTTCGTGCGCGGCGACCTCCTCGTCCGTGGCGCGCAGCACGATCAGTTGCGACGCGTCGATCGGGCCCAGCTCGCCGAGCGCCGCGCCCGAGACGATGTCGATCGTCAGGCTGTCCTGGCCGCGGGTCATCGCCAAGTACACCTCGGCGAGCAGCCCCGCGTCCAGCAGCGCACCGTGCAGCGTGCGGTGGCGGTTGGACACGCCGTAGCGCTCGCACAGCGCATCGAGCGAATTGCGCTTGCCCGGATGCAGCTCGCGCGCGAGCTTGAGCGTGTCGGTGACCGCGGCGCAGTGCTCACGGAACGCGCCCCGTCCGAGCCGCGCCAGCTCGGCGTCCAGGAACTCGAGGTCGAACGGCGCGTTGTGGATGATGACTTCGGCGTCGCGCACGAACGCGAGCAGATCGTCGACGATGTCGGCGAACTTCGGCTTGTCGGCGAGGAATTCGTCAGTCAGTCCGTGCACGGCGACGGCGCCGTCGTCGCTTGCGCGCTCCGGATTGACGTAATGATGCAGCTGCCGCTCGGTGATTCGCCGGTTGACGATCTCGATCGCGCCGACCTCGATGATCCGGTGCCCGTCCTTCGCCTCGAGGCCGGTCGTTTCGGTGTCCAGAACGACTTGTCTCATGTGAAAAGCAGGATCGAGGATCGAGGATTTAGGGCTTGGCAGAGCACGGCAAGTGCAAGTACGCGCGTTTGCTCAGTCCCGAATCCTATCGAGCATTACAAATCTTCGCGACACGACAGCCCGACTGGCGCTCGCATCCGTCGCCCTTGGTCATTCCGAGCCGCAATGCCGCCATTGTCATTGCAAGCCGCAACGCCGCGATTGTCATTCCGGGCCGCAGGCGAGCAATCTCCGCGCCTCGCAGCGCGCAGATCCCTCGCGTTCGCTCGGGATGACGAAGGGGAGTCATTCCAAGCCCAAGGCAAGGAATCTGCGCCGCGCGCAACGCCGAGATCCCTCGCATTCGCTCGGGATGACAAGCCAGCGTCATTCCCCCGGCCTGGCTTCGCTATTCCGTGCGGCAACGCCGCCATTGTCATTCCGAGCCGCAGCCCCCTATTGTCATTCCGAGCCGCAGGCGAGGAATCTCCGCGCCTCGCAGCGCGCAGATCCCTCGCGTTCGCTCGGGATGACGATGGGAAGTCATTGCAAGCCAAGGCGAGGAATCTTTGCCGCTCGCGATACTGAAATCCCTCGCGCTGCTCAGGATGACGGAACCGGTGTCCACGCGGGCGAACCGAACTTGCGTGGTCGCGGTGTCACGCGCTTGCGTAAGTCTCAATCAATCCCGAATCCTCAACATCACTGAACCCGCGCCGCCGGCCCGTGCGCGGGTACGGCGCCGCCGGGCGCCGGCACCGGTTTGCCGCGATCGAGCCACTGCCGCATCAGCGTGTACACCGTGGGGACGACATACAGCGTCAGCAGCGTGCCGAGCGTCAGCCCGCCGACGATCACCCAGCCGATCTGCCGCCGGCTCTCCGCGCCCGCGCCGGTAGCGATCGCCAGCGGCACGGCACCGAGCACCATCGCGCCGGTGGTCATCAGGATCGGTCGCAACCGCAACTCGGCCGCGTGCTTGACCGCCGCGAACAGCTCCTCGCCGCGTTCGCGCAACTGGTTCGCGAACTCGACGATCAAAATGCCGTGCTTGGTGATCAGTCCCACCAGCGTGATCAGGCCGATCTGGCTGTAGATGTTCAGCGTGCCGCCGGCCGCCCACAGCGCCAGCAGTGCGCCGGTCATCGACAGCGGCACCGACAGCATGATGACGAACGGGTCGGCGAAGCTTTCGAACTGCGCCGACAGCACGAGATAGATGAAGATCAGCGCGAGCACGAACGTCAGGTAGATGCCGCCGCGCGTGTCGCGAAACTCGCGCGACTGGCCGTTCAGATCGGTTGCAGCCGTCGGCGGCAGCACGCGCCGGGCCGTCTCGTCCATGACCGCGAGCGCCTCGCCGAGCGTATAGCCGGGCGCGAGCAGGCCGGTGACGGTCACCGCGCGCAGCCGGTTGAAGTGGTTCAGCGACTGCGGGCTGACGCCTTCGCGCACGGCTGCGACGTTGGCCAGTTGCACCATGCTGCCGTCGCGCGCGCGCACGTAGATGTCGGAGATGTCGTTCGGCCGCGTCCGGTCGCGCGGCGCGACCTGCACGATCACGTCGTACTGTTCGCCGTCGCGCTTGAAGCGCGTGACCTGGCGGCCGCCGAGCATCGACTGCAGCGTCAGGCCGACGGTCTGCACGGCCACGCCGAGGTCGGCAAGCTTGTCGCGGTTCACCTCCACGCGCAGCTCCGGCGTGTTCAGCCGCAGATCGGTCTGCAGGTTCTGCACGCCGGGGTACTTCGCCATCTCGGCGAGGAACCGGCCGGCAATCCGGTCCAGCTCCGCGTACGGGACCTGCGCCATGATCACGTACTCGATCGGCAGCGCGCGCGGCGACTGCCCGAGCGAAGGCGGATTGACGGCGAAGCCGAGCACGCCCGGCAGTGTCGCGAACTTGGCATTGAGCTCGCGCGTGATGTCCTGCTGTTTGCGCGTGCGCTCGTCCCACGGCTTAAGCCGCAGGATCGCATTGCCGAAGTCCACCGTCGGAAAACCCGCGATCGCGTTGAACGCGACCGCTTCCGGAATCGTCGCGTAATAGGCCTCGACCGCGCGAAGCTGTTCGGACGTGTAGTCCACCGTCGATCCCGGCGGCGACTGCAGGCGGCCGAAGATCACGCCGCGATCCTCCAGCGGCGCAAGCTCCGAGCGCAACACCGCGAACAGCGCGGCAGCCCCGGCGAATGCCAGCACCCAACCCGCCAGAACGACCCAACGATGGCCGAGCACCCAGGCGAGCGACCGCGTATAGCCACGCGTCAGTGCGTTCAGAAAGCCGTCGATCGCGTTATATAGCCGCCCGTGCTTCGTTTCGTGCCGCAGCAGCTTGCTGCACATCATCGGCGACAGCGTCAGCGCGACGAAGCCCGACACCAGCACCGCGCCGGCCAACGCGAGCGCGAACTCGATGAACAGCCGCCCGGTGCGGCCGGTGGAAAACGCCAGCGGCGCG
>CAZIJU010000170.1:0-4793 GCA_964539745.1 uncultured Burkholderiaceae bacterium | reverse complement strand
TACGCCAACACGTTCGGCCTGGTCGAGCGCTTCATCGGCCCGAAGATCGCCGAGGTGAGCCGCGATCACTGGCTCGGCGACCAGGCCGCGTTCGAGGCGCTGGTGCGCTTCACCGACGAGGAGCTGAAGCACCAGGAGCTGTTCCGCCGCCTCGACGCGATGGCCGCGGCCGGCATGCCGGACGGCTACACGTACGTCGCACAACCCAACGACGTCGCGCGGTTCGTGCTCGGCAAGTCGACCTGGGCGGTGTTGGCGCTGACGTGCCACATCGAGATCTTCGTGTTGTCGCACTACCACCAGAGCATCGATCCCGACACCGAACTTTCGCCGCTGTGGAAGGACGTGTTCCTGTACCACGCGCGCGAGGAGTCGCAGCACGCGATCCTCGACGAGCTGGAGTGGGAGCGCGAGGACGCGAAGCTCACGTCCGAGCAGCGCGACCGTGCGGTCGACGAGCTGATCGAGCTGGTCGCCGGCGTCGACGGCATCCTGCAGGCGCAGGCCGAAGCCGACGCCGCCTACTTCGCGCGCGCCGGTGGCCGCACCTACACCGAGGCGCAGGTCGCGCAGGTCGAAGCCACACTGCTCGCGGCGTATCGCTGGCAGTACATCGTCAGCGGCGTACAGGACGAGCGCTTCCAGAAGGCGCTCGGAGCCAAGATCACGCCTGCGCAGTTCGACCGCATCGGCCGCGCGCTGACGCCGATCATGGCGTCGGTCGCGCACTGAGACGCGCGGAGCCGACGATGACCGCCTGCATGGTCGCCTTCGACGCCGACGAACTGCGGCGCAAGGTGCACGACACCTACGAGCGCGTCGCGCGCGCGCCAGCGAGCAGCTCTCCCGCCGACCGCTTCGTCGAGATCCGCAGCGTCATCGACCCGACGATGGCACCCGCCTGAACCGCGCGGCGCGCCGCCCGGCGCGCCGCGCACCCCGACCGGAGGAAAACGAAATGATCCGCACCAAACCCAACGTACGCAGCGCGGGCGAAGGCCCCGACGTCGTGCTGCTGCATTCGAGCGGCAGCTCTGCGCGCCAGTGGGACGCGCTCGTCGACAGTCTGCAGAGGCGTTTCCGCCTGCACGCGGTCGACTTCCATGGCCACGGCGCCACGCCCGCGTGGAGCGGGCCTGCGCGGATGACGCTCGCCGACGAAGCGGCGCTCGTCGAGCCGCTGCTGCACGCGGCTGAGGACGGCGTGCATCTCGTCGGCCATTCGTACGGCGGCGCGGTTGCGCTGAAGCTCGCGGCGATGCACCCGCAGCGCGTGCGCAGCGTGGTCGTCTACGAACCCGTGCTGTTCCGGCTGCTGTTCGACTACAACGCGCGGCACGCGCCGGCGCAGGACGTGCTCGCCGCCGCGGCGTCGATCCGTAACCGGCTCGCGCGCGGCGACGCGCACGAAGCGGCGCGGCGTTTCGTCGACTTCTGGTCGGGCCAGGGTGCGTGGGACGCGCTGCCGATCACGCGCCGGCAGGCCGTGGCTGCGCGCATGCCGGCGGTGGAAGCGCATTTCCACGCGCTGTTCTACGACACGCTCGACCGCGCGCAGATCGCGCAGTTGCGCATGCCGGTGCTGTTCCTGACCGGCGCGAAGACGATCGGCGCGACGCGGCGCATCGGCGAACTGCTGCGCTTCGCGTTGCCCTATGCGCACCACGAGATGCTGCCCGGCATGGGCCATCTCGGCCCGGTGACGCACACGCCGATCGTCAACGCGCGGATTGCCGGCTTCCTCGATGCGGAAGTCGCGTTGCAGGCGGCGCTGGCGCCGCTGCGCGCCGCCGCGTAAGCAGACCGTCACGCACTGGAGGGCGCAATGTCCGTATCCCTTGTCGCGCTGATGGGTTTCGCCGGGTGGACGCTGCTCCTGCTCGTCGGTACGGTCGGCTGGCATCGCTGGAGCCGCATCCTGACCGGGCGTGCGCAGATCGCGTCTTTTTCGGCCGAGGCCCCCGAAGGGCCAGCGTGGTACAGGCGTGCGATGCGCGCGCATGCGAACTGCGTCGAGAACCTGCCGGTGTTCGGCGCGCTGATCGCCGTCGCCGCGCTGGCCGACGTTCGTGGTGGCGCCATCGATGCGTTCGCTGTTGCGGTCGTGTGCGCGCGCGTTGCACAGTCGGTCACGCATGTCGCATTCGAACAGACGAACGCCGTCGTATGGTTCCGCTTCGGCTTCTTCTTTGCGCAACTGATGGCGATGCTGGCGATCGGCGCGCTGACCCTCCGTGCGATCGGCTGACGCGCGTCAGTCGGCGCGCCGCACGAACACGAGGTCCCACACCCCGTGCCCGAGCTTCGCGCCGCGCGCGTGGAACTTCGTCGTCGGCCGCTCCGCAAGCGGATTGCGCGGCGCGGGCGCGTAGCCCGCGTGCAGGTTGGCGAGTTGCGCCTCGTGCGACAGCACCTCGAGCATCTGCTCGGCGTAGTGTTGCCAGTCGGTCGCGCAGTGCAGGTAACCGCCGGGCGCGATTCGACTGGCCAGCAGCGCGACGAACGCGGGCTGGATCAGCCGCCGCTTGTGGTGGCGCGACTTCGGCCACGGGTCCGGAAAGAACACGTGCACGCCGGCGAGCGAATCAGGGGCGAGCATGTCGCGCACCACCTCGACCGCGTCGTGCTGAACGATGCGGACGTTGGCAAGCCGCATCTCGTCGATGCGCCGGGCGAGCGCGCCGATACCGGCGGCGAACACTTCGACGGCGAGGAAGTTCACATCCGGCCGCGCCTGCGCGATCGCCGCGGTCGTCTCGCCCATGCCGAAGCCGATCTCGAGCACGGTCGGCGCGGCGCGGCCGAATGCCGCCGGCAGATCCAGGGGGGCAGCCGCGTACGCGATCGCGAAGCGCGGAAAGACTTCCTCGTACGCGCGCCGCTGCGCGTTGGTGACGTGGCCGCGCCGCAGCGCGAAACTGCGGATATGGCGATGTTCGCCGCGCGCCGCGCCGGGCTCGGCGGATGGCGTGCTCGCGCCTTCGGGCTTGTGCAACAGTCGGGCGGGGATCGACACGCTCAGAAGCTGTGAATCTTTCTACTGCGCGGCCCGTTGGCGTCGTTGCGCGGTGCTCGGGCCTCGCCTATCCACTTGATATGTCTCGGCCCTGCGCTCCGTGCGCCTAGCCAGCGGGCCGCTCGCGACGAAATCTTCACAGCTTCTCAGGACTTGGGTGCGGATCCGATCACGCCGGCCGTCGGCGAACTGGGGGTCGCGCCGTAGAACTTCTTCGGCATCCGGCCGGCGAGAAAGGCTTCGCGCCCGGCTTCGACGGCCTTTTTCATCGCCGACGCCATCCGCACCGGATCCTTCGCAGCCGCAACCGCGGTGTTCATCAGCACGCCGGCGCAGCCCAGCTCCATCGCGATCGCCGCATCCGACGCGGTGCCCACACCCGCATCGACGATGACCGGCACCGTGGCCTTTTCGAGGATCAACAGGATGTTCCACGGATTCAGCACGCCCATGCCCGAGCCGATCAGCGATGCAAGCGGCATCACCGCCACGCAGCCGATCGATTCGAGCACCCTCGCCTGGATCGGATCGTCGGAGCAATAGACCATCACCTCGAAGCCCTCGCGTACCAGGATCTCGGCGGCGCGGACCGTCTCGGGCATGTTCGGATAAAGCGTCTGCGGATCGCCGAGCACCTCGAGCTTGGCGAGCGGATGGCCGTCGAGCAGCTCGCGGGCGAGCCGCAGCGTGCGGATCGCGTCCTCGGCCGTATAGCAGCCGGCGCTGTTCGGCAGGATCGTGTACTGCGACGGCGGCAGTACGTCGAGCAGGTTGGGCTCCCCCTTGTTCTGGCCGATGTTGGTGCGGCGGATCGCCACCGTGACGATCTGCGCTCCACTGGCCTCAACCGCGGCCTTCGTTTGCGCCAGATCCCGGTACTTGCCGGTGCCGAGCAACAGGCGCGACGTGAATTCGCGCGCACCGATGCGCAGCACGTCCGCGCGGGGGGAGGACAGATCGGTCATGCGGTCACCGTCGGTTCGACCTTCACTTCGAAATTGACCGAATTCGACATGAAGCAGTTGGCGTGTGCCTTCGCGTGCAGCTCGGTCGCGCGCTCGATGTGCGCGGGGTCGGCCAGCCTGACCTGCGGGCGCAGAATCACCTCGACCATCCGCATCTTGCCGTCCCGGATCGCGAGCGTGCCGACCGCATGGTCGCTGTAGGCCGCGATCGCGATGCCCGACCGTTCGCACACCGCGAGATAGGTCAGGTGATGGCACGCGGCGAGCGACGACACCATCAGCGTCTCCGGATTGTGGAAGCGGTCATCGCCGTTGAACACCGAGGGCGACGAACCGGCGATCGGCGCCTTGCCTGGGAACTCGATCGTAAAGGCGCGTTCGTGCACGAGCCGGCCATCGACCTGCCGGACCGAACCCGTCCAGCGCAGATCGCCTTCGAACCGATGCGCCTGCGACATCAACCGCCTCCGACCGCGATCACCACTTCCAGACGATCGCCGTCGGCGAGTCGCGTTTCGCCGTGGCGGCTCTTCGGAACGATCTCGCCGTTGCGTTCGACCGCGACGCGCTTGCCCGCAACGTCCATCCGAGCGAGCAGGTCGGCGACGGTGGTACCGGCGTCGAGCCGCTGCGGCGCGCCGTTGACGACGATCGCGATGGTCTGTGCTTCAACCTGGGTCATGCGGGCATGTTAGCGGAGTCGGGTCGGACGTCCGCGCGCGAGCTGTGAAGGTCTTGCGCGCGCCCATGAGGAAGGTGGAGCGGGTGAAGGGAATCGAACCCTCGTATGCAGCTTGGGAAGCTGCCGTTCT
>CAZIJU010000169.1:0-4801 GCA_964539745.1 uncultured Burkholderiaceae bacterium | reverse complement strand
CGACCTCGGCGCGCTCGGCGACGAAGCGCAGCCGGTCGAAGTTCATGTTCGCGCCGCAGGCGATCGCCACCAGCGTCTTGTTCCTGATCCGCTCGCGTTCGACGTAGGCCTTCGCGCCGGCGATCGCCAGGGCCCCCGCCGGCTCGAGGATCGAGCGGGTGTCCTGGAACACGTCCTTGATCGCCGCGCACAGCGCGTCGGTGTCGACGCGGATCATCGCGTCGACGTACTGGCGGCACAGCTTGAAGGTTTCTTCGCCGACCATCCGCACGGCGGTGCCGTCGGAGAACAGCCCCACGTCATGAAGCTGCACGCGCCGCCCGGCCTCGAGCGAACGCGCCATCGCGTCCGAATCTTCGGTCTGCACGCCGATCACCTTGATCTGCGGATGCAGCGCCTTGACGTAGGCGGCCACGCCAGAGATCAGTCCGCCGCCGCCGACCGCCGCGAAGATCGCGTGGATCGGACCCTGTTCGCCCGGATGATGCTGGCGCAGGATCTCCATGCCGATCGTGCCCTGCCCGGCGATCACGTCCGGATCGTCGAACGGATGCACGAAGGTGAGCCTGCGCTTGTCCTGCAGCTCGAGCGCGTGCGCGTAGGCGTCCGAGTACGAGTCGCCGAACAGCACGACCTCGGCGCCGCGATCGCGCACCGCGTCCACCTTGACCTGCGGCGTGGTCACCGGCATCACGATCACCGCGCGACAGCCGAGCTTCTGCGCGGCGAGCGCGACACCCTGCGCGTGGTTGCCGGCGCTCGCGGCGATCACGCCGCGCTTGAGCGCATCGGGCGGCAGGTTGACCATCTTGTTGTACGCGCCGCGCAGCTTGAAGCTGAACACCGGCTGCAGGTCCTCGCGCTTGAGCAGCACGCGATTGCCCAGCCGCCGCGTCAATTGCGGCGCCTCGTCCAGCGGTGACTCGATCGCCACGTCGTAAACGCGCGCCGTCAGGATGCGGCGCAGGTATTCCTGGGCTGGCATTGCCCGTCTCTCCCGTGAAATGGCGGCGTGAAGGTATCACGCGGCGCGTCGTACGATGGCACCATGGACGCAACCCCACCGTATGCCGACCTGACGCCCGATGCCGTGCTCAACGCGATCGACGGCCTCGGCCTGCGAACTTCGGGTCAACTGCTTGCGCTGAACAGCTACGAGAACCGCGTCTTCCAGGTTGGACTGGAAGACGAAACGCCGGGCATCGGCCGCTTCGTCGTCGCCAAGTTCTACCGGCCCGGGCGCTGGACCGATGCGCAGATCGTCGAGGAGCACGAATTCACCGCCGAACTGGCCGAACGCGAGATACCCGTCGTGGCGCCGCTGCGTTTGACGGGCGCGACGCTGCATCACGTCGCCGGACATCGCGTCGCGCTGTTTCCCCGCCGCGGAGGGCGCGCGCCGGATCTCGCGCGGCGCGACGTGCGCGAATGGCTCGGCCGCTTCATCGGCCGCATCCACGCGGTCGGCGCGATGCGGCCGTACGCGCATCGGCCGGCGCTCGACATCGAAAGCTTCGGCCGCGAGCCCGGTAACTGGCTGCTCGAGCACGGCTGGCTGCCGGATGAGCTGCGCGAGTCGTACCGCGCCGTTTTCATGCAGGCGCTCGAAGGCGTCGCGGCGTGCTACGAACGCGCCGGCGACGTGCGCGCGATCCGCCTGCACGGCGACTGCCACGAAGGCAACGTGCTGTGGACCGACGGCGGGCCGCATTTCGTCGACTTCGACGACAGCCGGATGGGGCCGGCGGTGCAGGATCTGTGGATGCTGCTGTCGGGCTCCCGCGAGGAGATGCAGGCGCAGCTTGCAGACGTGCTCGCCGGCTACGAGGATTTCCTGGACTTCGACCGCCGCGAGTTGCACCTGGTCGAGGCGCTGCGCACGCTGCGGCTCGTGCACTACGCCGCCTGGATCGCTCGGCGCTGGAGCGATCCGGCATTCCCCGCCGCGTTTCCCTGGTTCGGCACGCCGCGCTATTGGCAGGACCGGATCCTCGAACTGCGCGAACAGGTCGGTGCGTTGGCCGAGCCGCCGCTGGCGGCGTGAAGCTAGCCTGAGAAAGCACCGCGCAGACCGGCAGCGATCCCTTTTGTCTCACCGCACAGGCGCGCCGGACGCAGCGCAACCCGTCGCAGGCGGACCGGCCCGCTCAGCGGACTCTGCGCCGCTGCAATTGAAGACACGCAGGCGGTCCCGAAGGCCGCGATTGTCCGCGACCGCGAAGCGGCGTCCGTTCAACGCGTGACCGCGAGCCGCAACGCGAAGCGGGTCCGCTGCCATGCGCGCGCGAGCGCGGCGAAAAACAGCGTGATCAGCGCCGCGCCCCACCACTCGAGCGCGTTGGTGAAGCGGTCGTTCGCGAGTTCGTCGCGGATCGCGAGCGGAGAGAACACGCTGACGAGCCCGACCGCGAGCAGCAGCCAGGACATTGCGAGCAGCGCGCGGCCGAAACGCCGGGACAGCGCGCGGTCGCCGCGTTGCGCGGCGCGCGCGATCAGGCCGACGACGACCACGAGCGCGATCGCCGTCAGCCCGAAGTAGAACCAGATGCCGAAGCGCCTGAACCAGCGGTACAGCTCGCCCTCGGTGCCGAGGAAGGTGCCGTACAGCACGAGAAAGATCGCCGCGAACGCGCCCGTGGCGGCCAGCACGCGCGCGCGCATGGTCGACAGCAACGCAAGCTCGCGCAGCCAGACGGCCGCGAGCCACCAGGTCAGGCCCTGCAGCACCGCCGCAGGAAGCACGATCGCGCGGAACAGATGGTTCGGCAGATCGTGACGCGCCGCGCGGCTGATCGACACGCAGCCGTCGATGAACGGATTGCACGCGGGAATCAGCTCGAGCCGCGTCGAAAGCTGCCACGCGAGCAGCCCGGCCACGGCGGGCAGCAGTCCGGCCAGAAGCGGAAGCGGCCACAACGGCATCGCAGGCGACTGACGCGCGGCGATCGGATCGTCGGGAGGCACGGCGACTGAAGCTTTGCAGTGCAACGCAGGCGCCACGATACGCGCCAGCCGCCGCGAGCCGACCGCAGATTGGGCTCGACGCACGTCGGTCGCGACGCGCGGACGCGCGTACCCATAGTCCCGGCGCGGATGCTCTTGCGGCGCAGCATATACACTGCCGGTCCGAGCGTCGAAGACCTGCTGCACGTCGATGAACGCCCCGCTGCCGCCCGAACTGCTGAAGCCCTCGACGGAACCCGCCGCCGACCAGCCGGCCCGACTGCGCGAGATTCCCTACAACTACACGTCGTTTTCGGATCGCGAGATCGTGATTCGGCTGCTGGGCAGCGAAGCCTGGCGCGTGCTCGACGAACTGCGCGCCGAACGCCGCACCGGCCGCTCGGCGCGGATGCTGTACGAGGTGCTCGGCGACGTGTGGGTCGTGCGGCGCAATCCGTACCTGCAGGAGGACCTGCTCGACAACCCGAAGCGGCGCGCCGCGCTGATCGCAGCGCTGCATCACCGGCTCGGCGAAATCGAAAAGCGCCGCGATCCGTCGGACCCGGTGCGCGACGCCAAGGTCGGCCGGCTGCTCGACGCCGCGCGCCAGTGCGTCGCGAAGTTCGAGCAGGACTTCCGCGACGACCGGGATCTGCGCAAACGCGCGCGCCGGCTGCTGACGAAGCACACGCGCGCCGACAACGTCCGCTTCGATGCATACGCGCGCGTTTCGCATGTGACCGACGCGACCGACTGGCGCGTCGAGTATCCGTTCGTCGTGCTCACACCCGACCGCGAGGTCGAGATCCCGGCACTGGTGCGCGCGTGCATCGAATTGGGGCTGACGATCATCCCGCGCGGCGGCGGCACCGGCTACACGGGGTCGGCCGTGCCGCTGACGCCGTATTCCGCGGTGATCAACACCGAGAAGCTCGAGACGATCGGCGGCGTCGAACGCATGACGCTGCCCGGCGTGGCCGAGCCGCAGCCGACGATCTTCACCGGCGCCGGCGTGGTCACGCGCCGCGTGTCCGACGCGGCCGAGCACGCGGGGCTCGCGTTCGCGGTCGATCCGACCTCGGCCGACAGCTCGTGCGTCGGCGGCAACATCGCGATGAACGCCGGCGGCAAGAAGGCCGTGCTGTGGGGCACCGCGCTCGACAACCTGGTCTGGTGGCGCATGGTCGACCCCGAGGGCAACTGGCTCGAAGTCGAGCGCCTCGAGCACAACCTCGGCAAGATTCACGACGCGCCGATCGCGAAGTTCAGGCTGACATGGCGCGACGGCCGCGATCGACCGGAAGATGCGCGCGTGCTGCGCACCGAGTCGCTCGAGATCCCCGGTCACCGCTTCCGCAAAACGGGGCTGGGCAAGGATGTCACCGACAAGTTCTTGGGCGGCCTGCCCGGCGTGCAGAAGGAAGGCTGCGACGGGATCATCACATCGGCACGCTGGCTGCTGCACCGGATGCCCGCGCACATCCGCACCGTCTGCCTCGAGTTCTTCGGCAACGCGCGCGACGCGGTGCCGTCGATCGTCGAGATCAAGGCGTTCCTGGACAGCGGGGCGTCGGCCACTGGCGTCCGCCTCGCGGGACTCGAGCACCTCGACGAACGCTACCTGCGCGCGGTCGGCTACACGACCAAGTCAAGGCGCGGCGTGCTGCCGAAGATGGTGCTTCTGGGCGACATCGTCGGCGACGACGACGCGGCGGTCGCGCGCGCGACCTCGGAGGTCGTGCGCATCGCCAACGCACGCGGCGGCGAAGGATTCGTCGCCGCCAGCGCCGAAGCGCGCAAGAAATTCTGGCTCGACCGCGCCAGGACGGCGGCGATCGCCCGCCACACCAACGCCTTC
>CAZIJU010000168.1:0-4902 GCA_964539745.1 uncultured Burkholderiaceae bacterium | reverse complement strand
TCACCACCGACTCCAAGCACGGGCACGCCGTGGCGCCGAACGTGCTGGCGCGCGACTTCACCGCCACGGCACCGAACCAGAAGTGGCTGGCCGATCTGACCCCCGCCTGCGCGGGGGCAGGCTCTATGTGCCCACGGCCGAGGGCTGGCTGCGCCTAGCACTGATCCTGGACCTGTTCAGCCGCAAGTTGGTCGGTTGGGCGATGAGTGATTCGATGCCCCAGGCGCTGACGCTGGCGGCGTTGGCAATGGCGCTCCTCTGGCGCGACCCGCCGGCTGGTCTCATGCACCACTGCGATCGCGGCGCGCAGTACGCCGCCGGCGACGATCGGAAGGCGCGCACCGCCCGCGGCATCACGGTGTCGATGAGCCGCAAGGGAGACTGCTGGGACCATGCGCCGATGGAGCGGGCTTTCGGCACGGTGAAGGTCGAGTGCGTGCACGGTGCGCAGTTCAAGACCCGCGCCGAGGCGGCCCAGGCGATCGTCGAGTACATCGGTGACTGCAACACCGAGCGGCTGCATTCGTCGCTGGGCTATCTGACGCCGAGCGAATTCGAGCGGCGCTGGCGCGCCGAGAACGAACGACGTGGGGCATCGGCGCAATGAAGCAGCACGCGTTGCCCACCGCCGACTGTGGCCGTGTTCGAATGACACGACCCCGCCGGCCGGCCGTGGACAACGCTTGTTCCGGATCGTGGCGTCCACCAAATTGGTACCGGTTCGCTCGCTGTGCGGCACGACCACGGCGCGGCAAGGTATCGACGTCGGACAGGAGTTTCGAAAGACGCGCGCGCGTGACCGGTTTTTCCAATGCGCCGATGATGCGCACGCCATAGGCATCGGCCATCTTCGCTACCGACGCCAGCACGGACGGGCTCAGGGCGCTCACAACGATGACCGCGACGTCCGGCAGCGTCCTGCCAAGGTGGCGAATCAGAGCCATCCCGTCCATCTCCGGCATGTCGAGGTCGCAGATCACCAGCCCCGGCACGGCACCTTCGACGAGCAGCGTAAGTGCTGCACGGCCGTCGGGCGCCTCGAGTACGGTTTCCGCGCCCAGTGCCCTCAGCATGCGCACGAGGACGCGACGCTGGAAGTCGTGGTCTTCGACGACGAGAACCGAGTAGCTCAGACTCATTGGCCTGTGCCACCGCGGGCATGAAGTTCAAGACGCGCCCACGCCGCGTCGAGCGCCCAATATGCGGCGGCGGTTGCAGCCCAATCCGCGTTGTTGCCGGCAGCCTCCAGCCGGGCGGCAAGCTCGCCCAGTTCCAACGCGCCGATCGCGCGCGCGGCAGACTTGAGCTTGTGGGCGGCGGGCGCGAGCGCCCGCGCCTCGCGCTTATCAAAAGCCAGGCGCACCTCGCTCAAGGTCTTTACGGCGTGGGTGAAGAAGCTTTCGATCAGTTCGCGTTGCAACGCAGGCGGGTCGCCCACCATGTGGGCAAGCACCGATTCATCCCACACCGGCGGGCCATCAGCCGGGACCGACGGGGCGGGCTCTTGCCTCACACCACACCTCGCCGCGAACTCGGCGAGATCGGCCTCCATCTCGACGAGTCGCGCATGGGCCTCGGCAAAATCCAGTCGCCGTGCGGCTTCCTCCGCCCGCTCCGCGCGCGCCGCCAGCCGGTTCGCACCTGCCGTGCGCGCCGCCCCCTTAATGCGATGCGCCTCGCGCGCCGCGCGGGCGCCTTCGCCCGCCTGCAAAGCGGCGGCAAAAGCCTCGAGGTCGCGCCGCGTCTGGTGCACGTAGTCGGCGAGGATCAGCCGCTCGTCGCAGACACCATCGGCCAGTTGCCAAGGCACGTCCTCATCGAGCACCGCGCCGGTGGCTTGACCCTCCACCGGCTCGTCCGTCGCCGCAAACGGCGGCAGCCAGCGCGCCAGCACCTGCCTGAGTTGCGCCAGTTCGGTCGGCTTGACCAACACGTCGTCCATCCCCGCAGCGCGGGCGCGCGCCAGTTCCTCACCGATCGCCGCTGCGGTCCAAGCGATGATCGGCGTATGTTTGCGACCTTCCCGCGCCTCGATCGCGCGAATCGCACGGGCGAGTTCGAGGCCGTCCATCACCGGCATGTGCACGTCGGTAAGGATCACGGCGTAGTCGCCGTCTTTCCATTTGGAAAACGCTTGATCGCCGTTCTCCGCCAGTTCCACCGGCAGGCCCAGCGTCTGCATCTGGCGCGCGATCAGTAGGCGGTTGATCGGATGGTCGTCGGCCACCAGCACGGCTCGGCCGCCGGCATCGAGCTGGCGCAGCGTGGGCGGAGTGGCCGGCGCAGGCGCGACGGCGACTTCCGCAACCGGCAAGGTCAGGACCACGAAGAAGGTGCTGCCCTTGGCCGGCTGCGACTCGACGCCGATCGTGCCGCCCATCATCTCTGCGAGACGTTTGCAGATCGCCAGCCCCAGCCCGGTCCCGCCATGGCGGTGCGCGACGGTCGCGTCGGCCTGGCTGTAACGCTCGAACAGCTTGGCCTGGGCGTCAGTGGCGATGCCGATGCCGGTGTCGCGCACCGCAAGCTTCAGGGTAACGCTTTCCGCGTCGCCCGCCAGCCAGTCGGCGCGGACCTCGACATAGCCCTCGGCGGTGAATTTCAGCGCGTTGGACACGAAGTTGGCGAGGATCTGCCGCAGGCGTGCGCCGTCGATAACGACCGCGGCCGGCAGGCGCGGATCGACGAAGCTGATCAGCGAGATGCGCTTGGCGCTGGACGAGGCGAGATAGGCGTCGCGCACCGACTCGATCAGCGCCTTCAGGTTTTCTGGTTCATTCTTCAGCGCGAGTTTGCCGGCTTCGATCTTCGAATAGTCGAGAATGTCGTCGACGATGCGCATCAGCGCCTTGCCCGAGTCACGCGCGATCGCCAGCTCATGGCGCTGTTCATCGCTGAGCGTCGTGAGCGAGAGCAACTCCAGCATGCCAAGCAGACCGGTGAGCGGCGTGCGGATCTCGTGGCTCATCGTGGCGAGAAATTCCTGCCTCTCGGCGAGCAGGCGTTCCTTCTCGGCCATGAGCCGCATGTATTCGCGGACGTCGTGCATGACGCCGACGAAATAGCGTTTCTCACCGAAGCGGTATTCGCTTACCGCGAGACCCACCAGAATGCGCTCGCCCGATTTGCTGAGCGCCTCTACCTGCCTGCCGATGCCGACGATGCGCGCCTCGCCGGTGGCGAGATAGCGGGCGATATAGCCGTCATGGTCGCTTCGGTGCGGCTCGGGCATGAGCAGCGAGACGTTCTGCCCCAGCACTTCCTCGGGCGCGTAGCCCAGGACCCGCGCGAGCGCCGGATTTGCCAACTGGATGATCCCGCGATCATCGGCGACGATGACGACATCGAGTAGATTGTCGAGCACCGCGGCAAGCCGCGCAGTGCGCTCCTGGACGCGCCTCTCAAGTGTGGCGTTGAGCTCGCGCAGCGCGTCCTCGGCGGCTTTCTCGTGCGTGATATCGCGCACCGTGCCGGCGGCTTCGGCCAAGGAACCGTCGGGGGCGAAAGCGAGCTCGGCGCGCTCCTCCACCCAGCGCACTTCGCCACCCACGACGATGCGGTGCCGGATGCGGTAGGGCGCACCCTTCAGCGCCGCTTGCCAGGCGCGATCGACGGCATCGCGATCCTCGGAGTGGACGCAGGAAAGAAAGCGCTCGTAATCGAGCGGCACGCCTACAGGAATGCCGAACATCCAGTAGGTCTGGCGCGACCAGATGAGCCGACCAGAGCCGTCGAGATGCCAACTGCCGACCTCGGCCACGTCCTGGGCGCGTTCGAGGTCAGCCTCGGTCAGCGTTAGACGCTGCTCGGCTTCCTGTCGCCGGAATGCAAGATAGCCCACCAGTACGGTGGCAACGAGGCTCGCGAGGACGCCACCCGCGCCGACGACCCAGGGAAACCAGCCATACTGCCGCGCCAGCGTCCAGTCGGGCAGTGCGGTGACGACCAGCGTCCATTGCCGATCGCCGGTCGCCAGCGGCAGTCGCCTTTGCAAAGAGCCGGCTTGCCCGGCACGCGGGGGCGCCTTGTCGACATGGGAGTGATAGACGGGGAGAACGGCTGCGCCAGCGGCAGCCGCAGGCGGCACATCGTAGAGTTCCACATCGTGCGCCAAGCCGTTTTCGTGCGCGAGCGCATCGATCAGCCGGTCGGCACGGAAGACCAGCGCCACAGTGCCCGGCAAAGGATCCTCCCCTTTCGGCGGCAGCACGGCCATCAGTACATAGGCTGGAAAGTCCGGATACTCGTCAATGAGCCGTTCGCTCAGTGCGAAGCTTTGCCCGGCGCGCAGACGCTCGATCGCCGCGCGCCGCGGCGATTCCAGCAGATCGAGGCCAAGACTGGCCGGCGAAAACGGTGCGACGTACTCCACCAGCCTGTATTCATCGCGTATGCCGGGAGGCTTGGGCGAAAGATCGGGGACGGCCTCGCCTAGCTCGGCGAGCGAGCGCGCCGTCCGCCGCTGCCAGGCGAGCAGTTCCACCTGCTTCACCCGGCGCGCGAAACGGAATTCGAGCGCGGCCGGAAAGCGCTCACGGAGCTGAAGCAGATCGACATGAGCGCGGAAATCCCGCCGGCTGACTTCGTCGGAAGCGGCAAACAGCCCCACCAGCCCGCGCAGCGCTTCCTCCTGCAACGCAAACTGCTGCTGCATACGCGCGGCGAGTTGACGAGCGTCGAAATCCAGCTGGGCCGTCAATTGCTCGTCCACCCACCGCTGCGCCTGCATCGCGAGTGCGGCGGCGAGGGCAAGCCCTATGGCTAGTGGACTGTAACGGTGGAATGAGAAGTAATGCGACGTGATGTATCGAAGTACTTCCACTTCACTGGCTTGGGTTGTTTGTTGTGCCTCTCTTGAAAATCGAGTGGGTCGAATCGGGGGTGTTTTGGCTGCCAGCCGGG
>CAZIJU010000167.1:0-5009 GCA_964539745.1 uncultured Burkholderiaceae bacterium | reverse complement strand
GAACCGCGCGCGCCGGAGTCGGCCATCATGAAGATCGAGTTGAACGACTCCTGCTTGACCTCGCGGCCGTGGCGGTCGCGCGTCACTTCGGTGGCGAGCTGATCCATCATCACCTTGCCGACCTGATCGCCGGCGCGGCCCCAGATGTCGACCACCTTGTTGTAGCGCTCACCCTGCGTCACCAAGCCCGAGGTGTACTGTGCCTCGATTTCCTTCACCTCGCGTTCGGCGGCGCGGATGATTTCCTCCTTCTGCGCCGGCACGAGCATGTCGTCGATCGCGATCGAAAGCCCCGCGCGCGTGGCGAGCGCGAAGCCCGTCTGCAGCAGCCTGTCGGCAAAGATCACCGTCTCGCGCAAGCCGACCCGGCGGAATGCCGTGTTGATCAGTTTCGAGATCTCCTTCTTCTTCAGCGGTTTGTTCAGTACCGAGAAGGGCAGGCCCGCCGGCAGGATCTCGGACAGCAGTGCGCGGCCGACGGTGGTCTCGTATCGCGTGACCCGAGGCGTCTTCTCTCCGGTCGCCTTGTCGACATCGAACTCGCGGATCCGCACCGTGATGCGCGTCTGCAGCTCGACTTCCTTGTTTTCGTAGGCGCGATGCACTTCCGAGACGTCGGCGAAGAACGCGCCCTCGCCCTTGCCGTTGACCTTTTCACGCGTCGCGTAATACAGGCCCAGCACGACGTCCTGGCTCGGCACGATCGACGGATCGCCGTTGCTCGGGAACAGAATGTTGTTCGACGCCAGCATCAGCGCGCGCGCTTCGAGCTGCGCCTCGAGCGACAGCGGAACATGCACCGCCATCTGGTCACCGTCGAAGTCGGCATTGAACGCCGCGCACACCAGCGGATGAAGCTGGATCGCCTTGCCTTCGATCAGCACCGGCTCGAATGCCTGGATGCCGAGCCGGTGTAGCGTCGGCGCGCGGTTCAGCAGCACCGGGTGCTGGCGGATCACTTCTTCGAGGATGTCCCACACGACGGGCTCGCCGGACTCGACCATCTTCTTCGCGGCCTTGATCGTGGTGGCGAGCCCCATCAGCTCGAGCTTGTTGAAGATGAAGGGCTTGAACAGCTCGAGCGCCATCAGCTTCGGCAGGCCGCACTGGTGCAGCTTCAGCTGCGGGCCGACGACGATCACCGAGCGGCCCGAATAGTCGACTCGCTTGCCGAGCAGGTTTTGCCGGAAGCGGCCGCCCTTGCCCTTGATCATGTCGGCGAGCGACTTCAGCGGGCGCTTGTTCGCGCCGGTCATCGCCTTGCCGCGACGGCCGTTGTCGAGCAGCGAGTCGACGGCCTCCTGCAACATCCGCTTCTCGTTGCGGACGATGATTTCCGGTGCCTTCAGTTCGAGCAGGCGCTTCAGCCGGTTGTTGCGGTTGATCACGCGCCGATACAGGTCGTTCAGATCCGACGTCGCGAAGCGGCCGCCATCCAGCGGCACCAGCGGGCGCAGCTCGGGCGGCAGCACCGGCAGCACCTCCATGATCATCCACTCGGGCTTGATGCCCGAGCGCTGGAAGCCCTCCAGCGTCTTCAGACGCTTGGCGTACTTCTTGATCTTGGCCTCCGAGCCGGTGGCGGCCAAATCCTTGCGCAGCGTCTCGATTTCCTTGTCCACGTCGATCGCGCGCAGCAGCTCACGGATCGCCTCCGCACCCATCAGCGCGCGGAATTCGTCGCCGTATTCCTCGGTCTTGGCGATGAAATCGTCCTCGGTCATCAACTGGCCGCGCTTCAGCGGGGTGAAGCCGGGGTCGACCACGCAGAATGCCTCGAAGTACAGCACCCGCTCGATGTCGCGCAGCGTCATGTCGAGCACCATTCCCATGCGGCTCGGCAGACTCTTCAGGAACCAGATGTGCGCGACCGGGCTCGCCAGCTCGATGTGGCCCATGCGTTCGCGGCGGACCTTGGCGAGCGTCACCTCGACGCCGCACTTTTCGCAGATCACGCCGCGGTGCTTCAGCCGCTTGTACTTGCCGCACAGGCACTCGTAGTCCTTGATCGGGCCGAAGATCTTGGCGCAGAACAGCCCGTCACGCTCTGGCTTGAACGTGCGGTAGTTGATCGTCTCCGGCTTCTTGACCTCGCCGAACGACCACGAACGGATCTTCTCGGGCGACGCGATCCCGATCTTGATCGCGTCGAACTGCTCGTCTTGCTGCACCTGTTTGAACAGGTCGAGTAGCGCTTTCATGCGTTCCTCTCAGTGAATCTCGATGTGTCGTGGCCGCGAATCAGCTGCGCTCGAGGTCGATGTCGATCCCGAGCGAACGGATCTCCTTGACCAGCACGTTGAACGACTCCGGCATGCCCGCGTCGATCGAATGCTCGCCCTTGACGATGTTCTCGTAGACCTTGGTGCGGCCGTTGACGTCGTCCGACTTGACAGTCAGCATCTCCTGCAGCGTGTACGCCGCGCCGTAGGCCTCGAGCGCCCACACCTCCATCTCGCCGAAGCGCTGCCCGCCGAACTGCGCCTTGCCGCCGAGCGGCTGCTGCGTGACCAGCGAATACGGACCGGTCGAGCGCGCATGCATCTTGTCGTCGACGAGGTGGTGCAGCTTCAGCATGTGCATGTAGCCGATGGTGACCGGACGCTCGAAGGCTTCGCCCGTGCGGCCGTCGTACAGCGTCGCCTGCGTCTTCGTACTGGTCAGTCCGAGCCGCGCCGCGACTTCGGCCGGGTAGGCCATTTCGAGCATCGCGCGGATCTCCGACTCCGAGGCCCCGTCGAAGACGGGCGTGGCGAACGGGATGCCGTCTTTCAGGTGCTCGGCGAGCTGGTTCAGCTCATCGTCGCTGAGCGAGTCGATCTCTTCGGTCTTGCCTGACTTGTTGTAGATGTCGCGCAGCAGCGCGCGCAGCTGCGCGGTCTTGGCGTCGCGCAGCAACTCTCCGATGCGGTGCCCCAAGCCGCGCGCGGCCCAGCCGAGGTGCGTCTCGAGAATCTGCCCGACGTTCATTCGCGACGGCACGCCGAGCGGGTTCAGCACGATGTCCACCGGCGTGCCGTCGGCCATGTACGGCATGTCCTCGACGGGCACGATGCGTGACACCACACCTTTGTTGCCGTGGCGACCGGCCATCTTGTCGCCCGGCTGCAGCCGGCGCTTCACCGCCAGGTACACCTTGACCATCTTCAGCACGCCCGGCGGCAGCTCGTCGCCTTGCGTGAGCTTCTTGCGCTTGTCCTCGAACGCCTGGTCGAACTGGCGGCGCTTGGCCTCGATCGACTCTTTCAACGCCTCGAGCTGCGCGGCTGCGTTGTCGTCGGCCAGGCGGATGTCGAACCAGTGGTACTTCTCGAGCGAGTCGAGGTACTCCTTGGTGATCACCGTTCCCTTGGCGATCTTGCGCGGCCCGCCGGTGGCTTCCTTGCGCAGCAGCAGCTTCTCGATGCGCTGGAATGCATCCGCCTCGACGATGCGCAGCTGGTCGTTCAGGTCCTGGCGGTAGCGCTTCAGCGCATCGTCGATGATCTGCTGCGCGCGCTTGTCGCGCTGGATGCCTTCGCGCGTAAACACCTGCACGTCGATCACCGTACCGTTCATGCCCGACGGCACGCGCAGCGAGGTGTCCTTCACGTCGCTCGCCTTCTCGCCGAAGATCGCGCGCAACAGCTTTTCCTCCGGCGTCAGCTGCGTCTCGCCCTTCGGCGTGACCTTGCCGACCAGCGTATCGCCGGCCTGCACTTCGGCGCCGATGTAGACGATGCCCGACTCGTCGAGCCGCGCGAGCTGGTTCTCCGACAGGTTGCTGATGTCGCGCGTGATCTCCTCGGGGCCCAGCTTGGTGTCGCGCGCGACGACATTCAGCTCCTCGATGTGGATCGACGTGTAGCGGTCCTCGGCCACCACGCGCTCCGAGATCAGGATCGAGTCCTCGAAGTTGTAGCCGTTCCACGGCATGAACGCGACCAGCATGTTCTGGCCGAGCGCGAGTTCGCCGAGGTCGGTCGAGGCACCGTCGGCGATCACGTCGCCTTTGGCGATCACGTCGCCTTTCTTGACGATCGGCCGCTGATTGATGTTCGTGTTCTGGTTGCTGCGCGTGTACTTGACCAGGTTGTAGATGTCGACGCCGACTTCGCCAGCGACGTTCTCGTCCTCGTTGACACGGACGACGATACGGTTGGCGTCGACGTAGTCGACCACGCCGCCGCGCAGCGCCTGGACGGTCGTCCCCGAATCGACCGCAACCGTGCGTTCCAGGCCGGTTCCGACGAACGGTTTTTCCGGCCGCAGGCAGGGCACCGCCTGGCGCTGCATGTTCGAGCCCATCAGCGCGCGGTTGGCGTCGTCGTGCTCAAGGAACGGGATCAGCGACGCAGCGACCGAAACGATCTGGCTCGGTGCGATGTCCATGTACTCGACACGCTCGGGGCTGACGAGGACGAACTCGCCGTTCTGCCGGCAGCTGACGAGTTCGTCGACGAACTTCCCGTTCTTGTCGAGCGGCGCGTTGGCCTGCGCGATCACGTATTTGCCTTCCTCGATCGCCGACAGGTACGAGATCTCGTTGGTCACGTGGCTTGCGACGACCTTGCGGTACGGCGTTTCGAGGAAGCCGTACTCGTTCAGCCGCGCGTACAGCGACATCGAGTTGATCAGACCGATGTTCGGGCCCTCGGGCGTTTCGATCGGACAGACGCGGCCGTAGTGCGTCGGGTGCACGTCGCGCACCTCAAAGCCTGCGCGCTCGCGCGTGAGCCCGCCCGGCCCCAGCGCGGAGACGCGGCGCTTGTGCGTGATCTCCGACAAGGGGTTTGTCTGATCCATGAACTGGCTCAACTGCGACGAGCCGAAGAACTCGCGGATTGAGGCGCTGATCGGCTTGCTGTTGATGAGGTCGTGCGGCATCAGGTTCTCGGTTTCCGCCTGGCCGAGGCGCTCGCGCACCGCGCGCTCGACGCGAACCAGGCCGGCACGGAACTGGTTTTCCGCCAGCTCGCCGACGCAGCGCACGCGGCGGTTGCCGAGATGGTCGATGTCGTCGATCTCGC
>CAZIJU010000166.1:0-5112 GCA_964539745.1 uncultured Burkholderiaceae bacterium | reverse complement strand
CGTCGACCACCAGGCCGATCGCGAGCACCATCGCCAGCAGCGTCAGCGTGTTGATCGTGAAACCGAACGCGTACATCAGCGCGAAGCTCCCCACCAGCGACACCGGGATCGTCACGAGCGGGATCAGCGTCGCGCGGAAGTTGCGCAGGAAAAAGAAAATCACCAGTACGACCAGCAGGACCGCCTCGGCCACCGTCGTGAACACCTGCTTGATCGACTGCTCGATGAACACCGACGAGTCGTAGACGACGGTGATCTTCATTCCGGGCGGAAGCGTCTCGTTGATCTTCGCCACCTCGGCGCGCACCGCTTTGGACAAATCGAGCGGGTTGCCGGTGGCTTGCTTGACCACGCCCATGTTGATCGACGGCTCGCCTTTGAAGCGCGCGATCACGCGCTCGTTGACCGCGCCGACGCGCACGGTGGCCACGTCGCGCAGCCGCACCGGATAGCCGTTGACGTTGGCGACGATCGCGTCTTCGAACTGCTGAACCGTCTGCAAGTCGGTGGCAGCGACGATGTTGAACTCGCGCTTGGCGGATTCGATGCGGCCCGAAGGCAGCTCGACATTGCCCCGGCGCAGCGCGTCTTCGACGTCCTGCACGGTGAGCCGGTAGCCGGCGAGGCGATCGCGGTCGACCTCGATGCGCATCGCGGGGCGGCGCTCGCCGAAGATCCACACGTCGGCCGCGCCGGGCAGCACCGAAAGCCGCGGCTTCACGTAACGGGCCAGATAGTCGGAGACTTCGACCGGCGTGCGGCCGCCCTGAGTCACCGCCATCCAGATGATCGGAAACGCATCCGCCTCGACCTTGGCGATCACCGGCTCGTCGACCTCGTCGGGCAGGCGCGCACGCACGCGCGCGACTTTGTCGCGGACGTCGGCGGCGGCCGAATCCGGATCGCGCGTGATGCGGAAGCGCACGTCGATCTGGCTTCGTTCGGCGCGGCTCGAAGAGGTCATCAACTCCACGCCTTCGATACCGGCAAGCGAATCCTCCAGCACCTTGGTGATCTGCGATTCGACCACCTCGGCGGAAGCGCCCGGATAGTTCGTCGTGACGCTGACCACCGGTTCGTCGATCTTCGGGTACTCGCGCACCGCCAGCCGCGTGTACGAGATGACCCCGATCACGACGACCATCAGCGACAGCACGGTCGCCAGCACCGGCCGGCGGATGCAGACCTCGAACAGGCTCATCGGTTCGCTCCCGCCCCCGGGGCGTTGACCACGCGCACCGGCTGTCCGTCGCGCTGCACGCGCATGCCCGCAGTGACGACCTGGTCCCCGGCCTTCACGCCTTCGAGCAGTTCGACCATCGCCTCGCGGCGCACGCCGAGTTTCACGCGCACGCGCCTGGCCTTGCCGTCGACGACGGTGTAGACGAAGAAATCGTCGCCGAGCGGCACGACGGCTTCCTCGGGCACCAGCAGCGCGCTTGCGCGCTCGCCGAGGATCACGCGCACGCGCGCGAACATCCCCGGGCGCAGCCGGCCGTCGGTGTTGGTCAGCCGCGCGCGCACCTCGAGCGAACGGCCGCTCGCGTCGATGCGCGGGTTGATCGCCTCGACCGTTCCCGCGTAGCGCGCGCCCGGCAGCGCGTCGGCGGCCACCTCGACCGGCTGCCCCACCTTGATCTGCGTGAAGTAGCGCTCGGGGAGGCGGAAGTCGACCTTGAGGATGTGGATGTCCTCGACGTTGACCAGATCCGTGCCTTCGCGCACGTAGTCCCCGAGGCTCACGCTGCGGATTCCGACCACACCGTCGAAGGGCGCGACGATCAGCATCTTCGCCAGACGCGCCTCGGCGAGCTTGAGCTTGGCCGCGAGCACGTCGACGTTGGACGCCGCCTGCTCCTGCGCGCTGGAGCTGACGAAGTTCTTGCGCGCCAGGTCTTCGGTGCGCTTCAGGTTCGAGATCGCCAGATCGAGCTCGGCGCGCGCCTGCGCGACCTCGGCCTGGTTCAGCGACGAATCGAGTGCGACGAGCAACTGGCCGCGTTTGACCGGTTGGCCGTCGCGAAACGCGATCGTCGCGATGCGACCCGACACCTCGGGCCGCAGGATCACGCTCTCGTTCGAGCGCAGCGATCCCACCGCCTGCAGGTCTTCGCTCACGCGCGTCGGTTGCAGCACGATCACCTCAACCGGAGCGGCACCGCCGCCCGGCGGACCTTTGGCCGCAACCTCCGGCGACTTGCCGGCAGCGGCCGGCCCGGCTTCGACGGCTTTGGTTTCCGCGGCGGGCGACGCGACACTGCTTCCGCGGTTCAGGAACCAGGCGGCGGCCACGGCGGCGATCAAGCCGCCCAAGGCAACGAGCGTGACTTTGTGTTTCGGCATCGGTGGAAATGAAAACGGCCCGACGCGCCCGGACCGAGCGCAGCCAATTTAGCACCCGACGGCTTCAGCCCGGCCCGCTTCCGCGACGACGCAGCACGGATTCGACCCCCAGATTCGCCAAACGATCCGCGCGCTCGTTGCCCGCGTTTCCGGCATGGCCCTTGACCCACCGCCAGTCGATGTCGTGGCGCTGCGCCAGTTCCGCGAGCCGCGCCCAGAGGTCGGCGTTCTTTACGGCCTTGTTGCCCGCGGTCTTCCATCCGCGGCGAATCCAGTTCGGAAGCCACTGCGTGACGCCGAGCTTGACGTACTGCGAATCCGTGTGAAGCACGACGCGCGAGCGGCGCTTCAGCGCGGCGAGCGCCTCGATGACCGCGACGAGTTCCATCCGGTTGTTGGTCGTTTGCGCCTCGCCGCCGTAGAGCTCCTTTTCGTGGACGCCGGACTTCAGGTACGCGCCCCAGCCGCCCGGCCCCGGATTGCCCTTGCACGCGCCGTCGGTGTAGATCTCGACCGTCGCGCCCGCATGCGGTGCCGCTGCGGCAGCCGCGTCGGACGCGTCGAGACTCACGCCGCCCGCATGCCTCATCGCCGGACCGCACGCGTCCGCGCGTCGTTGGCGGCGACGTCGCGCTCGTCGACGCGAATGCTGAACGCTTCGCCGGTCGCGGTCACGATCGGTCGGGCCGGTGCGAGCGCGGGCCGCAATGCGTCGCGGCGCTTCCACGCCGGACCCACCAGCCGCATGCCGCGCACGCGCTTGATCGCGGTGACGAGATAGACCGAGCCGAGCACCGGCCACCAGCGGTCGCCGGCCTTCTCCATGAAGCGCCAGCGCGCGAGCCACTTCTCGCTGCGCGCCCACGGCGAATAGCACCCATAGCGACCGCGGCTCACCTCAAACGAAAGCAGCTTCATCCAGTCCTTGATCCGCGGCAGCGCGATGAACTGCCCCTCGCGCGGAAGGAACGGCTGCATGCCGAGCCGGGCCATGGCCTGCCGCAACCCCCACAGGCTCATCGGGTTGAAGCCGGTCAGCACGATCTGCCCCTCGGGAACCAGCACGCGATCGACCTCGCGCAGCACCTGGTGCGGCTCCTCGGCGAACTCCAGCACGTGCGGCATCACCACGAGGTCGATCGAGTGCGTCGCGAACGGCAGCTCCTCGTAGCGGGTGATCACCGCCACACGGCCGCCACCGTCGCGCGCGACCGCGTCCGGCAAACGGTCGGACGCGCAGAAACGCAGCGGCATGCGGTTTTCGCGCAGCGCATCGATCTCCGGCAGACCGAGCTGCAGCGCGTGGTAGCCGAAGATGTCGGCGACCGCCGCGTCGAGCTGCTGCTGCTCCCAGTCGAGCACGTAACGGCCGGGCGGCGACCGTAGGAACTCCGACAGCCTGACGATCGGCGCGGCCGCGTCCGCGGGCGGGGGCTCGAGGAAGTTCGGATCGAAGTGCATTTTCGCGGACAATCGGACCGTTGCGACTCGCCTTGCCGAACATGCCCGCCGACACCGTGCAGCCCGCGCTGCGGATCGAACCGGTCCCGGCGTTCGACGACAACTACCTGTGGCTCGCATCGCGCGACGGGCTGGCGTTCGTCGTCGACCCGGGCGACGCCGAGGCGGTCGAGGAAGCGCTTGCCGCGCGCAGGCTGCGACTGGCCGCCATTGTAGTCACGCACCATCACGGCGATCACACGGGCGGCGTGTTGCCCCTCAAGCGCGCGCATGGCGCGACCGTCTACGGACCCGCGCGCGAGCCGATTCCCGGGCGCGATGCGGCGCTCGCCGAAGGCGATCGCGTCGAGCTGCTCGGCGTGGCATTCGACGTCCTCGACGTGCCCGGGCACACGCGCGGTCACATTGCGTATCACGCGCCTTCGATCGACCTGCTCTTCTGCGGCGACACGCTGTTCGCCGCCGGCTGCGGCCGGTTGTTCGAAGGCACGCCCGCGCAGATGTACGCGTCGCTCGCGAAGCTGGCGCGGCTGCCCGGCACCACACGCGTGTACTGCGCGCACGAGTACACGGTCGCCAACCTGCGGTTTGCGCGCGCCGTCGAACCCGACAACGCCGCGACCGCACGCCGGCTCGCCGAAAGCGAGGCCGCGCGCGCGCGCGGCGAACCCACCTTGCCGTCGACGATCGCGCTCGAACGCGCGACCAATCCCTTCCTGCGCTGCGACGAGCCCGCCGTCCGCGCGGCAGCGGAACTGCGCCGCAAGGGCGCGAGCGCGACTGCGGTCGACACATTCGCGGCGACCCGCGCATGGAAGGACGTGTACTGACGCAGCCGCGTTATTCGCGCGTTGCCGCCCGCGACCGCCCCTTATACTGCGGCCGATGGCGAAGCGACCTTTCGACGAAACCGCGTGCGCTGCGCGCCTTGCCGCGGCGCTCGCGCTCGCCGCGCTGGCGAACGTTGCGCCGGCGACCGCGAGCGATGCGCCTGCCGCCGACGCGGTGGACTGGTGGTCCGAGTTGCCGCCGTATCGCGCGAGTGTCGCGGATGCGCCTGCGGCCGCGGCGGCCCCGACAGCAGCGCAGCCTGCGCGCGAATCGCGTCGGTCGGGCCCCATCGTCGCCGCCGATCCGGGCGACGTCTGGGACCGGATCCGCAGCGGCTTCGCGCTGCCCGACCTCGCGACGAAGCCGGTCGCCACGGCGACGCGCTGGTACCGCGACCGTCCCGACTACATCGACCGGATGGCACGCCGCGCGAGCCTTTACCTCTTCCATATCGTCGAAGAGATCGAACGGCGCGTG
>CAZIJU010000165.1:0-5226 GCA_964539745.1 uncultured Burkholderiaceae bacterium | reverse complement strand
TGGAGGGCGCGGCGCTTTCGCCGCGCTTTCGCGCAACCGCCTTGGTGCGACCCGCGGCGGTGGCAGGGATCACGCGGACCTGAGGCATATGTCAACAGACCCTCGGGTCGTGCCGACACATCGATCGGGTCTGTCCCGCATTGGGCCGGGCCGCAGCGCAAAACGCTGCGCCGGGGCCGGTGGCGTGCGCCATGGATTCCAGCGGCAACGACGCCACGCGGGCCGAGGCGGCCCTCTGCGAAGGGTGATCCCTGCAGCACCGCGCGGCGGCGCGCCGATCGTCGGCCATTGCGGTCGCGCCTGCGGACGGCGGTGCAGCCTGCCCGAGGTTCTGTAACCAGGCGGCGTCGCGTTATTGGTGGCCGGGTGCCAATCCTTCGCACGGCGCGGATGAAGCGAGTTCGCGCGGAGCGGCGTGCGTTTGCGGCCGAGAAAGCGCCGGTGTGGCGCGGCGTTGAGTCCGGGCCCGACGGCTTGCGACGGAGGCGCTCAGTACCTTGAAGGGCCGAACGCCGTACCGAAATAGAGGCCGATAACCTATGTTGCCGAAGATGCCACCGCGCTCCGCACCCCCCGCCGCTCGCGCCGAAACTTTGTGGCGCAACGCCTTCTTCTTCCTCAGTGCCGCGATGGCCGCTTCCGCGCTGGTCGACCTGGAAGCCGGACGCCTCGCCCACGGATTGGGCGACGCTGGCATCGCCTGCTTGATGCTGTCGCTGATGACGCAGTTTCCGTTCGTGCGGGCCATCGTTGCCGCAAGCAAGCAAGCGCCGCCGCGCGAGGAGCTGCTCCGCGAGGCGCAGCGGCTGAGGGTGGCAAACCGCTGGTCCGACCGGCTCGGCCTTGCGGGCTGGACGCTGCTCGCAGGATCGCTGCTGCTGCGCGCCATCGGTGTCGATTGACGGCGGCGTTGCGGCTGCGCCCGCATCGGCGCAGTTGGGGCGGCGATTCGTGCAGTCCGTCGCGCCCGGCTCGCGGCCGCGCCGGTGACCCGCCTAGAGTCGCGCATCCTTAGGAACGCCCGGGCACCAGGCCGGCGTCCGATAATCGTGCGCCGTACGTGCCGATGTAGCCGAAACCATGGATCCCCAGCACCCGTCGGACGCATCCGGGGCGAACCGCGCACCGACGTACGCCGATGCCGACCGGCCGGCCAGGAGGGCTGGCCGCTGGCAGCGCATCCGCGACGACATCGCAGACGGTGCCCGAGTTTCGGCACCGGTCATCCGGCAGTTCGGTACTCGCTTCGGCGACTGGCTTGCGGTGATCGGGTGGGGCAAGTTCTTCCTGCTGGCGATTCTGCTGCTGATCTTCGGTGGAATCCTCAGTTCGTTTCTTTTCGACCGTGGCCCGGCCGTCGTGGTCGAGCAGGCGCAGCCCAGCGATCGCGTCAACGTCGTCGTGTCGGTATCCCCCGAGGGCATCCGCATCGCGCCGCGGGCGCCAAAGCCTCCAGCGCCACCGCAGGCGACCGGCGCGCCGGAGCCTCCGACGGCGGGAGAGCCTGCGCCGGGCGACAGGCGCGCGGGTGTCAAGGTCGACGAGAAGGGCGTCAGGATCTTTTCGAACCGTGACGGCAAGCGCGTCGCGATCACGATCGACGAGAAGGGCGTACGCGTCGAAGACGCACCGACCGCCGCGCGCGCCGACGCGGGCGAGAGCGAGCACGAGAGCATCGTGATCCCGCCCGACGTTGCGGCCGATCCGCAGAAGGTGGCCGAAGCGGTAGAGGCGGCGCGCGAGAAGATCGAGAGCATCGTGAGCGAGCAGGTATCGCGGCAAGTCGGGCGGCGCACGCGCGTCCATCGCGAGGAGTCCGGCGAATGGCTCATGAGCTTCATCCTGGTGCTGATCGTCGCGATGATCATCGTGAAGGTCGTGCTCGGATCCAAGAAGAAGGCCGAGTCGCGCGCGCAGGCGGCTACCGCGACCGCGGCGGAGGAAGGGCTGAAGCGGCAACTCGCCGAGGCTCAACTGAAGATGATGCAGGCGCAGGTCGAGCCGCATTTCCTGTTCAACACGCTGGCTTCGGTCGACTATCTGATCGAAACCGATCCGGCGCGCGCATCCAGGATGCAGAAGAACCTGATCCAGTACCTGCGGGCCGCGCTACCGCAGATGCGCGAAGGGTCCACCACGCTCGGCAAGGAGATCGCCTTGTGCCGCGCGTACCTGGAAATCCTGAAGGTCCGTATGGAGGACCGGCTGCAGTTTGCGATCACGGTGCCGCAGGGGCTGGCGAGCGCGCAGTTCCCGCCGATGATGCTGCAGTCGCTGGTGGAGAATGCGATCAAGCATGGGCTCGAACCGAAGGCCGAAGGCGGTTCGGTGACGATCAGCGCAGACGTCGCCAACGGCAATCTGCGCGTCACCGTCGCCGATACGGGGCTCGGATTCGCGGCGGCCGCGCGGCCGGGTACCGGCGTGGGCCTGGCGAACGTCCGCGAGCGGCTGGCAGCCCTTTACGGGGGCCGCGCGCGGATCTCGATCGAAGCAAACACGCCGACCGGCACGATCGCGACGCTGGAAGTGCCGTACGCGATCGACCCGACGGCGAAGGACGCGCCCGAATCGCCTCTTGCGGCACAGCCGGCCTGAGTCCGCGGCCGGCTTTTACCGAGCGTCCGGCAGATGGGTCAAGATCGTTGCTGCGCGAACCGCCACAGCCCCTCAAGCAGAAGGGGCCGGAGGCCCCGGTTTTGCGGCGCACGGACTGTGCCGGCTGTGCGGCGGCCTGTAAGCGACGTGGCTGAGCGTTCAACCTGAATTCGGCCGTTGAACGCGGCAGCCTGCGGCAGGGGCGCCGGTGGCGCCGAATCGAATCCGACGGTGTCGACGAGGAAGCAATGCGGCTGCTTGCGACGACGCGCAACGACGTCAGACGGTGCGTCCAGGGTGTGATTCCGTGCGTCGCCCACGCATTCGGCGGGCGAAAAACACCGAGTCCGCAAACTTCGACAGCTTACGGGCATTTGGCCACTGGGCACGGCCTCGCCGCGGCTGCGCCGCGGCCCATTTTCCTGGCGCTTCGAGCGGTCAACTGAGGGGGTCTGGAGTCAATTTGTCATCGGCGCGCTGAACGCTCAGTAGAATCGCGCCCGCATGACGACCGCCATCCTTGCCGACGACGAACGCCTGATGCGCGAGCAGCTGCGCGCTCGGCTCGCCGAGGTCTGGCCGGAACTGCAAATCGTTGCCGAGGCAAAGAACGGCCAGGAGGCGGTGGAGGCCGTTCGAACGCATCGCCCCGATCTCGCTTTTCTCGACATCCGCATGCCGGTCATGACGGGCGTCGACGCTGCGCGCGCGATCGGCGATGCGTGTCACGTGGTCTTCATCACGGCGTATAGCGAGTACGCGGTCGAGGCGTTCGAACAAGGGGCCGCCGACTACGTGCTGAAGCCGGCCGAACGCGACAGGCTCGAATTGACGGTGGCGCGCCTGAAGAAGCGTCTTGGCAGCAAGCCGCAGGATCTGAGCGAGCTACTGGCCAAGCTGTCGGCCAAACTGGACGGCGTCGCGGCCAACGGGAAGGCGCCCTCCTCCAAGCCTTACCTGCAGTGGATCCAGGCGTCGATGGGTCAGCAATTGCGGATGATCCCGGTCGTCGACGTGCTGTTTTTCATGTCGGACGAGAAGTACACCCGGGTGCAGACCGAGGCCTACGAGGCGCTGATCCGCAAGCCGATCAAGGAACTGATCGAGGAACTCGACCCCGAGCAGTTCTGGCAGATCCATCGCTCGACGATCGTCAACGCGAAGGCGATCGCCGGCGTGACGCGAGATTTCCGCGGCCGGCAACTGGTGCAGTTGAGGAACTTCCCGGAAAAACTCGAGGTGAGCCGCAGCTTCACCCATCTGTTCAAACAGATGTGATGAGCGCGGTCGAAACGCCGCCGCCGCGGTCGACCGCGGCGGCGCGCCGCTCGCCGCGCGGTCGCGACCGAGGCGCAGCTGCGCGGCTCAGCCCTGCAATGCGCGCCACATCTGCTGGTCGCGTTCGGCCGTCCAGATCCGGGGGTGCTTGATGCCGCTCGCCTCGTCGTACGCGCGTGCGACATCGAACGGCAGACAGTGCTCGTAAATGTAGACGTGACCGAAGAGCGGATCCATCCTCGCGCGGGTGTAGTCAAACGTCGCCTTCAAATCCCGCCCGGCCGCGACGCTCTCGCGGGCCGCCTCGAACAGCGTCGTGACGAAGGAGCGCGTGTAGTCGATCGCTTGGTTGGCGTCGGCATTGGTCAGAAGCGCCGGGCCCCGGCCGGGTACAAGCCGCTCGGGCTGCAGCGCGCGAAGCGCCTCGAGCGTCGCGGGCCACTCCTCGAGCTGCGCGTCGCCCGTGTACGCGGCAGCCTCGTATTCGACGAGATCGCCCGAAAACAGCACCTTGTCCTGCGGCAGCCATACGACGGTGTCCCCCTTCGTATGCCCGGGTCCGAGGTGCTTGATCTGTACCTCGAGCGAACCCATGAACAGGGTGAGTTCCCGATCGAACACCATCGTTGGCCACGTCAGCCCCGGAATCGAATCGACCGCCTCGAACAGGCGCGGGAACCGCTCGATTTCGGACTTCATGTCCTGGGCTCCGCGTTCGCGGATGAGCTCGAACGTGCCGCGGCTGGCGATGATTTCCTGCGCTCCGAACGCGGAAGCGCCGAGCACCCGAACGGCGTGATAGTGCGAGAGTACGACGTACTTGATCGGCTTGTCGGTCACCGATCGGATACGGCGGATCAACGCCTGCGCCATCACGGGTGTGGCGGTCGCGTCCACGACGAGCACGCCGTCGTCGCCGATGACGACGCCCGAATTGGGGTCGCCCTCTGCCGTGTAGGCATAAGCCCGGTCGCAGAGGCGGGTGAACGAAATCTTGCGAGGCGTGAGGTCACCTCGGGACGCGAATTCTTTGCTCATGTGCTGGTTCCCAAAAGTCGCAGTGTTCGCTTCCGGCGGCATGTTGGCTCAAACCGACTGAGTGTGAGCGCACGCCAACAACGTGACCACACGCCGAAAGACCGCTGCCAGCCGCACGAGTGCGGGTCGGCAACCCCGCGCCTTTGACGTACGGCGCGCAGGCTTCCAGCCTCCTCCAGCGCCGTCGGCGGGTCGGACGACGCCGGCCCTTTTAGTTTGACAAGCTGTTGTAGTGCAACCATAATTTGCGGTTTTCCGCGGAGGGGTGCCCGAGCGGCTAAAGGGGGCAGACTGTAAATCTGTTGGCTTACG
>CAZIJU010000164.1:0-5311 GCA_964539745.1 uncultured Burkholderiaceae bacterium | reverse complement strand
AGCGTCGGTCTCCAAAACCGAAGGTTGGGGGTTCGATTCCCTCTGCCCCTGCCAACTCCGGCGAGGCGCCGGGGACCGTTGGAAGTAGTAGCAGCAGCGCGAACGAAGGTCAAGGATGAACACTCAGGACGTCGAAACGGTCAACAGCAAGGCCGACGTGGCGCTGGTTGGCGTCGCGGTGGCCGCCGTGCTGGCCGGGGTGCTCGGCTTCAGTTTCCTATCGCAGCAGCCGTTGCTCACGCGGGTGGCGATCCTGATCGGCGGCATCGCGCTTGGCGTGGGGGTCGCCTGGTTTTCCGGGCCCGGCAAGCGGTTCCTGGCCTTTGCGCGTGAGGCATACGACGAGACGCGGCGCGTGACGTGGCCGTCGCGCAAGGAAACGTTCAGCACGACCGGGATCGTCTTTGCGTTCGTGGTGATCATGGCGCTGTTTCTGTTCGTGGTCGATAAAACGCTCGAGTGGGCGCTGTACGACCTGTTGCTGCGGTGGAAGTGATGACCGGGAACACGATGACCGAAGCCGACAAGAGCACGGGAACCAAGCGCTGGTACGTCGTCCACGCTTATTCCGGGATGGAGAAGAGCGTGGCCAAGGCGCTGCAGGAGCGCATCAATCGGGCCGGACTCCAGGCGCACTTCGGCCGCATCCTCGTGCCGACCGAGGAGGTCGTCGAAATCAAGGGTGGCAAAAAGGCGATCACCGAGCGTCGCCTGTATTCCGGTTACGTGCTGGTCGAAATGGATATGACCGACGACGCCTGGCACCTGGTCAAGAGCACGCCGAAGGTCACCGGTTTCCTCGGCGGATCGGCGAACAAGCCATCACCGTTGTCGCAGAAGGAAGTCGACGAGATCCTGCATCGGATGCAGGAGGGTTACGAGAAGCCGCGCCCGAAAGTGCTGTTCGAGGTCGGCGAAATGGTGCGTGTGAAGGAAGGTCCGTTTACCGACTTCACGGGCAATGTCGAAGAGGTGAACTACGACAAGAACCGCGTGCGGGTGTCGGTCACGATCTTCGGAAGGTCGACGCCCGTGGATCTCGAGTTTGGGCAGGTCGAGAAGGTTTAGGTTTGGCGCCGCGGGGCGAATCGTCTCACTGGCGCACGGCGGCCGCGCAGCGACGGGATCGCGAGCGCGCGTCCGGCAAGGTTCTGGCAGGACGCTTTGCGGGCCGGCGAAAAGGCTCGCGTGAAGTACCACGGGGAGCGCCGGTAGAGTGGTCGCGTGATCGAAAGCGCGTTTGAACCCGAAAGGAAGTAGATATGGCAAAGAAGATCGTCGGCTTTATCAAGCTGCAAGTGCCGGCCGGTAAAGCCAATCCGTCGCCGCCGATCGGGCCGGCGCTCGGCCAGCGTGGCCTGAACATCATGGAGTTCTGCAAGGCGTTCAACGCGCAGACGCAGGGCATGGAGCCGGGGCTGCCGATCCCCGTCGTCATCACCGCGTACGCCGACAAAAGCTTCACCTTCGTGATGAAGACGCCGCCGGCGACCGTACTGATCAAGAAGGCGGCCAAGATCGAGAAGGGTTCGCCGAAGCCGCACACCGACAAAGTCGGCAAGATCACGCGCGGGCAGGCCGAGGAAATCGCGAAGATGAAGATGCCGGACCTCACGGCAGGCGATCTGGATGCCGCCGTGCGTACGATCGCCGGCTCGGCCCGTTCGATGGGCGTCACGGTGGAGGGTGTGTAAATGGCCAAGTTGTCCAAACGCACGAAGGCCATCCGCGCCAAGGTCGAGCCGAACAAGACCTATCCGGTCGGCGACGCGCTTGCCCTGGTCAAGGAGACGGCAACTGCCAAGTTCGACGAATCGGTCGACGTCGCGGTTGTGCTCGGCATCGACGCGAAGAAGTCCGACCAGGCGGTTCGCGGCTCGGTCGTACTGCCGGCCGGTACCGGCAAGACGGTGCGCGTGGCCGTGTTCGCGCAGGGTGCAAAGGCCGAGGAAGCGAAAGCCGCCGGCGCCGACGTCATCGGTTTCGACGACCTCGCCGCCAAGGTCAAGGAAGGCTTCATGGACTTCGACGTCGTGATCGCCACGCCGGACGCGATGCGGGTCGTCGGTCAGCTCGGCCAGATCCTGGGGCCGCGCGGGCTGATGCCAAACCCGAAAGTCGGCACGGTGACGGCCGACGTCGCCGGCGCGGTGAAGAACGCCAAGGCGGGTCAAGTGCAGTTCCGTACCGACAAGGCGGGTATCGTGCATTGCACGATCGGCAGAGCGTCCTTCGACGCGGACCGGTTGAAGACGAATCTGGCCGCGCTGATCGACGCACTGAACAAGGCCAAACCGGCCTCCGTGAAGGGGATCTTCCTGCGAAAGATCTCGGTTTCGTCGACCATGGGCATCGGCGTTCGCGTCGATGCCGCTAGCCTGAACGCATAGTTCGAGGAATTTCGGCCCGGCCGCGACCGGGCCACGGTTCCCGCAGTGGAACTGCAAGGGCTTTGGGCTGCAGCGTCGCAGGCAACCGCGCTGCTGCTGCTGTCAAAGACCGCTGGACGGGGGTTCGACGTCGTGCGCCGGGCGTCGAGCGAAATCGCCGATGCGAACTCCCTTTAATACTCGTACGCAGGCTGCCTGCTTCGCTTCTCGTTCCGCAGGCGGCGCCGGACGCACGAGTTCCAGCGCAGACGGCGTACCCGAAGGGAGCAATTGCGTTGTGAAGCGTGTCACGATGCGCCAGCAACTCGAAGGTCTCTCGCATCGGTCGCCGGATCAGCAACCGGTGCCGCGCGACGGCGACGTCGTCGAGCACCTTTGAGTGGAGCCAGTACCGTGGGTCTCAATCGGCAACAGAAAGCGGCAATGGTCGAGGAAGTCGGCGCCATGGTGGCGACCGCCCAATCGATCGTCGTCGCCGAGTACCGTGGTCTGGGTGTGGAAGCGGTCACCAAGCTGCGCAGGGAAGCGCGCAAGCAGGGTGTCCAGTTGCGCGTGCTGAAGAACACGCTGGCGCGCCGCGCCATCGACGGCACGCCGTTCGCCGGGCTGGCCGACAAGCTCGTCGGTCCGCTGGTGTACGGCTTCTCCGCCGATCCGGTCGCGGCGGCGAAGGTGCTCTCGACCTTCGCGAAGGACAACGACAAGCTGGTCGTCAAGGCTGGCGCGATGCCCAACCACGTCATGGACGAGATGGGTGTCAAGGCGCTGGCGTCGTTGCCGAGCCGCGAGGAACTGCTGGCGAAGCTGATGGCGACGATGCAGGCGCCGATCGGCCAGTTCGTCCGCACGCTCAACGAAGTGCCGGCCCGTTTTGTCCGAACGCTCGCCGCCGTGCGCGACGCGAAGCAGGCCGCGTAATCCGCCTCCTCATCCTCGAAGCGAAATCACAACGCATTAGGAGTCTTTGAAATGGCACTTTCGAACCAGGAAATCCTCGACGCGATCGCCGCGAAGTCCGTCCTCGAGATCAGCGAGCTGATCAAGATGATGGAAGAGAAGTTCGGCGTCTCCGCCGCCGCTGCGGCCGTTGCCGTGGCTGCGCCGGCAGCCGGCGCGGCGGCTCCTGCCGCCGAGGAAAAGACCGAGTTCACCGTCGTGCTGACCGAAACGGGCGCGAACAAGGTCAACGTGATCAAGGCGGTGCGGGAGCTGACCGGTCTCGGCCTGAAGGAGGCGAAGGACCTCGTCGACGGCGCACCCAAGCCCGTGAAGGAGGGCGTGAACAAGGCCGATGCCGAGGCGGCGAAGAAGATGCTGGAAGAAGCCGGCGCCAAGGTGGAGCTGATGTAAGCCCGATCGGGTCGGCGCGCCGGCGGCGCGCCGACCCCGGAAGTCTTCGATTTGGGTCGCGAACGTCCCTAAATCAAAGACTTCCCCTGATGAGCGGACAACTCGGAACGTCAAACGCCGCGCGTGCCGGAGCGCACGCGCGGCTTTGCGCGTCCGTGGCTTGTCCCCATCGATGAGTTCTCTCGAACGGAGCGTCCATGCCGTACTCGTTCACCGAAAAGAAACGTATCCGCAAGAGCTTCGCCAAGCGGCCCGCTGTGCAGTCGGTGCCTTTCCTGCTGGCGACGCAGCTTGAGTCGTACATGCAGTTCCTGCAGGCGGACACGCCGCCTGCGCAGCGCAAGAACGAGGGCCTGCAGGCTGCATTCAACTCGATCTTCCCGATCAGCAGCCACAACGGCATGGCGCGGCTGGAGTTCGCCGGCTACACGCTCGGCGACCCGCCGTTCGACGTGAAGGAGTGCCAACAGCGCGGACTGACCTACGCGAGCCCGCTGCGCGCGAAGGTGCGCCTGGTGATCATGGACCGCGAGGCGTCGAAGCCGACCATCAAGGAGGTCAAGGAGCAGGAGGTCTACATGGGAGAGATCCCGTTGATGACCCCGACCGGCTCGTTCGTGATCAACGGCACCGAGCGCGTGATCGTAAGCCAGCTTCATCGCTCGCCGGGCGTATTCTTCGAGCACGACCGCGGCAAGACGCATTCGAGCGGGAAACTGCTGTTCAGCGCGCGCGTGATCCCGTACCGCGGATCGTGGCTCGACTTCGAGTTCGATCCGAAAGACATCCTGTACTTTCGCGTCGACCGCCGCCGCAAGATGCCGGCGACGATCCTGCTGAAGGCGATCGGTCTGACGCCCGAGCAAATTCTCGCGCACTTCTTCACCTTCGACAGCTTCACGCTGGCGGCCAATACCGGTGGCTATATGGAGTTCGTGCCGGAGCGGCTGCGCGGCGAGATCGCCCGCTTCGACATCCTCGACAAGACCGGCAAGGTCGTCGTGCAGAAGGACAAGCGGATCAATGCCAAACACATCCGCGACCTCGAGGCAGCCGGCATGAAACGCATCGAGGTGCCCGAGGACTATCTGCTCGGCCGCGTGCTCGCCGCCAATATCGTCGACCCGGAGACGGGCGAGATCGTCGCGCACGCGAACGACGAGCTGACCGAAGACCTGCTGAAGAAGCTGCGGGCGGCCAACGTCAAGGACATCCGCACGATCTACACGAACGACCTCGACCAGGGACCGTTCATCAGCAACACGCTGCGCATCGACGAAACCGGCGATCAGCTTGCGGCGCGCATCGCGATCTACCGGATGATGCGTCCCGGCGAACCGCCGACCGAGGACGCCGTCGAGACGCTATTCCGGCGTCTGTTCTTCGACGAGGAGACGTACGACCTGTCGCGTGTCGGTCGCATGAAGGTCAACAGCCGCTTCGGGCGCCCGGACATCACCGGGCCGATGGTGCTGACCAACGAGGACATCATCGACACGATGAAGGTGCTCGTCGAGCTGCGCAACGGCCGCGGCGAGATCGACGACATCGACCATCTCGGCAACCGCCGC
>CAZIJU010000163.1:0-5318 GCA_964539745.1 uncultured Burkholderiaceae bacterium | reverse complement strand
GGGGCGGGGTCGCCTGGGGCGCATCGCGTCGTTGCGGCTCGGGTCCTTGGCACTGTGGCCAATGGTCCCCTCGCCGCGCCTAGCGCTGCATCCCCAGGCGACCCCGCCGCGGCCGCCGGGGACTCTGAGATAGGTTCTGCCGCCGGCGAATGCAGTGCGCGCGGCGGATTCCGATTCCTCGGCAATTCGGACGATGGCCATTAATCCGTAAGGCTGGCTCGCGCGTGACTGCGCGCGTTCGCGACGATCCGTACGATGACTGCTCGATACGCGAGCCGCACCGATGTTCAGCAGCGCCGTCCGCACGCTCTTCCTGGTGGCCGCCATTGCCGTTGCGCTCGCGCTCGGCGGCTGCGCGACGGTCACCGGCACGCCGACCCAGTCGATCAGCATTCATACGGTCGACGCCAACGACCGTCCGGTCGACGGCATGCGCTGCCGCGTGGTCAACGGCTCGGCCGAATACTTCGGCACATCGCCGATGTACGACCTGCAGGTGCGGCGCTCGTCGAGCGATCTGGACATCGAATGCCGGCGCGGCGCGCTCGTCGCCCGCGGCACGGCGGTGTCGCGCGGGTCGGCGACCGGCGCCGCCGTCAAGGCGCTTATGCCCGGCGGAACGGCGAGCCTGGTGATCGATCACGTCAGCGGCTATCGCTACGCGTATCCGTCGGCGCTGCGGCTGCGCGTCGGCCAGCACCTTGTCTTCGACGCCAGCGACGATGCCCTCGGCCGTCCCTCACGCGGAATTCAGGTCGACGCCGCACGCTGAAGCAGCGCAGCCGGCGTTCACGCCCGACCTGGGCGAACGCCTCGCGCGCGTGGCGCTCGCCAGCCTCGCCATCGAGTATCCGTACCATTTGCAGCATCTGCTGGCGAGCGATGCCGACGCGCGCCTGCCGCGCGCGCTGCATCCGGTCTTCTGGGGCAGTTACGACTGGCATTCGAGCGTGCACATGCACTGGACGCTGGCACGCTGCCTGCGTCTGGCGCGCGATCTGCCGAGCGTGGCGCGCGTCGTGGCGCACTTCGACGCGCGTCTGCGACCCGCCCACGTCGATGCCGAGCTGGCCTATTTGCGCGGCACCGGCCGCGCGTCGTTCGAGCGGCCGTACGGATGGGGTTGGCTGCTGAAACTGCAGGCCGAGCTCGAACTGCTCGCGCGCGAACGCGAGTCCGCACGCCGCTGGCGCGATGCGCTGGCGCCGCTCGCGGACGAAGTCGCGATGCGGCTGCTGGCCTTCCTGCCTCGGCTCGATTATCCGGTGCGCGCCGGCACGCACGGCAACACCGCGTTCGCGCTGATCCTCGCGCTCGACTACGCGCGCGTCGCGCAACATCGCGCGCTCGCACGCTCGGTCGCGGAACGCGCGCTGACCTGGTTCGGCGGCGATCGCCACTATCCCGCCGAGTACGAACCCGGCGGCGACGACTTCCTTTCCGGCGGGTTGGTCGAGGCGGTGCTGATGCGCCGCACCGCCGACGACCAGCGTTTCGCGCACTGGTGGGACGCCTTCGCTCCTGCGCCCGGCGCGCTCCCGCGCTGGCTCACGCCGGTGCGGGTCAGCGATGCGCGCGATCCGAAAATCGTTCACCTGCACGGATTGAATCTCTCGCGCGCGTGGTGCTGGCGCGTGCTGCGGCACAGCCTGCCCGCGGCGCTGCACGACCCGGTCGATCGCGCGATCGAGGCGCACCTGGCGGCGTCCGCCGCGGCAGCCGTCGACGGCGACTTCGTCGCGACGCACTGGCTGGCCTCGTTCGCGCTGTTGGCGCTGACTGACGCGCCGGGCGGCGACCGGCAAGGCTGAGCGGCCTACACCGTCCGGTCGACCGGCGCCGCCTTCAGGCGACCGGGGGTGCTGCCGATAAACCGGATACGCCGCTGCGCACCCGCATGAAACGCCTCGCCACCCCTGCCGTTTTCGTGGCTGCCGCATGGCTCGCCGGCTGCGCGACGCTCACCGGCAGCGCCACACAGACGATCGAAGTCCACGCGGTCGACGAACACGATCGCGCGGTACGCGGCATGCAGTGCCAGCTGGACAACGGCACGGGTGAGGTGGTCGTGACGTTGCCGGCGAACGAAGTCCGCGTTCGCCGCTCCTCCGCGGATCTCGAAATCGAATGTCGGCTCGGTGATCGGCTTGCGCGGGGCACCGTCGCCGCCCGCGGCGACGCGAAGATGGAGAACTCGTTCATTCCCGGCGGCTCGATCGCCGCGCTGGTCGATCACCTGAGCGGCTACATGTACTCGTATCCGACCCCGCTGCGGCTGCGAATCGGCGAACACCTGCGATTCGAGTTTTCGGATGCGCCGCGCGCCGAACTGGTGGCCGCGCTCGCGCCGCCCGGCGCCGCGGAACGCGCGCCTGCACAACCGCCGACGGTGATCGCCACTCCGGTGATACCTGCGCAGACGCCCCTTTCGGGGGCGCCGCCACGCGCGGCGCCGCGCGCGCAGCCGGGTCCGCGCCCGGTGGCTGCCGCGACGGCCACGCCACCGGCCGTCAAATACGAGACGCTCGATCCGCGCGACCTGCGCCTGCGCGCGGCGACGCGCTGACCGCCCCGCCGCCAACGCCACCGCCGTGCTTGACGGCCGTCAAGCCGTCGCCGCGCTTGCGCTGGTGTGATTCGGCCGTCGCCGGTGCAATCCGGGTCGGAGGGACGCAGCCGTGTGGGACGTCATCGTGATCGGTTCGGGTATCGGCGGGCTTGCCGCGGCCGCCGCGCTCGCCCGCACCGGCCGGCGCGTCCTCGTGCTGGAGCGGCACAGTCAGCCGGGCGGACTGACGCAAACTTTCGAGCGCGACGGCTATCGCTTCAACGTCGGTGTGCACTACATCGGCGGCGCAGGCGAGATCGACGGCCGCCCCGGTCCGGCAAAGAAGATGTTCGATGCGCTGACGCCGAACGGCATTCCGATGGCGCCGGTCGGCGACGTGTACGACTGCGTTCACTTCCCCGGTTTCAGCTTCGGGTTCGCACAACCGGCGCAGCGCCTGCGCGCCGATCTGAAGCAATGTTTCCCTCGCCAGCACGCCGGCATCGACCGCTACTTCGACGCGATCGAGGCGGCGGACGCGGCGCTACAGGCGGTGTTCACCGCGCACGCACTGCCGCAGCCGCTGGGCAACGCGCTGCAATGGCTCAAGCGCAAGGCGATCGGCCGCTGGGTCGGCCGCACCACTTGGCAAGTGGTCCAGGAATGCGTCAGCGACCCCGGCCTGCAGGCCGTGCTGGTCGCGCAGTGGGGCGCCTTCGGCGGCCGGCCCACGCAGAGCGCATTCGCGGCGCACGCGATGGTGATGCGCCACTATCTGGATGGCGCGTGGTTTCCCGTCGGCGGCAGCGCGGTGTTCGCCCGCGAGTTCGGCCGGTCGATCGAATCCGCCGGCGGCGCGATCCGCACCGGCGCGGAGGTGGCGCACATCCGCGTCCGCAACGCGCGCGTCACGGGTGTGGCGCTTGCCGACGGCGAGGAAATCGAAGCGCGTTGCGTCGTCTCCGACGCCGGCGTGCGCAATACGCTGCGGTTGCTGCCCACGCCGGAAGTCGATTACCGCTGGGCCCAGGACGCGCTCGCCATCGAGTCTTCGTTCGGATACGTCGGGCTTTATCTCGGCCTCGAGGGCGACATCGGCGCGCTCGGCGCATCCGCCGCCAACGACTGGATTTACGAAAGCTGGGACGTCGATGCGATCTGGCGCGATCCGTTTTCGGAGCCGAACGCGCCGAGCCTGTTCGTCTCGTTTCCTTCGCTGAAGGACCCGTCGCACGATCCGGGGCCCGCGCAAAGACACACCTGCGAGATCGTCGCGCTGGTCGACTGGGGCGCGTTTTCGAGATGGGACCGCGAGGGTTTGAGCAAAGGCACGCCGCGCAGCGATGACTACGCGGCGTACAAAGGGCTCGTCGAGCGCAATCTACTCGCGCAGTTCGGGCGGCACTACCCGAAGCTCGCCCCGCTGGTGCGCTTCCACGAAGCGTCCACGCCGATATCGGTCGCCTCGATCACGGCGGCCGAACACGGCGCGATGTATGGACTGCAGACCACGCCCGAGCGCTTCCTGAGTCCCGCGCTGCGGCCGCGCACGCCCGTCGGCGGCTTGTTTCTCGCCGGTCAGGACGCCTGCGCGCCGGGCGTCACCGGCGCACTGATGGGCGGCGTGATGGCCGCGATCGCGATCGATCCCAAGGTGGCGCGGCTGTTGCGGTAGCCGCGCATCGCCGCCGGCCCGCCGCAGGATCGCGCCGAAACGCGCCGCGCGGGCACCGGCGACGGATCGGCGCGCCGCTTCGTTACGCCCGGCCGCGCAGCCAGCCCGCAAAATCAGGCCGGCCGTTTTCGAGCGCCCGCCGCTCGGCGCTGCGCCAGTCGTACGCGACGGCGACGAACTGCGCCTGCCAGCCGTGGCGCGCGCGCTCGACGATCGCGTAGCGCGCATGCGGCGAACCCAGCTCATGCACGTGCGCCACCGGATGGCGTGCCCTGAAAGCGGGAATGCCGACCGCGCCGGGGTTGACGATCGTCGGTCCTCCCGGCAGCTCGACGAGGCGCGGCACGTGCGAGTGCCCGCACAGCAGCAGGCCTTCGCGCAGCTCGCCGCAGTCGCGGCGGATCGCGTCTTCGCCGCGCAGCGTGGCGCGACCAGTCGCGGGGTCTTCGAGCAGGTACACGAGATCGCTTGTCGGCGTGCCGTGGCAGCAGAACACGTCGGCTGCCAGGCGCAGCGTGGCGGGCAGCGCGCGCGTCCAGTCGAGCTGCTCGCGCGTGACCGACTCGAATGCGAATTGGTCGTTCGGTTCGCCACGCTGCGCCTCGCACTGCCAGGTCTGCCGTTCGTGATTGCCGCGGATGGCCGGGCAGCCGAGCGCGATCAGTCGCTCGGCGGTCTCGCGCGGCCACAGCGGGCCGGCGAGCAGATCGCCCAGCGCCACGATCACGTCCGCGCCGCGGCGACCGATGTCGTCGAGCACCGCCTCGAGCGCCGGCAGGTTGCCGTGGATGTCGGAGATCGCGGCGATGCGCATTGGAAGGATTCAGAAGCGAGGATTCAGTTACCCTGACTCATGCGAGGGACGAGCGGCTTGGACGATCCGCTGAATCCTGCCGCCAATCGAGCATTACAAATCTTCGCGATGCAACCGACCGCCTGGCGCTCGCATCCGTCGCCCTCAGTCATTCCCAGCCACAACGCCGCCATTGTCATTCCGAGCCACAACACCGCCCTTGTCATTCCGAGCCGCAACGCGGCCGTTGTCATTCCGAGCCGCAGGCGAGGAATCTCCGCCGCTCGCAACGCCGAGATCCC
>CAZIJU010000162.1:0-5336 GCA_964539745.1 uncultured Burkholderiaceae bacterium | reverse complement strand
AGATGAAGGAGACGCGCGAGGTGATGAACACGATCCGCGCCTTCGCCGCCGACGACGCGACGGTGATCTTCGGCACGGTGTGCGACGAATCGATGGGCGACGACCTGCGCGTGACCGTGGTCGCGACGGGGCTGGGCCGTGCGGCGTCGAAGAAGACGCCGTTCACGGTCATCAAGACGGGCACCGACAATGCGCCGGTCGGTGTGGCGCCAGCGCCGCAGGCGGCCGACTACGGGCATCTCGAGGTTCCCGCCGTCTGGCGAACTGGCCGCGAGAGCGCAGCGGCCCGCGTGGCGGCGATGGAGGACAGCGGTACCGATCGGTACGACATTCCCGCATTCCTGCGCAAGCAGGCAGATTAGGGTCTGTTGGCATATGGATCGGGTCTGCGGCGGGTCGGATTGGGCCGCAAGGCCGGGCGCCGCGAGGGGACCATCGGAGAAGCCAAGGCACCGGGCCGCGACCTGCGCGGAAGTTGCGTGGATCACGCGGACCGGATGCAGATGTCAACAGACCCGCGGTCCGGGTCCGCCGCCCGGTCGCGCGCTCGAAGGCCGTCGCCGTGGCGCCGCGGCCGAAGGTCGGCGGAATCATGACTCGGCCGCGACGAGGTCGCGGTACGCGTGCCAGGTCGCGTGACCGACGATCGGCGCGGTGACGACGAGTCCGACGAAAAGTGTCGCGAATCCGATGCCGATCAGCAGCACGATCAGCAGGGCCCACACGGTCAGCGCGACCGGGTTCTCGGCGAGCGCGCGCACGCTGGTCAGCGCGGCGACGATCGTGTCGGTGCCGCGGTCGAGCATCATCGGTACCGATACGACGCTGACGGAGAAGACGATCGCGGCGAAGACGAGCCCGACGGCCAGATAGGTCAACAGAAAATCGAGATGCTCGACGCTCACGACGCGCTGCAGGAAGCCGGACAGCGTCGGCATGCCGGTGGAGAAAAACAGTGCGAAGGTGACGAGCGACGCACGCGCCCAGACGAGCAGGATCACGGTCAGCACCAGAGCGAACAGGCTGAATGCACCGACGTTGGTCCGCCAGGCGGTCAATGTGGATCGCAGCGCGACCGTTTCGCCGCGCTCGAGTCGCCGGCTGATGTCGTACAGACCGGTCGCGACGAAAGGCCCGACCAGCAGGAAGCCGGCAGTCAGCGCCGACGTGTATTCGTACGCGTGGCTGAAAACGAGGTAGATCAGCCAGCCCATCAGCGCAAAGGCGGCGCCATAGAACCCGCTCGCCGCGGGCGCACGCCTGAAGTCGCGCCAGCTGGCGCCGATCCAGCGCAGCGGTGCGGCGATGGCGACGCGGCGGATCTTGGGAAACGGCGTCGGCCTGTTGGGGCGGTGCGCGTCGGCGCCTGCGGAATCGGTCATCGTTACCTCGTCGGCGGCATCTCCGGCGTGCGGCCGAAGCGCGCGCATTGTGGGGGGCGGGCCGGCCAAATGCTCGACGCACTGCACAACGCCAGGGATACAATCGCGCCTCCATGTTGAAGCAGCGCACGCTCAAGCAGATCGCGCGTACGGTCGGTATCGGCATGCACAGCGGCACCAAGGTGGAGCTGGTGCTGCGACCGGCCGCCGCCGATACGGGCATCGTCTTTCGCCGTGTCGACGTCGATCCGCCGGTGGACATCCCGGCCTCCGCCGACGCGGTCGTCGAAACGCGCATGGCCACCACGCTCGGCCGGGGCGAGGTTCGCATCGCGACGGTCGAGCACCTGATGAGCGCGCTCGCGGGACTCGGCATCGACAACTGCTATGTCGACGTCGATGCGCCCGAAATTCCCATCATGGACGGCAGCGCGGCGAGCTTCGTTTTCCTGATCCAGTCGGCGGGCATCGTCGAACAGAACGCGCCAAAGCGCTTCGTCCGCGTGCTCAAGACGGTCGAGGTGCGGGACGGGGACAAGCGGGTCCGGCTCGAACCGCACTTCGGATTCAAGCTGCGCTTCTCGATCGATTTCAGCCATCCGGCGATCGACGCCACCGAGCAGGACGTCGAGGTGGACTTCGCGCGCGAACCCTACGTCGCGTCGGTCGCGCGCGCGCGCACATTCGGCTTCGTCAACGAAGTCGAGGCGCTGCGGGCTGCGGGGCTGGGCATGGGCGGCAGCTTCGAGAACGCGATCGTGATGGACGAATATCGCGTGCTCAATGTCGACGGGCTGCGCTCAGGCGACGAATTCGCCAAGCACAAGATCCTCGACGCGATCGGCGACATGTACATGCTCGGGCGGCCGCTGATCGCAGCGTACGTCGCGCACAAGTCGGGTCACGCGCTGAACAACCGACTGCTGCGCGCGCTGCTTGCGGACGCCGCGGCCTACGAGACGGTCAGCTTCGACGATCGCAGCGCTGCGCCCAAGGCATTCCGCCTGTACGGCGCGCCTGCCTGAGCGCGCGTGAGAGGAACCTGCGCTACGACGCACTGGCAGCGTTTTCGGGTGCTCGTTCCTCGCCGCGCATCATGCGGTGTCGTCGCCGCGCGGCATGCGTGGTGCACCCGGCCGGCGCGGCAGAAGGGTTCACCCGCCGGGATTACGCCGCAACGGCGCACGGAAAAGGGCGATGAATAGAGGTCTCGCACGACGACGGCGCTTCGCCTACCGCGTCATCCGGCGCGACGGCGCAGCGCTTTGCCGGTTCCCCGTGCGGTTCAACGGCGTTTCCTCGCATCACAGTTTCTGAGACGACGCGATGCCGATTTTCCGCGCGCTACTGATCGTCTTCGCGATTGCCGTCGTGCTGTGCGTCGCGGCGTTCATCGTGACGGGCAACCGCAAGTACCTTGGCTGGTCCTGGCTGCTGTTCCGGCTCGCGATCGCGGCAGCGCTGCTGTTTTTCGCGGTACTGCTGCTCGAACGGATCGTGTGAGCGCGCCGCGGGGCAAACGCACAAGCCGGTCGAACTCGTGCCCTAGCGGTTTCTTGTGAGGTCCGCTCGCAGCGTGGCGCGGAGCCGTTGGATGGCATCGCGCAGGGGCGAGTCGCTCAAAGTAAGTGCAAGCTCATCTGCAAAGCGAAGCGGGGCTTCGAAACTACGGGGTCGACTAGGCGAGGTCGACGCGACTTCATCGCCCGCCAAAACTTGAGCCCCATTGCTCACCTGTTCGCAGTAAGGCAAGTACGCGGGTTGAATGCGAACTCTGATTTCGTTAAGTTCGAGCCCCTGCCGCTTCAAGAGTTTCTTCAGTCGCGGGAATTCCTGCCGCAACTTAGCGGCTTGCGCCGAAGAAACTGCGGTAAGAACGAGGAGCCCGCCCCGCAGTTCACAGACTCCCGGGCGAAGCGGGTCGAATCCCCCGCCGATCGGGGGAGAGGCCGCGGCAAGGATCCGGGCGACGGACTGCGAGGTCTGCAGGCGAGCCAGGAGCTGAGCGACGGCCGGCATCTCGGCCAGCGCATCGGCGAGGGTCTTCGCGCTGCGGGTCATCGGCAAGCGGGCCTGCGGTCGGACGGCAGTACCAGGAAGGACTTGTGCGGCCCCTCCATGCGGTCAGGGGTCGCGCAAGGTGGAGGGCAACGGTGCAGATCATATTCGTAGATCGACGTCTGTCGCGGGCCCGCACGTTTACGGTCGACAAGCGCGTGATGCTGATTGTCGGCTCGGGCTTGTTGTCGGCAGTGCTGCTCGCCGTGATCGGGCTGTACGCGATCACTTTCCGCGTGGCGGCGGATATCCGCATTCCGGTGGTACACGACATCGTGACGTTCATCATGCGTGACGAGGTCGCGCGCAACGAGCAGTTCGTGCGCGACAACGTGACCGCGATGGCCCGCAAGCTGGGCGAAATGCAGGCGCAATTGATGCGGCTCGACGCGCTCGGCGAACGCGTTGCCAAGATGTCGGGGATCCGCCCCGAGGAATTCAGCTTCAAGGAGCCGCCGGGCCGAGGCGGTGCCGAGCCTGCGGCCGGCGCACGTGCAATGACGCTCGCCGAGCTGCAGAGCGAGCTGGATCGGATCTCGCGCGGCGTCGAGCATCGCGCCGACTACATGGACGTGATCGAGTCGGAACTGGTATCGGCGCAGGTGCGCCGCGCGCTGCTGCCTCAGAACACGCCGATCAGCGAAGGATTCGTCGGGTCGGGCTACGGCATGCGGACCGACCCGTTCACCGGACAGGTCGCGATGCACGCGGGCGTCGATTTCGCGGCGCCGGTCGGCACGCCGATCTACGCTGCGGCGGGCGGCGTCGTCGCTTCGGCCGAGGCGAACCCCGTTTACGGCAACACGGTCACGATCGACCACGGTAACGGCCTCTCGACGTTGTACGCGCACGCGAGCAAGCTGGCCGTGAAGGCCGGTGACATCGTCAAGCGCGGCCAGAAGATCGCCGAAGTGGGCTCGACCGGGCGTTCGACCGGGCCGCATCTGCACTTCGAGGTGCACGTCAACGGCGTGCCGCAGAACCCGGCGAAATTCCTGCTCGCGCACAAGGCGGGGTCGCCGTTCGCTCCGCTCGCCGTCGCCGATTCGCGCGGCCGCCCGATCGACATCAAGGGTCTTGCCCGCGCCGCTGCCCAGCGCTAGACGCGTCTGCGCGGCGCAGGCCGACCGACCCCCTGTGAGATAATTCGCGCTTTGCGCACCGCGCACGAGCCGCGCGGCGTCTGCGCGCCCGCACAGCACGCCCGCTCGATCACGTACCGCGCCTCGCGATGATTTCTGGAATCCTGACCCGCATTTTCGGCAGCCGCAACCAGCGACTCCTCAAGCACTACCAGCGCACGGTCGAGCGGATCAACGCGCTCGAGCCCGAGATCGCGGCACTGACCGATGCGCAGCTGCGCGCGAAGACGGACGTTTTTCGCGAGCGCCACGCGAAGGGTGAGACGCTCGACTCGCTGCTGCCGGAGGCGTTTGCGGTCGTGCGCGAGGCCGCCAAGCGCACGCTCGGCATGCGCCACTTCGACGTGCAGTTGATCGGCGGCATGGTCTTGCACGACGGCAAGATCGCCGAGATGCGCACCGGCGAGGGCAAGACGTTGACCGCCACGCTCGCCGTCTACCTGAACGCGTTGACCGGAAAGGGCGTGCATGTCGTCACGGTCAACGATTACCTGGCCAGCCGCGACGCCGAGTGGATGGGCAAGGTTTACCGGTTCCTCGGCATGTCGGTCGGCGTCATCCTGTCGCAGCAGTCGACCGAGGACAAACGCGCCGCCTACGCGGCCGACATCACGTACGGAACGAACAACGAGTTCGGCTTCGACTATCTGCGCGACAACATGGAGTACCGCGTCGAGGACAGGCGCCAGCGCGGGCTGTACTACGCGATCGTCGACGAGGTCGACTCGATCCTGATCGACGAGGCGCGCACGCC
>CAZIJU010000161.1:0-5418 GCA_964539745.1 uncultured Burkholderiaceae bacterium | reverse complement strand
CGCCGTCGGCCCCATGGGGGGCGCGGCGCTTTCGCCGCGCTTTCACGCAACCGCCATGGCGCGACCCGCCGGTGGTGGCTGGGATCATGCGGACGTGAGGCCTATGTCAACACACCCTGGCATCCGCCCGCTTCTCGTCGCAACGCGACCGGGGGGATTTTGAGAGGGGTTCTACTCGTAGCGGCCGAGCCGCACCATCGTCGCGCCGGGGCTGACGTGCCTGAGCGAAGGCATCACCAGCACCGTGTCGTCGTACGGCGTGGTCCACACCGTGTCACCGTCGTAGGCGATCGGCGTGCCGGCCTTTTCGATGATCTCGAGGCCCGCGTAGCGGGCGGCGAAGCGGAACGCCATCGATTTCGCGACGACCGGCTCGGTGACGCGGATCAGGCGCTGCCGCGGCGGCGGTTCGACGCGAAGCCGGGGTTTCGCCCACTGCGCATCGACCGCGCCGGTGGCCACCAGGAAGCGCAGCGTCGTGTCGATCGCCACGTCGGCCGCGCGGCGCTCCCAATGCTGGCCGCACTCGATCAGCAGCGCGTTCCTCGGGCTCGCCGGATCGCCGAAGCCGCCGCGGTCACGCATGCGCAGCCCCGCCGGATGACCGGTGTCGATCAGCAGATCCGCGGGCACGCCCAGTGCGCGCGCGAACGCCGCCCCCTTGTCGACCATCCCGCAGACCATGATCGGGCGGCACGGCTCGTGCATCGAATGGATGTCGAGCAGGAAGTCCGCCGCGTCGACGAACGGCTGCAACTGGCGCGCCCGCCTGAGCTCGACCGAATTGCGCGGTCCGAACAGCACGTCGTCGGCCCAGACCCGGTTGTAGTCCTCGTCGACGAAACGCGACGAGTCCGGGTCGTCGAAGTCGAAGCGCGCGTACGCAGCGACATTGGCGAACGCCAGCGTGAGCTTGCCGCGCACCGGCGCCACGCCCGCGCGGAACAGGTACTCGAGCGCGATCGCGCCGCAGAACTCGTTGCCGTGCGTCAGCGCCTGCACCATCACGTTCGGCCCGGGTCGGCCCGAGTCGAGCACGTGCACGTAGTCGACGCCGGTGTTGGATGCGCGAAACGGCGCGATGTCGGGCGGTTGGAGTTCGATCGGGTGGTGTTCGGGCATCTCGTCGTCCTTCAGGTCGCTTTTCGCGCTGCAGCCCTGGACCGCTGCGCGTAGTCGGCAATCGCCTCGGCCAGCGTCGTGAGGTTTTTCTGTAGCGTCTCGAAGCCTGCGTGCTTGCTGCGCGTGGCTTCGTCCATGTACAGGCGCTTGTTGATCTCGATCTGCAGGCTGTGGCGGCCTGCGCGCGGGTTCGAGTACGCGCGCACCAGTTCGACGCCCTTGTACGGATCATTGACCTTGACCTCGTAGCCCATCGCGGCAAGCGTGGCGCGGACGAACTCGGTGAAGGCCTGATCGCAGCTCGTGCCGTCGCGGTCGCCGAGCACGAAGTCGGCGCGCGGCTTGCCCGCGCCGCCTTCGCCTTGCGTGCCGCCGACCGCCGGCATCGAATGGCAGTCGACGTGATACACGACGCCGAAGCGCGCATGTGTTGCGTCGATCAGTTCGCGCAGCGCCGCGTGGTAGGGGGCGTGAAAGCGCTCGATCCGGCCGAGCACCTCGTCGACGCGCAGTCTGCGCGAATAGATTGCGCGGCCGTCGTCGAGCGTGCGCCAGACGAGCGCCTTGCCGATCCGCGCCTTTCCGCTCGGCACGTAATCGTGCGGCCAGCGGCCGCCTTCGATCAGCTCCAGATCGATGTCGCCGCGATGCCGGTTCGCATCGACGTAGGTGCGGGCAAAGCGCGCCGCCAGCAGCGGCGCGCCCAGTTCGGTCGCCGGCAGATACAGCTCGTCGACGTAGCAGTCCTCGCCGTCGCGCAGATCGAACTCGTTGACGGCGGCGTCGAAGTCGGCCGGAAACTCGCGGCCGGAGTGCGGCGAGTCGAGCACCAGCGGAATCGCGGGCGCGCCGCCGTGGATGCGAAAGGGCGTCATGGACGATTCAATTGAACCACACACGGACGCGCGCCTGCGCCGCTGCGGTGCGGTCGGGATCAATCATTCAGATGACAGGCGGCGAGTCGCCCCGGCGCGATCTCGCGCAGCGCGGGGGCCTCGGCTGCGCAGCGCGGCATCGCGTGCGGGCAGCGCGGATGGAAGTGGCAGCCCGGCGGCGGCGCGAGTGGCGACGGGATTTCGCCTTTGATCGGCACGTAGGTTCGCCGCCTGCGGTCCAGCCGCGGCACTTCCGCAAGCAGCGCCTGCGTGTACGGATGGCTGGGCTGCGCGAACAGCGCCTCGGTCGGCGCGATTTCGACGACGCGGCCCAGGTACATCACGATGACGCGGTCCGACAAGTGCCGCACGACGCCCAGATCGTGGCTGATGAAAAGATAGGTCAGGCCGAGGCTCTCGCGCAGGTCCATGAACAGGTTCAGCACCTGCGCCTGGATCGACACGTCGAGCGCGGCGACCGCTTCGTCGCACACGAGGAACTCGGGCCTGACCGCGAGCGCGCGCGCGATGCCGATGCGCGCCCGTTGCCCGCCGGAGAACTGGTGCGGATAGCGCCGCCGAAACGCCGGATCGAGCCCGACGCGGACGAGCAGATCGGCCACGTAGTCCGCCACCTCCGCCTTGCCGACCAGGCCGTGCACGCGCGGCGCCTCGCCGACGATCTCCTCGACCCGCATGCGCGGGTTCAGCGACGCGAATGGATCCTGGAAAATCATCTGGATCGGCCGTGGCCCGCCGGCGCGGGTGCGCAGCGCGGCGCCGCGGTATCGGACTTCGCCGTCGCTCGGCTCGTACAGTCCGCAGCCGAGCCGCCCCAGCGTGCTCTTGCCGCAGCCGGACTCGCCGACGAGTCCGACCACTTCGCCCTGCGCGACCGCGAAGCTCACCCGGTCGACCGCGTGCACCGTGTGCTCGGTGACCGTCGCGCCGAGCGCACGCGCGAGCCGTTCGATCGCGTCGAGCCGCTTGACGAAGCGTTTCGATACGCCGCGAAACTCGAGCAGCGGTTCGTCCGGCTTCATGCGGTCACCGCGCTTTCGAGCGGAAAGTGGCAGCGCACCTTGCGTGCACCGAGCGCGGCGAGTTCGGGCATCGTCGCGCAGCGCTCGGTCGCGCGCGCGCAGCGTTCGCGGAACGCGCAGCCGGGCGGCAGGCGCAGCAGCGACGGCGTCATTCCCGGAATCTGCCTGAGCCGGTGGCCGACGGGGTTGTTCGCCGGCACCGAGTCGAGCAGCCCGCGCGTATACGGATGCAGCGGCGCTTCGAGCACGTGGTCGACGGTGCCTTCCTCGACGATACGGCCCGCGTACATCACCGCGACGCGGTCCGCGAGCCCTGCGACCACCGCCAGATCGTGCGTGATCCAGATGAGCGCCGAGCCGGTTTCGCGCACGAGCTTCTGCATCTCGTACAGGATCTGCCCCTGCACCGTCACGTCGAGCGCGGTCGTCGGCTCGTCGGCGATGACCAGATCGGGCCTGTGCAGCAGCGCGATGGCGATCGCCACGCGCTGGCGCATGCCGCCCGAGAATTGGTGCGGATACTGCGCCAGCCGCTCGCCGGGCGAGGCGATGCCCACGCGTGCCAGCGCCTCGATCGCGCGTTCACGCGCCACCCGCGTCGGCACCTTCTCGTGCGCCAGCACCGTCTCGACCATCTGCGTCTCGACCGACAGCACCGGGTTCAGCGTCATCATCGGATCCTGGAAGATCATCGCGATGCGCTTGCCGCGCAGCCTGCGCAGTGCGTCGTCCGGCGCGCCGATCAACTCCCGCCCGTCGAATCGCACGCTGCCCGAGGCGATGCGTCCCGGCGGGTCGATCAGTCCGAGGATCGAGAACCCCGTCACCGACTTGCCCGAGCCGGATTCGCCGACCAGCCCGAGGATCTCGCCGCGCGAAAGCGCGAACGAGACGCCGTCGACCGCACGCAGCCGGCCCTCGCGCGTGGCGAACTCGGTGACCAGGCCGCTGACTTCGAGCAGGCTCACCGGGCGACCGCTCCACCGCAAGGTTGCCCAGCGGGCCAACGCCTGGCGGCGCCGCAAGCGGCCCGGCGCTTCGCGCGCAAGCGACGTTCGACCACCGCTGCAGCCTGTGCTCGTGCGCGCTTGCCGGCCGTGCGGATGACGCATCCGCGGCCGATCGTCGTGCGGCCGCGCCGCTTGCGCCCAAACGGCTGCGTCACTTCGCCAACCTCGGGTTCAACACATCGCGCAACTGGTCGCCGACCAGGTTGATCGCGAGGATCGTCGCGAGCAGCGCGATGCCCGGGTAGACGCTGATCCAGTACTTGCCCGACATCAGGTACTCGTAGCCGTTGGCGATCAGCAGCCCCAGCGACGGCTCGGTCGTCGGCAGCCCGAGCCCGAGGAAAGACAGTGTGGCCTCGAGTGCGATCGCGTGCGCGACCTGCACGGTGCCGACGACGACGAGCGGCGGCAGGCTGTTCGGCAGCAAATGGCGCAGGACGATGCGCGCGTTCGACAGCCCGAGCGCGCGCGCCGCCTCGACGTACTCCTTGCTGCGCTCGACCAGCGCGGCCGAGCGCGCGGTGCGCGCGTAGTACGCCCACTGCACGGCGACCAGCGCGATGATGATCTTGTCGACGCCCTTGCCGAGCACCGCGAGCAGGATCAGTGCGACGAGGATCGCCGGAAAGCCGAGCTGGATGTCGACGATGCGCATCAGCACCTGCTCGAAGCGGCCGCCGGCATACGCGGCGAGCACGCCCAGCACGGCGCCGAGCGCGAGCGCGATCACGCCGCTCGCCACGCCGACGGTGAGCGACACCCGCAGCCCGTACAGGATCGCCGACAGCATGTCGCGCCCCTGGCCGTCGGTGCCGAGCAGATAGGTCATGTTGCCGCCGCCGGCGCGCGCTCCGGGCGGCAGCCGCGCATCGAGCAGGTCGAGCTTGCCGAGGTCGTACGGGTTCTGCGGCGCGATCCACGGCGCGAACAGTGCGATCGTGATCACCGCGACGAGCATCGCGAGGCCCACGAGCGCGAGCCGGCTGTCGGCGAATTCGCGCGCGAAGCGGGCGAACGGCGACTGCTCGGGCGGGGCGGCCAAGGCACTCATGCGACGCGCTCCTGCGCCGCCCCCTCCCTCGACCCCTCTCCCCGTGCGCGGGGAGAGGGAGCGTGTTTCCCCTCGCCCCGCGACATGGGGGAGAGGGTTGGGGAGAGGGGGCACACCACGAAGCTCATCGCTGCTCCCCCAACCTCACCCTCGGATCCAGTGCCGAATAGAGCAGGTCGACCACCAGGTTGATCAGGATGAACATGAACACGATCAGCAGCAGGTAGGCGACGACGACGGGGCGGTCGAGCTGGAAGATCGAGTCGATCACCAGCTTGCCCATGCCCGGCCAGGCGAAGATCGTCTCGGTGACCACG
>CAZIJU010000160.1:0-5480 GCA_964539745.1 uncultured Burkholderiaceae bacterium | reverse complement strand
CCGAGATCCCTCGCGTTCGCTCGGGATGACGATGGGGAGTCATTCCAAGCCCAAGCCGAGGAATCTCCTCGCCTCGCGGCGCAGAGATCCCTCGCGTTCGCTCGGGATGACAAGCCGGCGTCATTCCACCCCGGACCGGCTTCGTCATCGCGAGCCACCATGCCGCCATTGTCATTGCCCACCGCAAAACCCTCACTGTCATTCCGAGCCGCAACGCCGCCCTCATCATTCCGAGCCGCAGGCGAGGAATCTCCGCTGCGCGCAACGCCGGGATCCCTCGCGTTGCTCGGGATGACGGAACCAGTGTCGCACGGGCGAAACGAACTTGAGGGGTCGCGGTGTCACGAGCTTGCGTAACTCTCAAAAAATCACGCCGTCGCGGCGAAACGCTTCGATCTCGTCGTCACCGTAACCGAGCGAGCGCAGCACCTCGTCCGTATGTTCCCCGAGCCGCGGCCCCAGCCAGCGTGTCGCGCCCGGTGTGGCGGACAGTTTGGGAACGATCCCCGGTACGGCAAGCGGCGTGCCGTCGGGAAGCAGCGCGTGTTCGATCATCTGCCGCGCGGCGTACTGCGGATCGCGGAACATGTCGGCGACGCTGTAGATCTTCGATACCGGCACGTCCGCGGCAGCGAGGTGCGCGAGCGCCTCGTCGATCGGATGACGGCTGCACCACGACTGGATCGCGTCGTCGATCTCCGCGGCACGCGGCACGCGGCCGTCGTTGCGCGCCAGATGAGGATCGCGGGCCAGATCGTCGCGGCCGATCGCGATCATCAGCCGCTTGAAAATGGCGTCGCCGTTGCCGGCGATCACGATCGCCTCGCCGTCGGCGCACGTGTAGGTGTTGGAAGGAACGATGCCGGGCAGTGCGCCGCCGGTGCGGCTGCGCACGACGCCGAAGCGGTCGTACTCCGGCACGGTGCTTTCCATCATGTTGAAGACCGCCTCGTACAGCGCGACGTCGACGACCTGCCCCTGCCCTTTCCGCCGACCTCCGGTTGCGTCGCGGTGGCGCAGCGCCATCAACGCGCCGATCACGCCATGCAGCGCCGCAATCGAGTCGCCGATCGAGATGCCGATCCGAACGGGCGGGCGATCCGGGTGACCCGACACGAAACGGATGCCGCCCATGCTTTCGCCGATCGCACCGAAGCCCGGCCTGTCGCGCATCGGCCCGGTCTGCCCGTAGCCCGACAGCCTGACGAGAATCGTCGCGGGGTTGTCGGCGCGCAGTTGCTCGAAGCCCAGCCCCCATTTCTCCAGCACGCCGGGGCGGTAGTTCTCGATGATCACGTCCGCGTCGAGCGCGAGCTTCTTCGCGATCGCCTGCCCGCGCGCGTCCTTCAGGTTCAGCGTCACCGACCGCTTGTTACGCGCCTGCACGTACCACCACAGCGACGTGCCTTCGTGCAGGTAGCGCCAGGTTCGGATCGGGTCGCCGCCTTCGGTCGCTTCGATCTTGACGACGTCGGCGCCGAACTCGGCGAACATGCGCGCGGCGAAGGGCCCGGCGATCAGCGTACCGAGCTCGAGCACCTTCAGCCCGGCCAGGGGTCCGAACGCGCCGCTGCCGGTCGGAGGCGCCGTCATGGCCGCTGCACCTGAGTGCAATGCAGCGCGCGGTCGCCGCCGCTGCGCTTGGCCGCATACATCGCGTCGTCGGCCTGCCGGACGAGTTCGAACGAGGTCACGGCGTCGGCCGGCGCCAGCGCGTAGCCGATGCTGGCGCTGATGTGCGTTGCGCACGGCGCACGCCGGACGGCATCGAGCAGGTGCTGCGCGAGCGCCGCCGCGGCCGGCCGGTCGCCGACGCGCGCAAGCACGATGAACTCGTCGCCGCCGAAGCGGCCGACGGTGTCTTCGCCCCGGACCGCGCGCGACAGCGCGGTCGCGACCGACGTCAGCACGACGTCGCCGGCGCGGTGGCCGAGCGCGTCGTTGACGCGCTTGAAGCCGTCGAGGTCGATGAAGAACAGCGCGACCGGCTCGGCCGCGCAGCGCGCGACCGCCTGGTCGATGCGGTCCATCAGCGCGCGCCGGGCGAGCACGTCCGTGAGCGCGTCGCGCTCGAGGCTGCGCTCGAGCGCCTGGCGCGCGAGCGTGAGCTCGTGCACGTCGATCGTCGACGTGTAGATACCGACGACGCGACCCGTATCGTCGAAGTCGGGCGAGTACGTCGTTCGCACCCAGCGCGGGCCGAGGTGCGCGAGTTCGGTAAGCCGCGCATAGTGGACCGTCTCTCCGGCGAGCGCGCGCTCGAAGTACGGTCTGTGCTCGGCCCAGCGGCGCGCGCCGCGCACTTCGCCGATGTGCCGGCCGATCAGCTGTTCCGCGCTCATCCCGGTGGCCTGCGTGTACGCGCGGTTGACGAAACAGATCCGGAATTCGCGGTCGACATAGGTCAGCGGATACGGGATGTTCTCGGTGAAGCGGTCGAGCCGGCGGCGCGCCGATTCCAGCGCTTCGCGCGCGGTCACGTCGTCGTGGATGTCGAACGCGATCGTGTAGACCGCCTCGACGCGGCCGGCGGGGTCGACACCGGGGAAGACCTGCACGCGCGCCCAGCGCGGCGGGCCGCCGCGATGCGTCAACAGCCGCTCGTAGCTCACCGTCGCGCAGGCAAACGCCTTGTCGAAGGCTTCGCGTGCCGCAGCCCAGGCCGCGGGCCCGTAGATCTCCTCGAGCGTTCGGCCGAGCAACTGCTCGCGCGGCCGCGCGGCCCACTTCACGTATGGCGTATTGCAGAAGGTCAGCCGGTGCTGCGCGTCCCAACGGCCGATCGGCAGATCGATCGCTTCGACCAGGCGTTCGATCGCCGCCGCATGGTCGTCGAACCCCTTCGGCGGAGCGCGCGTCATCGCCCGTTCCTCACTGAACTGCGCTGACGAAGATCGTCAATGTGGCGAGCCAGCCGATCAGCCAGGCAGCCGAACGCGCCCAGTGCCAGTCGGCGAGGTAACAGACCAGGTACGCGACGCGCCCCGCGATGAAGATCACCGCCAGCGCATCGACCCGCTCCTGCGGCGCGCCGGTCAGCGTCGCGACGATCACCGCGACGGCGAAGAACGGAAAGGCCTCGAACGCATTGGCCTGAGCGTTGTGCGCGCGCTTGCGGAACCCTTCCTGCCGTTCGAGCCATGCGCGCGGATCGCGGTTGTCGTAGCGGCTGCCGCCCGCCTTCGCGATCGTCACCGCAACATACGGCATCAGCCCCGCGACCAGCACGCACCAGAACGCGATCGTCATGCGGCCCTCCGGTCGAGCATCGCCTGCGCGATCGTGTTGACGTCCGTGTACTCGAGTTCTGCGCCGGCCGGCACGCCGCGCGCCAGCCGCGTGATTCTGAGTTGCGCATCGCGCGCACGCAGCAGCTCGCCGACGTAATGCGCGGTCGCGTCTCCCTCTGCCGTGAACGAGGTCGCGATGATGACCTCGCGCACCAGGCCATCGGTGGCGCGCGCCAGCAGCCGCTCCATCTGGATCTCGCGCGGGCCGATCCCGTCCAGCGGCGACAGCCGGCCGAGCAGCACGAAGTACAACCCCGAGTACGCGAGCGACTGTTCGATCATCAACTGGTCCGCCGGGCTCTCGACGACGCACAGCAGGCCGGCGTCGCGCCTGGGGTTCGCGCAGGTCTCGCAGATCTCCAGTTCGGTCAGCGTGTTGCAGCGGGCGCAGTGCCGTACGTCGCGCGCCGCGGCGAGCAAGGCTTCGCCAAGCGCGATCGCGGTGCCGCGGTCGTGCTGCAGCAGGTGAAACGCGATGCGCTGCGCCGAACGCGGCCCGATGCCGGGCAGGCGCTTCAATGCGTCGACCAGTTTGTCGAGCGTCGGGCCGAGCTTCATCAACTTGCTTCAGCGCGGAGAAACATGGCCCGCCCGGATGCAAACCCAGCAGCCCCCTGCAGCGTGCCGCTCAGAACGGCAGCTTGAACCCCGGCGGCAGCGGCATGCCGGCGGTGATCGACGCCATCTTCTGCTGGGTCGCTTCCTCGGCGCGACGCACGGCGTCGTTGAACGCCGCGGCGACCAGGTCCTCGAGCATGTCGCGATCGTCGCCGACCAGGCTCGGATCGATCGACACGCGCCGCACCTGGTTCTTGCAGGTCATCACGACCTTGACCAGCCCGGCGCCCGACTGGCCTTCGACTTCGATCTGCGCGAGCTCTTCCTGCAGGCGCTTCATGTTCTCCTGCATCTTCTGCGCCTGCTGCATGAGCCCGGCAAGTTGGCCTTTCATCATTTCCGTTGCTTCCCCGACAGTTGTCACCTTGCCTTCGGCGCACGTCTTCCCGGCCAACTTGCCGGTACGGCGCTACTCGGTCCGTTCAGTCAGTCCTTGGGTCGGATCGACTGCGGGTCGACGGTTGCACCGAAGTTCTCGATCAATTCTCGCACGAAGGGATCGGCGTAGATCGCGTCCTCGGCGCGTTTCTGCTTTTCGGCGCGCGCCCGCTCCGCGAGCCCCGCAGCGGTCGCTCCGCTGGTCGACCCGACCTCGGCCGAGACGCGGATCGCCCGCCCGAAGTGTTCGCCGAGCGCGGCCTTGAGCCGATCGAGCGTGCCGGCGTCGAGCAGCGTCTTGATCGGAACGCGCAGTTTGAAGTGATCGCCTTCGACCGCAACCAGTTCGCTGCGCGCGGCAAGCTCGCGCACCAAGCCGCCGATCTTCAGTCGTTCGACCAGCGCCGGCCAGTTGCCGTCGAACGCGACCGGACGCACCGCTTCGTTCGCCGCAGCCGCCGCTGTCTGCGACCTCGGCGCAGGTGCCGGACGCGGCGCGGCGGCCGCCGGCGCGGACGTTCGCGGCGGCCGCGTCGCGGCCAGTGCGGCAGTCTTCGGCGCGGACGCAGGTTCGACCGGCGCGAAGGCGAGCATGCGCAACAGCGTCATCGTGAAGCCCGCGTATTCGTCGGGCGCGAGGTGCAGTTCGTTGCGGCCATGCAGCGCGATCTGGTAGTAAAGCTGCACCTCGTCCGGCGCGAATGCCTTGGCGAATCGCGCGATTTCGGCGCCGTCATCGTCGGCGCCGTACGCGTCGGCCGCCGCATCGATGCGCTGCACGAGCGCGATCCGGTGCAGCAGCGCGCCCAGATCGCGCAGCGCCTGGCCGAACGACAGGCTGCGCGCGGCCATTTCATCGGCGATCGCCAGCATCGACTTCGCGTCGCGCGCAGCCAGCGCGTCGAGCAGGCGCGCGAGTGTGGTCGTGTCGATCGCGCCGAGCATGTCGCGCACCGCACCGGCGGTGACCTGCCCCGCGCTGAACGCGATGGCCTGGTCGAGCAGCGACAGGCCGTCGCGCATGCTGCCGCGGGCGGCGTGCGCAAGCAGCTTCAGCGCGGCGGGTTCGGCGGAGATACCTTCCTGCTGAACGATGTGGGCGAACCGTCCGCAGATCGCCTCCGGCGACATCTGCTTCAGGTTGAACTGCAGGCAGCGGCTGAGCACGGTGACCGGGATCTTCTGCGGATCGGT
>CAZIJU010000159.1:0-5600 GCA_964539745.1 uncultured Burkholderiaceae bacterium | reverse complement strand
CGCGAGTTTTTCGCCGATATGGCGCTCGCGGCTTTTCAGTTGCGACCAGTAGCTCGGTGCGATGCGCAGTCGCTCGGCGAACAGCTTGTCGAGGCCGCGTACGTCGGCGGCCGCGGCGCCGGAGACGGTGCTGCGCGCGAACTCGTTGAACAGCTCGAGCGTGTTGCGCAGGCGGATGACGGCGAGGTCGGCCATGCCGCGATGATAAACGCAGCTTTAGCCGAGTCGCTTAAGGAGCCGGCAGCGGCTTACTTGACCCGCATGCCCGGCTGCGCGCCGGGGTGCGGATCGAGCAGATACAGACCGGGGTTTGCCTTCTCGTCGGCGTGGCTGGCGGCCAGCACCATGCCTTCGCTGACGCCGAACTTCATCTTGCGCGGCGCCAGGTTGGCGACGAGCACGGTGAGCTTGCCGATCAACTGCTGCGGCGCGTACGCGCTCTTGATGCCCGCGAAGACCGTTCGCAGCCGGCCTTCGCCGGCATCGAGCGTCAGCTTCAGCAGCTTGTCGCTCGCTTCGACCGGCGCCGCGTCCACGATCTTCGCGATGCGCAGATCGACCTTGGCGAAGTCGTCGATGGCGATCGTCTTGACCTGCTCCGCCGCTGATGCGGTCGACGGGGCCTGCCCGGCGGACGGTGCCTCCGTCCCGAATAGCGCGTCGAGCTGCTTCGCTTCGACGCGCGTCATCAAATGCTTGTACGGTGCAATACGCTCGAGCGTGGTCTTCAGATCGTCCCAGACGAACGCGCGGCCCATGCCGAAGAGCTCGCGCGCGACGCGTTCGGCGGTGGCCGGCAGCACCGGCGCGAGGTAGATCGTCAGCGCGCGGAAGCAGCGCATCACGTCGCTGCACACCGCGTGCAGCCGCCCGCGGCTTGCGGGATCCTTGGCCAGCTCCCAAGGCTTGTGGCGGTCGAAGTGCTCGTTCGCGTAGTCGGCGATGCGCATCACCTCGCGCAGTGCCTTGCCGTACTCGCGCTGGTCGAGGAACTCCCCGATCTCCTCGCTCGAGGCGAGCGCCACCGCATGCGAGCCCGCCGGCGCGCCGGACGGATCCTCCGACGGGGCGAGCCGACCGTCGAACTGCCGCACGAGGAAGCTCGCCGCGCGGCTGGCGATGTTGACGTACTTGCCGACGAGGTCGCTGTTGACCCGCTGCTGGAAGTCGTCCGGATTGAAGTCGACGTCCTCGACGTGGGCGTTGAGCTTCGCAGCGACGTAGTAGCGGAACCACTCCGGGTTCATGCCGACTTCGAGGTAGCGCAGCGGATCGATGCCGGTGCCGCGGCTTTTGCTCATCTTCTCGCCGCTGACGGTGATGAAGCCGTGCACGTAGACGGCGTCCGGCACCTTGCGGCCGGAGAACTTGAGCATCGCGGGCCAGAACAGCGTGTGGAAGTACACGATGTCCTTGCCGATGAAGTGGATCTGCTCGACGTCGTCGGCCGCGATGAATTCCTCGAAGCTGCGCGGCTCGCCCTTCGCGCGCGCCTTGCCCTGGTCGAAGTACGCCTTCAGCGACGCGAGATAGCCGATCGGCGCGTCGAGCCAGACGTAGAAGAACTTGTCCTTCGCGTCGGGGATCGGGATGCCGAAGTACGGCGCATCGCGCGAGATGTCCCAGTCGGCGAGCCCCTTGCCGCCCTCGCCGATCCACTCCTGCGTTTTCGCATAGACCTCCGGCTGCAGGTGCGGCTCGCCGCGGCGGTTGCGGCCGGCGGTCCACTCGCGCAGGAACGCCACGCAGCGCGCATCCGACAGTCTGAAGAAGTAGTGCTCGGAGGAACGCAACTCGGGCTTCGCGCCGGTCAGCGCCGAGCGCGGGTCCTTCAGATCGGTCGGCGCGTAGGTCGAACCGCACACCTCGCAGTTGTCGCCGTACTGGTCTTTCGCGCCGCACTTCGGGCACGTGCCCTTGATGTAGCGGTCGGGCAGGAACATCCCCTTGACCGGGTCGTAGAACTGCTCGATGCGGCGGATGTCGATCAGCTCGTTGGCGCGCAGCGCGCGATAGATCGACTGCGACAGCTCGACGTTTTCGGGCGAATCGGTCGTATGCCAGTGGTCGAAGCCGATGTGGAAGCCGTCAAGGTACTGCCGGCGCGCGGCCATCATCTCGGCGATGAACTGCCGCGGCGATTTGCCCGCCTTTTCCGCCGCGATCATGATCGGCGCGCCGTGGGCGTCCTCGGCGCAGACGAAGTGCACCGCGTGTCCGCGCATGCGCTGATACCGCACCCAGATGTCGGCCTGGACGTACTCCATGATGTGGCCGATGTGCGGGCGGCCGTTGGCGTACGGCAGGGCGGTGGTGACGAACAGGTTGCGCGGGCTCATGGGCGGAGGTCGAGGTTCGGATCGCGGGCCGCGGATCGCGCGAGGCGTTTCCGCGTCTGGGTTCCGGCAGCAGCGGCCGGTCGCTAGATGCGGCCGCGCATTCGCCCGTTCCGCGTGCGGCGGGCGGAGCGGGCGGCGGAGTGTGTGCGTGAACGCATGGCCGACGATCGAATGACCGCGAGTTTAACAAGGGCAACTAGCTCACATGGGGTGGTCGGTCGGCGGGCCGGCGGGCGGCGCTGTCGGATAGACTGCGCGGCTGATTCCCTTCGACATTCCCGGACCGCGATTTCCCCATGAGCATCACCGTAGAACGTGTCAACGAAGTCCTGAAGACCGTCGTCGATCCCAACACCGGCAAGGATCTGGTGTCGTCGCGCGCTGCGCGCAACGTCAAGATCAATGGCGACGACGTGAGCGTCGATGTCGAGCTCGGTTACCCGGCCGCCAGCCAGATCGACGCGCTGCGCGCCCTCGTCGTCGATGCGCTGAAGCGCGCCGGCGCCGGCAACGTCAGCGCCAACGTAACGGTCAAGATCGTCGCGCACACGGTGCAGCGCGGGCTGAAGGTCATGCCCAACGTCAAGAACATCGTCGCCGTCTCGTCGGGCAAGGGCGGCGTGGGCAAGAGCACCGTCGCCGCCAACCTCGCGCTGGCGCTCGCGGCCGAGGGTGCGCGCGTGGGCATGCTCGACGCCGACATCTACGGTCCGAGCCAGCCGACGATGCTCGGCATCGAAGGCAAGCCGGAGAGTGTGGACGGCAAGACGCTCGAGCCGCTGGAGAACTACGGTATCCAGACCAGTTCGATCGGCTTCCTGGTCGACGCCGACCAGCCGATGATCTGGCGCGGTCCGATGGTCACGCAGGCGCTGCAGCAGTTGCTGGCGCAGACCAACTGGAAGGATCTCGACTATCTGATCGTCGACATGCCACCGGGCACCGGCGACATCCAGCTCACGCTCGCGCAGCAGGTGCCGGTCACCGGCGCGGTGATCGTCACCACACCGCAGGACATCGCGCTGCTCGATGCGATCAAGGGCCTGAAAATGTTCGAGAAGGTCGGCGTGCCGATCCTCGGCATCGTCGAGAACATGGCGGTGCACGTGTGCAGCAAGTGCGGCCACGCCGAGCACGTCTTCGGCGCCGGCGGCGCGGAGCGCATGTCCAAGGAATACGGTGTCGAGGTGCTCGGATCGCTGCCGCTGGACATCCGCATCCGCGAGCAGACCGACTCGGGCCGCCCGACGGTCGTCGCCGAACCCGACAGCGACATCGCCCGCGCGTACAAGGCGATCGCGCGCAAGGTCGCGATCCGGATCGCCGAAAAGGCGAAGGACATGTCGCTGAAGATCCCGACGATCAAGGTGTCGAACACCTAAGGAAACACTGAACAAGCGCCGCCAATGAGAGCGATGGTTGAGTCAGCGTCGATCTTCACGTCGAAAGCAGCCTCGAAGGCGTCGATTCTGCGTTCAATCGACCGCTGCGAGCGTTTGCAGCGGTCGTTTCGCTTGCTACCGACGCACCAAGCCTGGCATGCGCCGGTGCGCCATCACCAAGTTCACCAGCGCCAGCGCCGTGAACACCCGGTTGGCGTTTTTCATCAGCCCGCGGTAGCGCACCTTGGCGAAGCCGAACTGGCGCTTGAGCACATGGAACACATGTTCCACCCGCGCCCGGGTGCGGTTCTTGGTCCGGTTCTTCGCCCGCGCCACCTCGTCTTCGCCCCACTGCTGTCTGATCCGGCGGTTGGTGAAGTCCTTGGCGTTGGGCGCCGCCTCCTTGATCAAGTCGGTGCAGCCCTGGTAGCCGCGATCACCGTAGACCCGCGTCTCCTCGCCATGCAGCAGGTCAGGTACGGCGTGCTTGTCGTGCACGTTGGCGGCGGTCACCACCGCTGCGTGCACGACGCCGGTCTTGGCATCGGCGCCCACGTGCACTTTCATCCCAAAGTGCCACTGATTGCCCTTGCGGGTCTGCTTCATCTCCGGATCGCGCCGCTGCTCGGCATTCTTTGTAGAGCTGGGCGCAGCGATCAGCGTGGCATCGACGATGGTGCCGCCCGACAGCTTCAGCCCCTTGGACTGCAGCACCGTGCCGACCTCGGCAAAGATGGCCTCGCCCAGCCGGTGCTTCTCCAGCAGATGACGAAAGCGCAGCAGGCTGGTGGCATCGGGCACCGGCTCGCGCCCCAGGTCGATGCCGACGAAGGCGCGCAACGCGGCCGAGTCATACAGCGCCTCTTCCATCGCCTCGTCGGCCAGGTTGAACCAGTGCTGCAGCAGGTGGATGCGCAGCATGCGCTGCAGACCGATCGGCGGGCGGCCATTGCCGGCCTTGGGGTAGTGCGGTTCGATCAGGGCACCGAGCTCGGCCCACGGCACCAGCGTCTCCATCTGCGCCAGGAACGCCTCGCGCCGCGTGGGCTTGCGGTACCTCTCAAACCCCGCCCCTTGATCGGCCGCCATCGCCAGGGTCGTCTGCTTCATCGCTGTTCCCCTCGCCAAGATTGCCGACTACGACAAGCTTCACGGGGACTTGTTCAGTGTTTCCCTAACGTTCCGGACCGCGTTGCGACCGAAGCGGTCCGGCCGCTTCGGCGCCGACGGCAGTGTTGCAGGCCGTGGGGCGGCTCGTCGCCGCCGTCTGCGCCGCGGCCAGGAACGCTGCCGCCTGCGCCATCACGGCGACGTCAACTGCACCGTGTACGACCCGGTGCCGCCCGCATCGGCCACCACCTCCACGATGTACGTGCCGCTGCCGAAGGTCGCGTCGGCCGGGATGGTGAAGGTCAGCGCCGCCATCGTGTTGGCGGCGAGCGCCGCCGGCGTGCCGGCGAGGTTGAGGAGTTCGCTTGCGCGGTTGGTGAAGTCGCCGTTCGGGTTGAGCTTGCGGATACACGGCGTGCCGGCGAAGCTCGGGGTGACGCGCAGCGTGTCGGCCTGCCTGGCTCGCACCGGATGTCGTGGTCGACCCGGTACGCCACGGTCTGCGACATCCGGCGCGCGCCGCATCAGGGGAAGATCCCCCGCCGCTTGCGGTGGAAGTCCAGCCGCTTGTCGTGGCTGCACTCGCGGCAGCGCAGCCTCGGGAAGCCGTTGGCGAGGATGACGCGCCCGAGGCAGGGGTCGACCTCATCTTTGGTGAATCGGGGCAGTCCGGCCCCGGTGCGGGCCTCGGCGTGCGCGCTGAGGTCGGCCGCCTGCGGCTGCATCAAGCGACACAGTGGGGCCAGCTTGGGGCGGGCGCGGTCGGCCT
>CAZIJU010000158.1:0-5676 GCA_964539745.1 uncultured Burkholderiaceae bacterium | reverse complement strand
CGGCGAGGGCAACGCGTGGAGCGCACCGGCGTTCTACACGCTCGGCGCGGTGAGCCTCGGGCTGCAGTTCGGCGGGCAGGCCGCCGAGGTCGTGATCCTGGTGAACGAATCAAAAAGGTGGAGTGGTTCGATGAGAAAAGACGTTGCGAAATCAACGGCTTACAAAATTTGCAGGTATGTCGACCCGTCGCCTTTACCTGCTTCGCAGGCGGCGGAGCCGAAAGCCCGGGCGCGGAGAAGAGCTGTGTCCGCCAAGCCCACAACCTACCAAGACCTCCTCGATATCCAGGAGCGCCTCGTCCGGCAGCAGGCGATAAAGCCGCAAACCGCCGCCAATCGCGCGTCGACGCTTCGCGCGTTCCTGAAGTTCAACAACCTCGACGTCGGCGACCCGGTTGGACACGAGCTTCGCGCCTCGTTCCCGGCGCGTTGCGAAGCCTTCGCCAAGCACCTGGCCGAGCAGGGCAAGACGGCCCGCAACATCAGCAACGCCCTGTCGACACTGCGCCCCTGGCGGGAACTGGTCGTCGCGTTGGACACCGAGCGCGCCATTGCCGGCGACAACCTGCCGCCGTTCAATCAAGCGGTCCGCTCGTTACTGAAAGACTTCCCGGTCAAACGCCTCGCCCGACAGACAGGCGTCCCGCCGTGCATGATTTACGGGTGGCTAAAGGGCAAGAAGCCGCGTCTGAGCAATGCACCCCACATCCATCGCATCGAAACCTTCTTCGGGGTACCTCATGGCGAACTTGCGGTATTGGCCGGGATCTCCGGCGCCGCACGCATTCCAAGGACCGCTGGCGACCCGGTTAACGTCGGCTACCGTGAAAGCCTGGCGGCCCGCACCTCCCAGCACTACTTCTTCAAGCCGGCCCCCGATTCGCCACTGCGAACCCAGTGGTACGACTTCCTCCGCTACAAGACCGCGTGGGAGCCGGCGCTGAATCGCAGTGACAGCGCGGCGTGGCGCACGGCGCCGTTCGAGTTTTGTCGGCAGACCCCGACCGCATGGGCGTGGCACCTCGACGGCGTCGAAGTTCCATCCGCGAAGTTCGCGTGGTCGAAGACAGCCGCCTATCTCGGCTGGCTGAACCTTCCAAAGGCCGAAGGCGGGGCCGGCCTGCCGGCCAGCCAACTGCACACCCTGGCTTGGTTTGCCGTCCGAGGCTATATCGACGGTTATTTGCGCTGGGTGGTCAAGCGATGCGGAAACCGGTTCAACGGGTACGTGTTCGAGTTTTTTTCCTTCGCGATGTCCTTGCTTCGCGTCGGCACGGGTTACCTGCAGCAGCAGCCGGAGTTCTTGGCCACGCTGCCGCCCGAGTACGCCGACAACGATTGGGAACAAATGTGCCGCGAAACATTCGCGCTGCTCAAAGGTCTGTGCACCCGGCACAGGAAGTATCAAAAACAGACGCGCGACCCCAAGGAACCCATCCGGCACATCCTGGATATGGAGAATCCGCTGGAAGCCGTGGCCGACATGATTCAGCGCATGCGCGCGGACCGCCCCTTGGGAGGCTCGCCGCGGCGAGAGGCCGTGTGGGCACGCGACCTGGCGCTCATCAAACTCCTGGTATCCAACCCGCTGCGCTTGCGCAACCTGGCTACGCTGACTTGGCGACCCGACAACCGTGGGCAGCTGTATCAACGCCCCGACGGGTCCTGGTGGATTCGCATCGAGCGGCACAACTTCAAAAACTTCCGAGGCGCTGCCGGCGACCACGACTACGACATGCCCGTGCAAGAGATGGCCTGGGGCGATTTGGAGCGGTACCTCAAAGTCTTTCGTCCGCGATTGCTCGCCGCTGAAACCGACTACGTGTTTGTCGGCGCCCGACAGCGCCCGAATGGCCGTGACCCGACAAAGCCATGGACTGGACTGTCGGTGCGGATTGCCGAGCTTACGCGGAAGTACTTGTGGCGATGCCCCGGTATCGGAGCACATGCATTCAGACACTTGGTCGCGACCGCCATCATCAAGACGTCGAAGCTCTCGGACTTCAAGACCGCCGCGCTTGTCCTGAACGACCGCCTGGCGACCGTCGAGAAGAACTACGCCCACTTGCGCTCCGCCGACGGGGCAAATCGCATGCACGAGTTGTTGGGGTCCACCTTCAGCCGGATGTGACGCCGCCGTTGCTTGTCAGGCGGTGCTGCCTGGGGCGGTTCGGCGCACCGTGCGGTTTGTGGGCCGGCGCGACCACGTGGGGCACATTTGGGTTCCGGCTCGCCTGCACGCCGTTCTGGTCGCGCGCCCGCGGCTAGGGATTCGATCACCGCGGCATCCGCGCCTCATTGCGGCAGTCGCCGGCCGCCCGCCTTGCCCGGGTTAGCAGGGTCGCGGCGTCACCTCGCGGGAAAGTGCCTTGTCAACAGCGAGGGCAAGCGCGCCTGCCCGCCATGATGCGCCGCGAGACGAATCGTTGTGCCCGCTCACGGCCGCGCCATTTACGGCGGCCGTTCTCTTATGCGTCGGGATAAATCCGCTCCCTACGCTACTGGCCAGCAAACGGTTCAACCTCCATCGCGGTCGCTGGCCCGCGATGGCGGGAGCGCAAGTGCTTCACGTCCTTAGAGCAACCTTCGACGAAGACCCCGATTCGTTCGACGCGGCCGCGGCCCGGCCACTGCGTACGCTGCTCGCCGACTGTTCCGCGCCGCACACCGTTCCAAGCCTTGACACGCGGCCAGCCCTGCTTACGGGCGGCGCGGAGTTGCTGACGTCGACCATCGAGACATTCATTGACGGCGCACTTGTTCAGTTCGGAGAACTCACCAGGACGAACCCGCCCTCCGAGAGGCAATGGGATGCGCTCCAGCGGGCGTTTTCCGCGCTGCTCGATGTTCTTCGTCGGCGCGTTCGCAGGCCGGGCAAAGGGCTCTGGGAACGCGTACGGACCGCCGTCGAGAGCCGTCACCGCTGCTGTATTGCGCTCGACGGCTCGCTCGATGCCGTCGACGTCGAGCGCCGGACTGCGCTTGGCATCGGTACGCTGACGCGCGCGCTCGCAACCGTGTGCGCCGGCGATGCGGACATCGGCAGCGTGCGGCGGCCGCGCGATGTGCTGCTGCCCATCCCGGGGCTCAACGGCCAGTCGGTTCAAAACCGATTTGAAGAGTGGTCGAGCAAAGGCAAGAGAAAGAAGACCCTGCAGAAGTTCGACCTCGTCCGGCGCGAGCTCGAAGCCCTCCTCGGCGGCGCTTCGCTTGAGTCGCTCTTGCCGGCGCACCTGCATCTGTACCGCGACTACCTGGTCGCGTCGGGCCTGACCGCATCGACGCGCCTTGGCCGGTTCATCGTCGTCCGGGCTTTGCTCGGTCGGACCAGGCTGTCCGATGAGACGCGTGCCGCGCTTTCGGAACTCGCGCCCAGCAAGCGCCAAGTCGACGCTGAACGCGTCCCGCGCCCATCATTTCGGCTCGAGCAGCTTCGCCAGTGCCTGGTCGGCATTTTCTCGGACCGGTCCCTCCCCGCCGACGACCGCGTCATCGTGGCCATCCAGGCGCTCACGGGCTGCCGACTGTCCGAAGTCTGCGAAGTCGAGGCCTCCGGGCTAACCTTCCGCGGAACGCACTGGGAACTCTCCCTGCAACCGTCCGCACGCCGCTTCAAAGAGCCATCGAGCGCGCGCCGGCACGCGCAACAGCAGCGCGCCAAGACCGCGGCTTCGCGGCGCGTGGTCCCGTTCCTCGCCGACAGCGTACCCGGCCTTCACGAACGTCTCGTCCAGCTTGTCGCCGCGGCCGGGGACGGTCCGGTCTTCAAGCATCTCGGGCTGACGGCCGACGGCGTTCCGAACAGCGCGGCCATCAGCAAGCGCGTCAACGCGCGTATCAAGGCAATCCTCGGCGACGACACGTTGCTCGTGCTCGAGAGCCTGCGCAGTTCCGCCGCGCCCGCGATGCGGCGCGCGGGCATCGACGCCGACGTGCGGCGTCGTCACCTCGGCCATGCGTCGCGGGACATTCATGAGCGGCATTACGAGGCCATCGACGTCGATGACCAGCTCAAGGCCGCGGAGGCCATCGCCCGCTTCGTGCGCAAGGCGCTAGATGGACAGCAGTTCCCGCGCCTCGACGTCGTGCACGAGGTGCGGCGCCGCAGACTGCAGCGCAAGGCGCACGTGCGCCGCGAAGCACTCGAGTCCGTGCTGGTACAGAATCCAGCCTTCGACACCGAGCACGCGCAGGCCGCGCTCCCGGCTGAGGCAGGTCTTCAGACGGCGCCGTTCGAGGTAGTACCGTCCGCGCTCCGTGCTAACGCGCGGCCCGACGTGCGGGTGGGCACTCCAGACCACGACCAGGTGTCCGCCGCCAAGACCGAAGTCGGCGCGCATGCGGTGACCAGGTCTCGGATTGACGGGCGGAATCGGGTACTCGGGCTCGACGACAAAGCGCACCCGGCTGCGCTCGAGCAGGCGTGCGACGACGAGTTCGGGCAGACTCCGCACGAGTCCCCCCTGCGTCGAGAAACGCGCAGGCCGCGGCGGGCAAGCGGCTTTGACTTGGTCGAGCAGGCCGTGCCGGCGCGCGGTTGCGGCCGCGATTCTGTCCGCGCAAACCCAGGCTTCGAAGCAGCTCCATGCGCGGGCCCGGTCCAGGTAATAGGCGAGGTCGCATCGATGCCGCTCGGTGACGTAGCGCGCCTGAACGAGTTCACGCACGGCATCCAGGCGCCCCTGGCGCCGCAGCGCGATGCAAAGCGGGCTGTGGATGCGCCACAGGTCGCTCGCCGTCTTCGCGCCGCGGCGGATGAACCGCTCGGCGGCTTCTTCGTCGCTCAAGGCCTGCATACCGCCGTTGGGCAGCTTGCTCCGCCATCCGAGCCGCTCGGCGATGACGCGCTGGATACCGAGGCTGTTCGCGACGCTATAGGCGTAGTGGGACCGAGCAGCCCATTCGCTCAACGAGCGAACGCTCAGGGCGCGAACTTCGTCGCACCACTCGTCGATGGTGCGGGCGCGGTAACTGTCGCTGCTGATTCGTCTGCGCATGGCCGCCTACGCAACATCCGCGATGGTGGGAAGCGCCACTGGCAGCTCGATGCGCTCGACCGCTTTAATCAGCGTCTTGAGCGGAACGCTGCCGTAGTCGCGACCGACGCCGCCGCCTCGATGGCCGGTCAGCGCGTCGTGGACTTCTTCGGGGATGCCGGCGGCGCGGCACATCGTTTTGAAGTTGTGCCGCAGGCTGTGGAACACGACGCGCCGGTCAGCGATGCCGCAGCCGCCCGCCGAACGCAGATAGTTGCCGAACCATTTCGACCACGGCCCGGAGCGGCCGAACCGGTCGGGCTTGAGGTCCGGAAAGAGCCAGCCGTCCCCGGCCGCTCGACGGCGCTCGACGTAGTGCGCAAAGCCGGCATCGATCGCCGCGGCGTGCACGGGGACGAGCCGGCGCGACGACGCCGTCTTCAGACGCCGGGTCTCGCCGTCGTCCTGGATTCGCAGGGCCAGCTTGCCGCCGTCGGCGACGACGTCTTCGACGCGCAACTGGGCCAGTTCTTCGAGGCGGGCGCCGGTCACCAGCCCGAGCACCGGCAGCCAGGCAGCCGCGTCCCCGCCGCAGCCGCGCGGACGCTTTCCCGACGTATAAATCGGCGAGGCGTACAAGGCGCGCAGTTCGTCGGCCCGGAACTCCCGGCGGCCCGCGGTGGCCACCTTCGCCTGCGGC
>CAZIJU010000157.1:0-5758 GCA_964539745.1 uncultured Burkholderiaceae bacterium | reverse complement strand
CGCGCGCGACGTTGCCCGGCAGTCGTCCGGCGTCGTACATCGCCTGCAGCAGCGCGCTGACGAAGCCCACGCGCTTCGTCACCGTCGCAGGCGCCAGGCCATCGCCGAGCAGCAGGTCGCGGTAACGCGCGACATCCTGGCGCTGAAGCCGCGCCAGGTCGATGCCGATGCGTTCGTCGAAGTCGTCCGCGGTCGCACCGAACTCGACAACGGTCCGCTCCGGCCGCCTGGCGACGAGGCCGCGCCAGTAGGCGAATGCGTCGGCCATGCGAAGCGGCGCGGCGGAATTGACCGGGCTGTCGGTGGCCGACAGCAGCGGCGCAATCGACGCTGGCGGCGCAAACGACGCGCGTTCGCCGAGGGATTCCGCGGAAAACCGTGTCAGCCAGTACGCGGCAAGCTGCAGCGCGAGCGGCCGCGCCACGTCGCGGTCGCCGGTCTGCAGATGGACGCGAATCAGCGCCCCGTACTGCGGCCGGAGCACGGCCGGGACGCGAATCTGGAAGTAGAAAGCCTGGCGATGCTGGGTGAGGTAACGCATGGGCGCTCCGAACGACGAGTTGAAGGTCGTCGTCGGGCGCCGCTTCGGCGCACGGAGGCGATGATGTACGCCAATTTGTACACCATCGCCCCGGTCAGACCCCTGTTCGCATCGAAAAGCCTCGATGAATCAGGGGCTTGGGCATTTAATGGCGGAGACGGACGGATTCGAACCGTCGATACGGGTTTTTGCCCGTATGCTCCCTTAGCAGGGGAGTGCCTTCGACCTCTCGGCCACGTCTCCAATCTCGATACATCTCACTGCGCAATCCGACGGACGGATTGCTCGGGCGGCGTGCGCAGTTTAGGGCGCGCGGCTTTTTCCGGCAACGAAAGCGTCGCGCGCCTCACGCGGTTTCCTGCTCAAGGCCGAACGCCTTGTGCAGGGCACGCACCGCAAGTTCCATGTACTTGTCCTCGACGACGACCGAGATCTTGATCTCGCTGGTGGTGATCATCTGGATGTTGATGCCCTCTTCCGACAGGGTGCGGAACATCAGGCTGGCGATGCCGACGTGCGAGCGCATGCCGATGCCGACCACCGAGACCTTGCAGATCTTCGGATCGCCGATGATCCGCTCGGCGCCGATGTGCTCCTTGACCCTGGTGTTCAGCACGTCCATCGCCCGCGCGTATTCGCTGCGCTGGACGGTGAAGGAGAAGTCGGTCATGCCGTCGACGCTGATGTTCTGCACGATCATGTCGACGTCGATGTTCGCTTCGGCGATCGGCCCCAGGATCTGGTAGGCGATACCGGGACGGTCGGGCACGCGCGTCAACGTGATCTTCGCCTCGTCGCGCGAGAACGCCACACCGGAAATGACGGCCTTTTCCATCTTCGTGTCTTCCTCGAACGTGATCAGCGTGCCCGAGTTGGCTTCCTCGGCGAGCGGCATGTCGGGGTCGGTCAGGCTCGACAGCACGCGCAGCGGCACCTTGTACTTTCCGGCAAATTCGACCGAGCGGATCTGCAGCACCTTCGAACCGAGGCTCGCCATCTCGAGCATCTCCTCGAAGGTGATCGTGTGCAGCCGGCGCGCCTCGGGAACGATGCGCGGATCGGTCGTGTAGACGCCGTCGACGTCGGTATAAATCAGGCACTCGTCCGCGTGCAGCGCTGCGGCAAGCGCGACCGCCGACGTGTCGGAGCCGCCACGGCCGAGCGTGGTGATGTTGCCGTGTTCGTCCACACCCTGGAAACCCGCGACGACGACGACGTGCCCCGAATCCAGATCGGTGCGAATCTTCTTCTCGTCGATCTCCAGGATGCGCGCCTTCGTGAACGCGCTGTCGGTGAGCACGTGAACCTGCGGACCCGTGTAACTCTTGGCCTTCAGGCCGATTTCCTTCAACGCCATCGCCAGCAGCCCGATCGTGACCTGCTCGCCGGTGGAGGCGACGACGTCCAGCTCGCGCGGATCCGGGTTCGGCTGGATCTCCTTGGCGAGTGCGATCAGCCGGTTCGTCTCGCCGCTCATCGCGGAAACGACGACGACGAGCTGGTGGCCGGCGCGCTGCCATTTCGCGACGCGCCGAGCGACGTTCTTGATCCGCTCGACGGAGCCGACCGACGTGCCGCCGTACTTGTGAACGATGAGCGCCATGATGCCTGCGTGATTACGGTAATCGGGTATGGCGAAAAGCGGCGGATTATAGGGCCGGCACCTGCGCCGCCGCGCGCCCGGTCAATCTTCCAGCAGTGTGGCGTCGGGCCGCCAGTCGAGCCGTATCCGTTCGCCGCCGGTGTCGATCATCCGCACATCCGGACCGAGCCCCGCCACAAAGATCAGATCGTCGCCGCGCCACACGAGCGGCAGCGACGCACGCTCGAACTCGGACACGCCGGCATCCTGGAACAGCCGCTTCAGCGTCTTCGAAGGCCGCGTCGGATGCGGCTTGAAGCGTTCGCCGCCGCCGCGGCCGCGTACTTCGAGCGGTGCGGCGCGCAGCCAGTCGGCGTCAAAGCCTTCCTCCCGGGTCGGCTCGAAGCGCAACGCACCGCCCCACTCCGGCAGCACGATCTCGCGCTCACCCTGCCAGCGGATCGGAACCTGGCGGCGCGGTGCCGGCGCCGACGCCGGCCGCAGCAGCAGCAGACCGCGGTGCCGGCGCACCTCCCGGTCCGCCACGCGCACCAGCAGTCGCGCGTCGCCGCGCGCGGCGAGCGCTTGATCGACGATCTCGCCGAGCCGGGCGCGCGACGGCGCCTCGAGCCCCGCCGCACAGAGCCATTCGCGCACGACCAGCGCGCGGCGTGCGGGTGTGAGCGCGGCGAGCCGGTCGAGCCTCAACATTCCGCTCGGCGCGCCGTCGGCGCATGACGCGAGGTCGGCCCGGGCGAGCTCGCGCAGTGCTTCGGCGGCTTGCGCGACAAGGTCGATCGAGCGCGCCGCCGCGCGGCGGTATCCGCTGCGGATCGCTTCCAGCTCCGGCAGTACGCGCGCACGCAACGCGTTGCGCGCGAGCCTCGTGTCGGCATTGCTCGGATCCTCGACGAAAGGCAGCTCGCGCGCGCGCACATAACGGTCGATTCTGTCGCGCGGCACGTCCAGCAGCGGGCGCAGCAGCGTCAATCCCGCGTCGAATGCGCGGGCCGCCGGCATCGCCGCCAGGCCGTCGACGCCGGCGCCGCGCAGCCACTGCAGCAGGAAGGTCTCGATTCGATCGTCGAGATGGTGCGCTGTGAGAACGACGCCCGCGCCATGCGCGCGCGCCGCGGCGGCGAGCGCTTCGTACCGCGCTTCGCGCGCCGCAGCCTCGATGCCGCGGCCGCCACGGGCCACCGCGATGCGGCGCACGTCGATCGGAATGCCCCACGCGGCGCACACCCGCTCGCAGTGCGCGGCCCAGTCGTCCGCCTGCGGCAGCAGGCCGTGGTGCACGTGCACCGCGAGCACCCTGCGCCAACCCGGTGCACGCGCCTCGCGCAGGCGGCGAGCCAGATCCAGCAGCGCGGTCGAATCGCGCCCGCCGCTGTAGGCGATCACGACCGGATCGCTGCCGCGTACCGCGCGCTGCGGGTCCCCCGGCGTGGCGGCTGCGCGCTTTGCGGCGAGCGCGCTGCGCAGCGCGTCGAGCAGTTCCTGCTCGAGGGGCTCAGCTTTCGGGGGTCGTTTCCTTGAACTTGCCATAGCCCAGCAGACGGGTATGGCGCGCGGCGAGCAGTTCCTTGGTCTTCATCCCCTGGAACTGACGCAGGCTGTCGCCGAGCGCGCGCTTGAGCAGCGCCGACATCTGCTTGGGATCGCGGTGCGCGCCGCCGAGCGGCTCGGAGACGACCTTGTCGATCAGCCCGAGCGCCTTCAGGCGGTGCGCGGTCAGTCCCAACGCTTCGGCCGCCTCGGGCGCCTTCGTCGCGCTCTTCCATAGGATCGACGCGCAGCCTTCAGGCGAGATCACCGAATACGTCGCGTATTGCAGCATCAGCACGTGGTCGGCCACCGCGATCGCGAGCGCCCCACCCGAGCCGCCTTCGCCGATGATCGTCGCGATGATCGGCACCTTCAGTTGCGACATCGCGTACAGATTGTGGCCGATCGCCTCCGACTGCCCGCGCTCCTCGGCGTCGATCCCCGGATACGCGCCCGGCGTATCGACAAAAGTGAAGACCGGCAGGCCGAACTTCTCCGCCAGCTTCATCAGCCGCAGCGCCTTGCGATAGCCCTCGGGCTTGGTCATCCCGAAGTTGCGCAGCGTGCGTTCCTTCGTGTCGCGGCCCTTCTGGTGGCCCAGCACCATCACCGGCTGGCCGTTGAAGCGCGCCAGGCCGCCGACGATCGACAGATCGTCGGCGAACGCACGGTCGCCGTGCAGTTCGTGAAAGTCGGTGAAGATGTCGTGGATGTAGTCGAGCGTGTACGGCCGCTGCGGATGGCGTGCCAGTTGCGCGACCTGCCAGGGCGTGAGCTTCGCGTAGATGTCCTTCAGCAGCGCCTGGCTCTTCTTCTGCAGCCGCTCGATCTCCTCGGAGATGTCGACCGCCGAGTCGTCCTGCACGAAGCGCAGTTCCTCGATCTTGGTTTCGAGTTCCGCGATCGGCTGCTCGAAGTCCAGAAAAGTTGTCTTTGACATCAGTACTCCACCGGAACCGGATCGAGGCTGCGCCAGAGGTACCACGTCGCGACGCTGCGCCAGGGCGCCCACGGCGCCGCCAGCCGCTCGATGCGCGCCCTGCCCTCGCGCTTGAGCAGCGCCTGCGCCGGTTCCCCGTCCAGATAGTGCAGGCTGATCGCCTTCAGCAGTCCGAGGTCGTCGAGCGGCAGCACGTCCGGGCGCAGCAGATTAAAGATCAAAAACATCTCGGCTGTCCAGCGACCGATGCCGCGGATGTCCGTCAGGCACTCGATCACCTCCTCGTCGCTCATCGACTCGAGCCTGCGCGCATCGACGCGCCCGGTCGCGAAGTGCTCTGCGAGATCGCGCAGGTACTCGACCTTGCGTTCTGACAGCCCGCAGGCGCGCAACGTCGTCGCGCGCTTGCGCAGCACCGCGCGCGGCGTCAGCGTCTCGCACGTCTTCGCGAGCCGGCACCACACCGCGTCGGCCGCCCTCACCGAAATCTGCTGGCCGACGATCGAGCGCGCCAGCGTTGCGAACGCATCGCCGCGCGAGGCGAGCGCAACATGCGGATGGCGCCGGATGATCTGCGCGAGCGTCGGATCGGCGCTCGCCAGCGCGCGTTTCGCTTTGAGCCAATAGGTCGGCGCTGTCATCGGTCGAACGGCTGGGGTTCAACCACCTAGACACCGAGACCACAGAGAAAACCTATCGAGCATTACGAATCTTCGCGACACGACAGATCTCATGGCGCTCGCATCCGTCGCGCTTCGTCATTCCGAGCCGCAGGCGAGGAATCTCCGCCGCCCGCAACGCCGAGCTCCCTCGCGTTCGCTCGGGATGACAAGCCAGCGTCATTTCCCCCCGGCCTGGCTTCGCCATTCCGAGCCGTAACGCCGCTCGTGTCATTCCGAGCCGCAACCCCCCAATTGTCATTCCGAGCCGCAGGCGAGGAATCTCGGCACCGCGTGGCGCGGAGATCCCTCGCGTTCGCTCGGGGTGACAAGCCAGCGTCATTCCCCCGGCCTGGCTTCGCCATTCGGAGCCGTAACGCCGCCGTTGTCTTTCCTCAGCGCGAAGCCCATCGTCGTTCCGACCCGCAACGCCGCTAGTGGACTGTAACGGTGGAATGAGAAGTAATGCGACGTGATGTATCGAAGTA
>CAZIJU010000156.1:0-5998 GCA_964539745.1 uncultured Burkholderiaceae bacterium | reverse complement strand
AAGTGCTGGCGGTGGCGCGCGCCGGCTTCGTCCATGCGTTTCTGCCGGCAGCGACACGCGAGGCGCTGCTGGCCCGGGCCGACGCAATGGTCTACCAGTGCACGGATACCACTGGCGTGCAGCACCGCAAGCTTGCAGGCTCGCCTGGCGAGCCCGATTCGTCCACATAATGCGGCGCGGGTCGAAAAGCAGGCCGCCAGCCGGGCAAGCCAATCCGCATCGGATCCCGACGAGCCGAAGAACGACGATGATGAAAGCGCTCCGATACGAACTCCGGTTCCTGACGCCCGCCTTCCTCGGCGACGCCGAGCAGAGCGGCCGCTGGCGAACGCCGCCGTTCAAGGCGCAGCTTCGGCAATGGTGGCGGGTGGCCTATGCCGCGGACAGGAATTTCAGGGTCGACGTCGAGCAGATGCGGCGCGAGGAGGGCGTGCTCTTCGGAAATGCCTGGCTTGAAGACGAATTCAGCAAGAGCCTGGTGCGGCTGCGGCTCGATCGATGGGGCGAAGGCGGACTGAAGAAGGCGTCCTGGCCTGCCGACATTCCTGTCACCCATCCGGAAGTCAAGAACCGGGACGGCAGGGCGGTGCCCGTCGGCAGCGCCCTCTACCAGGGATTTGGCCCGTTGGTTTACGACAGCCAGCGCCGCACCACGACGCTCAAGGCCACCGCCGCCATCCAGGCCGATGAATCCGCCACGCTCTCGCTGGCATCGCCTGAAGAGCATGCTGTGCGGATCGAACGGGCGCTGTGGTTGATGGATCAGTACGGCACGCTCGGCGGCCGAAGCCGCAACGGCTGGGGGTCTTACCGTCTGAGCCCGGCAGGCAACACGCCTGCCCTGACGGGCGCACCGCCGCTTCGGTCTTGGCGCGAGTGCCTGCAACTGGACTGGCCGCACGCGATCGGCCAGGACGACCGAGGCTCGCTGATCTGGCAAACGTCACCGCACGACGACTGGAAATCCGTGATGAAGGCGCTTGCTGTCGTCAAGATCGGCTTGCGTACGCAGTTCAGATTTCCGAACGAACGTCCCGACGGCCGGATTCACGAACGTCACTGGCTCAGCTACCCCGTCACGAAGCACCAAGTGAACGACTGGAATTGGAGCGGCCTTCGCCTGCCCAACACGCTGCGCTTCAAGGCGCGACCGACTACCGACGGCAAGCTCGTCGGCGTGATCTTCCACGTTCCGCACCTGCCGCCGCCGGCGTTCAAGCCCGACAGGAAAGTCATCGAAGACGTCTGGGCGCGGGTGCACGCCAAGCTCGACGCCACACCGGGCCTGGCCCGATCGAAGGAGTGACCGTGCGCGAGCGGATCGTTCAGCCCAGCAGCCTCAGGCGCGACTCGACGCGGGCGAGCCGCTCGAAATCCGCGTCGTCGTGCAGCAGCGCAACGCGCTCGGCGACGGCGATCGCGGCGATCAGGCAATCGTGCGGGCTGTGCGGCGTGATGTCTTGCCATCGCGTCCTCGTGGACAAACGGGCCGCTGCATGGGCCAGTGCCAGCGGCTGGCCCGTGCCCAGCATCGGCAAAACCATGAAGTTCGCCGCAAGCCTGCGGAAAGCTGCTTCGTCGCGCGCACCCTGCAGCACTTCCTGCACGATGACCGGCGCCACTGAAGCCTCTTCCGCCTCGATCACCGCACGCAGCCGCGCCACCGCCGCGGTGCTGCAGCCGCGCAGCAGGTCGATCCAGACCGTCGAGTCAACCCGAACCACGGCGCATCGTCCGCCTGACCGCGCGCACGTCGTAGTCCGGGTCGATCAAGTCGGCTCCCACGAGCCCGAGCACGCGGCGGCTGCGCCTGCGGGCCACGAACTCGCGCAGCGCCGCCTCGACGATCTCGCGCTTGGTGGTCACGCCGCCCAGGCGCATCGCCTCGTCGACCAGCTTTTGATCGAGCACGATTCTGGTTCTCATATGCACCTCTGGATTTGTACGGTAGGCGGGCACGTGCATCGCCGCAACGGAGACCGAGAATGAACGACACCGCCTGGCAGGCCCGGCTCGCCGCCCGGCTGCACGATCCCCCGGAAAAGTCGCTGGTGCTCCTGCGCACGCGCGAAGGGCACGAAGCGGGCACGGTGCGCGCCTTGCTGGACGAGGTCTTCCCGCAAGGCGTTCCGGATGACATCGAGCGTGCGGTCGAGCGAGCCGATCACTGGGCCGCCGCTGCCGACCGCGCCGCGTTTCCCAAGGCCGAAGGCGATCGCCGCTACCCTGCCTGGCAGCAGATCGCTTTCGCCAACGAGCCCGTGCTGATCCACCCGTTGACGGGCAACGGCCATCGCCTGCAGCCGCTCGACGACGATGTCGCGGCGGCGCACGCGCAGGCGCTGGGCACCGACCATCTCCGCCGCCTCCTTCAACGCGACGACCACGGCGCCATCGACGCGCGCCGCAGCGCGCTGGCGCTGTGGCGCTTCGGCCCTGAACTGCAAGGCGACCTGGCCGAAGTGTGGAAGCTGCTGCCCGCCGACAGCCGCGTGCCTGACCATACGATCCACGATCACCTCGATCTCTCCGCCGCTTTCGCCTGCGCCTTCGCCGCCGACCCCGACGGAGGGCCGGCGCTGCTGGCGGTGTCCATCGGTCCGGTGCAGGACTTCATCAGCGCGGCGCGCTCGACTTCGGATCTCTGGGCCGGCTCGCACCTGCTGGCGCGCCTGGCCTGGGAGGCGATGCGGGTCGTGTGCGAAGCCTGCGGCCCAGAAGCGATCCTCTTCCCGCGGCTGCGCGGGGTGCCGCAGGTCGATCTCTGGCTCGCGCGCGAGCAGGGCCTGCCCCTCGACCTGTTCGCCTCCTGCGAATGGCGCAGACGTGCCACCGACGCCAATCCGCTGTTTGCCGCCGCGCTGCCCAACCGATTCACCGCGCTGGTGCCGGCCGCGCAGGCGCGCGAACTGGCACAGCGGATCACGCAGGCAGTGCACGAGTACGCGGCCGCGAAGGCGCAGGAGGCCTTCGGCCGCCTGCTGCGCGAGGCAGGCATCGAGGATCGTCCCGACCTGTACGGCCACGCGCAGATCGCGCGCCAGCTCGAGGGCTTCCCGGAAGTGCACTGGGCCGCCGCGCCGTGGGCACTCGGCTGCGGCGCGCCCGACGACGGGGGCCGGGTGCTGGCGAGCGACGACCGGTTGGCGCAGGCAATGCGACCTTTCTTCGCCGGCGGCGGCAAGCCGGGCTGGCTCGGAAGCAAGGCATGGCAACTGCTGTCCGGCGGACTGGAACTCGAAAAAGGCTGGTTCTACCGCCCGAATCCGGGCGCGCTGTACCCGGCGCTGCACGAGCTGCTGGAACGCGCGCTGGCGGCGGTGAAGTCCGCCCGGCCCTTCGGCCCGATGAAGGAGGAAGGCTGGCGCTGCGCGCTGACTGGCGAGGGCGAATGGATCACGACCGACAGGGACCAGCTCGCCCCCTCTTACCGCACACGCACAGACACCCTGTGGGCGAAGGTTGCGAAGCAGCGTCCGAGCTGGGTCAAGGCCGGCGAGCACCTTTCGGCACTGCCGATGCTCAAGCGGCTGTGGCCCACCCTCTACGTGGACGAGGTCCGCGGTTTCATCGAAGGCGGCGGCGTCGACCGCTTCGTCGTCTCCACGCACACGATGGCGGTGGCCTCGGCGATCGAGCGCGCGATCGACACGGGCAAGACGCCCGACGCGGCCATGGCGCAGGGAGAACACGTCGCGCTGCCGCGCCGGCTCGATGCCAGGCTGCGCGGGTCGCCGGCAGCGGAGGCTTGGCGCCGGGTGCCCGGCTGGCTGGAGGCGGAGATCGACCGCGACGACGAAGGGGCTGCCGATACCGCCCGCAAGCGGCTCGCCGAACTGCTCGGCGCGCGCCCCGACACCTACTACGGGCTGCTGCTGATGGACGGCGACGACATGGGCGCATGGCTCGCCGCCGGCGCCGGCAGGACGCACCCGGTGGCGTCGAGCTTTCACCCGACGATCCGCCAGCGGCTGGAGGGGCGATTCGGCGGCGACCCGAAGTTCGCCGAGTACGCGCGCACGCCGCGCGCGCCGAACCCGGCCTGGCACATGGCGATCTCCGACGCGCTGAACCAGTTCGCGCTGCATCTGGTGCCGGAGATCGTCGAGCGCCGCCACCTGGGCCGCGTGATCTACGCCGGCGGCGACGACGTGCTGGCGATGCTCGCCACGAAGGACCTGCTTCCGGCCGCAGCGGCCCTGCGTGCCGCCTATTCCGGGGCCGACCCAGGCGATGTCGGCGCACAGGCTGTCGAAGGCGGGCGCATCGAGCGGCTGGGCAACGGCTGGGCGAGCTTCGACGGCCGCGTGCTGCGGCTGATGGGCGAGCAGGCCACCGCATCGGCCGGCCTGGTGATCGCGCACCACCAGGCGCCGCTTGCAGCGGTAATGCGCGAACTGCGCGCGGCGGAGAAGCGCGCCAAGGCGCTCGACGGAAAGGACGCCTGGAGCCTGTCCGTGCTCAAGCGCGGCGGCGGCGCCCTGTATGTCACTGCCAAGTGGGGCGAGCCGCTGCGCCTGTTCGGCGCGCTGCGCGAGCTGATGGCGCGTGACGACGTCTCTCGCCGCGCCGCCTTCCACATCACCGAGTGGTTGAACGACGTGCCCGGCGACCAACCGGACATGGTGGCGGCGGTGCTCGCCTACCAAATGCAGCGGCAGTGCGCCTCCAAGGACGCCAACTCCGATGACGCGAAAGCGCTGGTGCGCGACATCGTGCCCACCTTGGTGCGCGAAGCCTTCGCGGTGCCGAACCGGCTGCCGCAAGTCACCCCGCTCGCCTGGCTGGCCGACTTCATGATGGCCGCCGAGTTCCTCGCCCGCGAGCAACGGCACGCGCGCCCTCGCGCGGAGGACCGGCCGGCAAGGAGGGCCGCATGACCGCCACGAGTGCCTTCATCGATGCGCTGGACGTGCTCAGCCTGCGCGGCAACCGCCTGTTCGGCGACCCCGGCAGTTGGGGCGAGTCCATGATGCCGCCGCCCCCCACAGTTGCCGCCGGTGCGCTGCGCTCGCACCTGCTGGCGCGCGAGGGCGTCGATCTGGCCGCCTTTGCGCGCGGAGCCGCGTCGCATCCGGCGGTCGGCTCGCGCGACAGGCCGGGGTCGTTCACGCTGGCCGCTTTCCAGGTTGCCAGGCGGCGCGCCGATGGGCGCGTCGAGCCGCTCTACCCCGTGCCCGCCGATCTCGTCGTCAGCGGCAAGGGCAAGGCGCGGCGCATCGAGCGGCTGCTGCCGACGCGCATTGATCCCCTCCTCGAAGGAAGCGCCATGCTGCCGCAGTGGCCCGTGCTGGCGGAGGCGGACGAGCGCCGCAAACCCGAGACGGGCCTTTGGTTGACCGGCGAAGGTCTGCGCGCCTGGATGGCAGGCAAGCCGATCGACGCCGTGCGGCACGTGGTAGCGACCGATTCGCTGTGGAAGACCGAGGCGCGTGTGGGCGTCGGACTCGATGCCGCCCGCCGTCGCGCCGACGACGGCAAGCTGTTCTCGCTGCAGGCAGTGAGCTTCACGGCCGGCGTCGGCTTCGCCGTCCAGGTGCAAGGCGCGCCGCTGCCTGCCGGCATGCTGCGCTTTGGCGGCGACGGCCGCGGCGCGCGGCTGGAGCCGGCCGCCGTCGACTGGCCGGAATCCGACTGGGAAGCGATCATGCGGACCGGCCGCGCCCGCCTGCTGCTGACGAGCCCCGGCATCTTCGAGCGCGGCTGGCTGCCCACGGGCGCGGGCGAGCCGTCCTGTAGCGAGGGCGCCATCTTCGAGTTGGCAGGCGTGCGCGGGCGCATCGTCGCCGCCGCCGTGCCGCGGGCGCAGGTCGTCTCCGGCTTCGATCTGGCGCGCTGGCAGCCCAAGCCGGCGCAGCGCGCCGCCGCTGCCGGAGCCGTCTACTGGCTCGACGAGCTCGACGCCACGCCCGAGGCGCTTCGCAAGCTTGCCGAGCGCGGCCTGTGGACCGAGGCGCAGTACAACGACGACCTGCGCCGCGCCGAAGGCTTCAACCGC
>CAZIJU010000155.1:0-6080 GCA_964539745.1 uncultured Burkholderiaceae bacterium | reverse complement strand
TCGCAACGCCGAGATCCCTCGCGTTCGCTCGGGATGACAAGCCAGCGTCATTCCACCCCGGCCTGGCTTCGCTATTCCGTGCCGCAACGCCGCCATTGTCATTCCGCACCGCAAAGCCCCCACTGTCATTCCGAACCGCAACGCCGCTCTTGTCATTCCGAGCCGAAGGCGAGGAATCTCCACCGCTCGCAATGCCGAGCCCTCGCGTTCGCTCGGGATGACGATGGGGAGTCATTCCAAGTTCAAGGCGAGGATTCTCGCCGCTTGCAACGCCGGGATCCCTCGCGTTGCTCGGGATGACAGAACCGGTGTCCACACGGGCGATGCGAACTTGCGGGGTTTGCGGTGCCACGCGCTTGCGCAGCTTCAATGAGATCGCAGCGCGCCGCGCGCGACCAGCAGCGTGGCGAACGCCAGCGCGAGCGCCGCGCGCACGAGCGCGGCCTCGAGCGGCAGGTCGAGCGCTTCGCCGACGAGGTTGGTCGACCCGTGATACACGACCGCGGTCCATACGCTGCGCGTACGCAGCATGAGCCAGGTCAGCACGACTGCGTCGACGAGCAGCGCGCCGAAAAACAACGCGGCGCCGGCCGACGCAATGCCGAGCCCCGCCTGGTAGGTCCCCTCGATGAAGAACAGCGGCAGATGCCAGAGTGCCCACGCGGCGCCGACGATGAGCCCGGCCGCAAGCGGCGCATGCGACTCGAGAAGCCGCGGCAGCGCGTAGCCGCGCCACGCGGGCTCCTCGACGAGCGGGCCGAACAGCAGCGCGGGCAGCGCCAGCGCCGCCACCTCGCCCGGCGCGGGCCAGGCGGGCGGACGACCCGTCAACGCCGTCTGCGCCGCCCATGCGGCCGCGCCGAACGCGATCGGCAGCAGCAAGGCGGCCAATCCGTAGCGCGAAGCCAGCGGTGCGACGCGCAGCCGCGCGACGAACAGCGCACGCTCGGACGGGCTGCGGACGAGGGCGACGATCAGCGCAAGCAACGGCCCCGCGCCGCCGACCCAGTGCAGCACGCGGCCGGGCGCAGCGGTCGCACCGCCTGCGATCAGTGCCGCGGGCAACCACGCGAGCCACGATAGCGCGATCGCCAGCGCGAGGAATCGCCGAGCAGGCATGCGCGCTCTCCGTCGGGTTGGCGGGTGGCGCTTTCGCCGCGCACGCAGCGAAGCCGTCGCAAACTACGCCGTAGAATCGACCGGGTCAATGCGGGCGCGGTCGCCGATGTCGCCCGCCTGAGCGTACCGAAGGAATCATGCTGCTCGCCGCCGTCGATCTCGGTTCCAACAGCTTTCGTCTCGAGATCGGCCGCGTCGAAGGCTCGCTGATCGAGCGGCACGGCTACTGGAAGGAAACGGTGCGGCTGGCCGCCGGGCTCGGCGACGATCAGCGGCTGTCGAAAAGAGCGATCGAGTCCGCGTGCGAGTGCCTGGCGCGCATGAACGAGCGCCTGCGCGGCATGAGCAGCGAGCACGTACGCGCGGTCGGAACGCAGACGCTGCGTGCGGCGCACAACTTGAACGAGTTCCTGCTCGAGGCGCAAAACGCGCTCGGCTATCCGATCGAGGTGATCTCCGGACGCGAGGAAGCGCGGCTCGTCTTCGAGGGCTGCATGCACTCGCTGCCGCCGAGCGATGCGCGCCGGCTGGTCGTCGACATCGGCGGCGCGTCGACCGAAGTGATCGTCGGGCGCGGTTTCACTGCCGAGCAGGCCGAGTCGTTCCGCATCGGCTGCGTCAACGCGACGCTGCGTTACTTCCGCAACGGCACGATCGACCGCGCAAGCTTCAGGCGCGCGCAGGTCGCCGCCGCCGCCGAGTTCGAGGAAGGCATCGACGCATTCGGTCGCACCCGCTGGGACGAAGCGTACGGCTCGAGCGGGACGATCGCCGCGGTGTCCGAGATCCTGCGTGCTGAAGGCTGGAGCGACGGCACGATCACGTCCGAAGGGCTGCTGAAGCTGCGCCAGGCGCTCGTCGGCGCGGGCGAGATCCGGCGCATCCGCCTGCAAGGGCTCAAGGCCGAGCGGCAGGAAGTGATCGCCGGCGGCGTTGCCGTGCTCGCCGCGGTGTTCGAGACGTTCGGGCTTGCGCAGATGCGAACCGCCCGCGGCGCGCTTCGCGTGGGTGTGCTCTACGACCTGCTCGGCCGGCGCGAGAGCCGCGACCTGCGCGAGACGACGGTCGAACGCATGCAGGCGCGCTTCGGTGTGGATCGCGAACAAGCGCAGCGCGTCGGTGCGCTCGCCGCGCAGTTCTACGACGCGCTCGTGCCGCGCGCCGCCGAAGAACTGCACAAGCGGCTCGCATGGGCTGCCGCGCTGCACGAGTGCGGGTTCGCGATCTCGCACAACGATTATCACAAGCACGGGGCCTATCTGGTGCAGCACAGCGACCTGGCGGGCTTTTCGACGACCGACCAGGAACGCATCGCGACACTGATCCTCGGCCAGCGCGGCAACCTGAAGAAGGTGTTCGGGGCGCTCGAAGACACCGAACGCGCGGGCAAGATCCTCGCGCTGCGGCTCGCGGTGATCTTCTGCCACGCGCGGCGCGCGATCGGGCCGCCGCGCTGGACGCTGCGCGCGACACGAAGCGCGATCGAGCTGGGGGTCGACGCCGAGTGGCTCGCGCGTCATCCGCTGACGCAGCACCTGCTCGAGGAGGAAGCGGCGCAGTGGAGTAGAGTCGGCATCCGCTTCGCGCTGCGCGCGCTGCCATGAAAAAACCCGTCGTCGTTTGTCTGTGCGCAGCGTGGTGCGACACCTGCGGCGCCTGGCGCCAGCACTTCGAGCGGATCGCGACCGCTTCGCCGCAGTTCGCGTTCCGCTGGATCGACATCGAAGACGAGGCCGACCTGCTCGGCGACGTCGAGGTGGAAAACTTTCCGACCGTGCTGGTCACCGACGGCGGCGACGTCCTGTTCGCCGGCACGTTGCGCCCCGATCCGGCGCACCTGCGTCGGGTGCTCGACGTCATTGGCAGCGGCGCGGCGCTTCCGCCGCCCGCCGACCTCGATGCGTGGCGCGCGCTGGCCCGCCGCCTCGCCGCGATCAAAGCAGATCCGGATTGATCACCGCCCGCAGCAATGCCTGCTCTTCGCCGTCGCGCGAACGCGATTGCAGCCACCAGACGGCCGCCTTCTTGATCGACCACGGCAGCTCGGTGCCGGTCATGACCTTTGCGGCGACCCAGCCGAGCGTGGGCTGATGACCGACGACGACGACCGGCGTCTTGCCGTCGGGCCAGCCGATCGCAGCGAGCACGTCGTCCGCGCTCGCACCCGGCGCGAGCGCCTCCAGCGTCTTGAACCTGCGGTGTGCGAGTTCGGCGAGCGCCTGCGCGGTCTGCTGCGCGCGCGCGGCGGGACTGGCGACGATCCTGGCGGAATCCGGCAGATGCGCATGCAGCCACTCGGCCATGCGGCGCGCCTGCTTTTCGCCCTTCGGCGTGAGCTTGCGGCCCAGATCGGGCTCGCCCGGTTCCGCTTCGGCGTGGCGCCAGAGGACGAGATCCAATTTCAGCCCTCCCCGACCGACGCAGCCAACTCGACCAGCAGCGCGCGCTGTGCGGAGAAGCCGCCGCGATCGCCGCGCCCGAGCGCCTTCGGCGGGCGGTACGTACCGTCGCTCTGCAGCGTCCATGCGTCGACCGTGTCGTCCAGGTAGGGCCGCAAGCCTTCGTCCAGTACACGCCGCTTGAGCTTGCCGTCGAGCACCGGCCACGCGACCTCGATGCGGCGGAACAGATTGCGCCCCATCCAGTCGGCACTCGCCAAGTACACGTCGTCGGCGCCGCCATTGCGGAAGTAGTAGATGCGATGGTGCTCAAGGAAGCGGCCGACGATCGAGCGCACGCGGATGTTCTCCGACAGCCCCTTGACGCCGGGCCGCAGCGTGCAGGCGCCGCGCACGATGAGGTCGATCCTCACGCCGGCCTGCGACGCCGCATACAGCGCGTTGATTGTCGCCTCGTCGACGAGCGCGTTCATTTTCGCGATGATGCGGCCGGGCTTGCCTGCCGCGGCGTACTTCGCTTCGTTGGCGATCGCGCCGAGCACTTTCCTGTGCAGCGTGAACGGCGCGAGCCATAGATGCTGGAGCCGTTCCACCTTGGTCAGGCTGGTCAGGTGCATGAACACCTTTTCGACATCGGCGCAGATCCCGGCATTGCAGGTCAGCATACCGAAGTCGGTATACAGCTTGGTCGTCGTCGGGTGGTAGTTGCCAGTGCCCAGGTGCGCGTAATGCACGAGCCGCGCCCGGGGTTCGCCGCGCTTTCGCGGCGGACGTTCCTCCTCCTCACGGCGGACGACAAGCAGCAGCTTGGCATGCGTCTTCAGTTCCACGACGCCGTAGACGACCTGCACGCCAACCGCTTCGAGCCGCTCGGCGAGGTTGATGTTGGCCTCTTCGTCGAAGCGCGCCTTCAGCTCGACGACGACGGTGACCTCCTTGCCGCGACGCGCCGCCTCGATCAGCAGATCGACCAGCACGGACCCGGTACCGGTGCGATAAAGCGTCATGCGGATCGCGACGACTTTCGGATCGAGCGCCGCCTGCCGCAAAAACTCGACCACCGGCTCGAAGCTTTCGAACGGGTGGTGCAGCAAGATGTCACCGGCGCGCATCGCCTCGAACATGTCCGCACCATCGGGCGAGCGCGGGACCTTCGCCGGCCAGGCAGGAACGAACGGCGGCCAACGCAGCGCGGGCTGGGTCAGGTGATCGACGAGCTGGGTCAGCCGCACGAGATTGACGGGACCGTCGACCCGGTAGACGGCGGCCTCCGGAAGCTGGAACTGCTCGCGCAACAGCGTCTCCAGCGCCTGCGGGCACGAGCGCGCGACCTCGAGCCGGACGGCATTACCGAAGTGACGCTGGGTCAGCTCCATGCGCAGCGCCTGGCGCAGGTTCTGAACCTCGCGCTCGTCGACCCACAGTTCGGAGTCGCGCGTCACGCGGAACTGCGAGAACCCCTCGACGCCGCGACCGGGAAAGACGTCCTCCAGATGCGCGCGGATCACCGAGCTCAGCATGACGAACGCCTGCCTGCCCTCCACAAGCGCGCGCGGCAGTGGAATCACGCGCGGCAGAACGCGCGGGACCTTGAGGATCGCAATCGTCGAGGCGCGGCCGAACGCGTCGCGGCCGGTGAGCTGAACGACGAAGTTCAGCGCCTTGTTCATCACCTGCGGAAACGGATGCGAAGGATCGAGCCCGATCGGGGACAGCAGCGGCCGCACTTCACGCTCGAAGTATTCGCGCACCCACGCGCGCTGCGCGGGCGTGCGTTCGCCGTGGCTCAGGATGACGACGCCGTTGCGCGCGAGCGCCGGCACGATCGTCTGGTTAAACAGCGCGTACTGGCGCTCGACCAGCGCGTGTGCGCGTTCGGCGATCAGGAGGAACTCCTGCCAACGCGGCGACGCGGGATCGCCGATGCGCGACTCGCGCAGCTCTTCCATCAGACCCGCCACGCGGATCTCGAAGAATTCGTCAAGGTTCGAGGAGACGATGCACACGTACCGCAACCGCTCGGCGAGCGGAACCGTTGCCCGCGCGGCAAGAGCCAGTACGCGTTCGTTGAAGGCGAGCTGCGAAAGCTCCCGGTTGAGAAACCGCTCCTCGGGCGCGACGGGTAAGTCGATCTTGCGGTCCTTCTGGGCCTTGTCCCCGCGTTTGCGCTTGACCATAGAGCGATCCGATGACACCCGGATGACAGGCGCGGGACCCGTAGAATCCGGCGCCGTTGCGCGCGCCTTCCGCGCAGACCGCGCCGATTCTATTGAGAGTCAGGCAAGCTCGTGACACCGCGACCCCGCAAGTTCGCGTCGCCCGTGTGGACACCGGTTTCGTCATCCCGAGCAGCGCGAGGGATCCCGGCGTCGTGCGCGGCGGAGATTCCTCGCCTGCGGCTCGGAATGACAATCGCGGCGTTGCGGTTCGGAATGAGGAAGCCCGGCCGAGGCGGAACGACGCTGGTTTGTCATCCCGAGCGAACGCGAGGGATCTGCGCGCTGCGAGGCGCCGAGATTCCTCGCCTTCGGCTCGGAATGACCATGGGAGCGATGCGGCTCG
>CAZIJU010000154.1:0-6160 GCA_964539745.1 uncultured Burkholderiaceae bacterium | reverse complement strand
GCGGCATCCCGATCATCAAGGCGCTGCGCGAGGGACTGACCGCCAACCGCATCGAATGGATCGCCGGCATCATCAACGGCACGAGCAACTTCATCCTGTCGGAGATGCGCGCGAAGGGCCTGCCGTTCGACGCGGTGCTCGCGCAGGCGCAGCGGCTCGGCTACGCGGAAGCCGATCCGACCTTCGACATCGAAGGCATCGACGCCGCGCACAAGCTGACGATTCTCGCCGCGATCGCATTCGGTGTTCCGATCAACTTCGCCGCCGCGTACACCGAGGGGATCTCGAAGCTGGCCGCCGAGGACATCCGGTATGCCGAACAGCTCGGTTACCGCGTCAAGCTGCTCGGCATCACCAAGCGGACGCGCGACGGCGTCGAGTTGCGCGTGCATCCGACGCTCGTGCCGGCGCAGCGGCTGCTGGCGAGCGTCGAAGGGGCGATGAACGCCGTGCTCGTCAAGGGCGACGCGGTCGGCGTGACGCTGTACTACGGCAAGGGCGCCGGCGCGGAACCGACCGCGTCGGCGGTCGTCGCGGATCTGGTCGACGTCACGCGCATGCATACGGCGGACCCCGAGAACCGGGTGCCGCATCTGGCGTTCCAGGCCGAGCATCTCGCCGACCTGCCCTGGCTCGGCATCGAAGACACGGTCACCTCGTACTACTTCCGCATGCGCGTTGCCGATCAGCCCGGCGTGCTGGCCGACATCGCTCGCATCCTCGCCGACCAGCGCATCTCGATCGACGCACTGTTCCAGCGCGAACCCTCGGAAGGCGAGCGTCAGACCGACATCATCATGTTGACGCACGAGGCGGTCGAGCGCGACGTCAACGCCGCGATCGCGCGGATCGAGGCGCTGCCGACGGTGCTCGCTCCGGTGATCCGCATCCGCCAGGAAGAGCTCGTCTGATGCGCTACGTCAGCACGCGCGGCAGGGCGCCCGAGCAAGGCTTCGCCGACATCCTGCTGTCGGGGCTGGCGCTCGACGGCGGGTTGTACGTGCCGGCGTTGTATCCGCCCGTCACGCGCGCGGAGCTGGATGCATGGCGCGGCCTTTCGTACGCGCAACTGGCGGGCGCCGTGCTGCGCAAGTTCGTAACCGACATGGCAGCATCCGAGCTCGACGCGTTGTGCCACCGCACGTACAGCGCGGCGGTCTTCGGTTATTGCCGTGCCGACAGCGACGCGGCGCAGATCACACCGCTGCGGTGGCTCGCACCGGACCTGGCGCTGCTGGAGCTGTCGAACGGACCGACGCTCGCATTCAAGGACATCGCGATGCAGCTGCTCGGCGGACTGTTCGAGCACGCGCTGGCGAGGCGGGACGGGACGCTGAACATCCTGGGCGCGACGTCGGGCGACACCGGCGCCGCCGCCGAATACGCGATGCGCGGTCGCCGCGGAATCCGCGTCTTCATGCTGTCGCCGCACGGACGCATGAGCGCGTTCCAGCGCGCGCAGATGTATTCGCTGCAGGACGCGAACATCTTCAATGTCGCGGTCGAAGGCGTGTTCGACGACTGTCAGGACCTCGTCAAGGCGGTGTCGAACGACCTCGACTTCAAGCGGCGCTACCGGATCGGCACCGTCAACTCGATCAACTGGGCGCGGGTCGCCGCGCAGGTCATCTACTACTTCAAAGGCTATTTCGCGGCCACACGCGGCAACGACGAGCGCGTCGCGTTCGCCGTGCCTTCGGGCAACTTCGGCAACATCCTCGCCGGCTGGATCGCAAAACAGATGGGGCTGCCGATCGCGCGTCTGGTGCTGGCGACCAACGAGAACGACGTGCTCGACGAGTTCTTCCGCACCGGCCGCTACCGTCCGCGCAAGCCGGCCGAGACGCGCGCGACCAGCAGTCCGTCGATGGACATCAGCAAGGCGTCGAACTTCGAGCGTTTCGTGTTCGATCTGGTCGGCCGCGATCCGGCGGTGGTTCGCGAGTTGTGGTGGGAGCTCGATACGCGCGGCGAGTTCGATCTGGCCGGCACGCCGTGGATTGACAGGATGCGTGCGTCCGGTTTCGTCTCCGGGTCGAGCACGCATGCCGATCGCCTCGCGACGATCCGCGCGATCTACGAATCGTCCGGCGTGCTGATCGATCCGCATACGGCCGACGGCGTCAAGGTTGCGCGCGCGCACCTTGAGCGGGGGGTTCCGACCATCTGCCTCGAAACCGCGCAGCCCGCAAAGTTCGCGGAGACGATCATCGAGGCGATCGGGCGCCCGCCGCAGCGCCCGGCTGCCTACGCCGACCTCGAGTCGCGGCCGCAGCGCTTCGACGTGCTGCCGGCCGACGTGCAAGCACTGAAGCGCTACATCGAGGCGCGCGCGGGCGCGTGACCGCGATGAGCGGCGGCAACCATCAGCGACGGGCGGCCGTCGGCGCGCAGCCGGCGCCCAGGATCATCGGCTTCATCGGATACTCGAACACCGGCAAGACCACGCTGATCGAGAAGCTGATTCCGCTGTTCGCCGCACGCGGGCTGCGCGTGGCGGCGATCAAGCATGCGCATCACGGCTTCGACATGGACCGGCCCGGCAAGGACTCGTACCGCTATCGCGAAGCGGGTGCGGCGCAGGTGCTGATCGCGACCGAACTGCGCTGGGCGCTGCTGACGGAGACGCCGCGGCGCGCCGCCACGCTGGACGAACTGCTCGCCCAGCTTGCACCGTGCGACCTCGTCATCGTCGAGGGATTCAAGAGCGAGGGGCGGATCCCGCGCATCGAGGTTCGCCGCACGACCAATACCGAGCCGCCGCTGTATCCGAACGATCCGAACGTGATCGCCGTCGCCGCCGACTATCCGATCGAGACTTCGGTGCCGGTGCTCGATCTGAACGACGCGGCTAAGATTGCGGCGTTCATCGCGCAGCATCTGCAGCTTCCCTGATGCTCTCCGTCGAAGAAGCCCTCGCACGCCTGCTCGACCGGGCGCAGCCGCTGGCCGACGTCGAAGCGGTCGCCACGCTCGACGCCGACCGGCGCATTCTCGCTGAGGCGGTCGTCGCGTCGATGGACGTCCCACCGATGGACAACTCGCAGATGGACGGCTACGCGGTGCGCACGACCGACGTTCCCGCCGCGCCGACCACGCTGCGCGTGTCGCAGCGCATTGCGGCGGGCCAAGTGGGCGCGCCGCTCGAACCCGGGACCGCGGCGCGCATCTTTACCGGCGCGCCGGTGCCGCCGGGGGCGGATGCGATCGTGATGCAGGAGGCGGCCACGGCCGACGGCGACCGCGTGACGATTCACGAGGTGCCGAAGGCAGGGGCCTGGATTCGCCGCGCCGGCTTCGACATCGCGCGCGGCGCGCAGGTGTTCGCCGCAGGCCACCGGATGCGCCCGCAGGACTGCGGGCTGGTCGCATCGATCGGCCTGCCGACGCTGACCGTCTACCGGCGGCTGCGCGTGGCGGTGTTGTTCACCGGCGACGAGCTCGTGATGCCGGGCGAGCCGCTGCCCCCGGGCCGCATCTACAACTCGAACCGCTTCGTGCTGCGCGGCCTGCTCGTGCGACTTGGCTGCGAGGTGATCGATCTGGGCATCGTCCCCGACGACCTCGAGCGCACGCGAGCGGCGTTCGTCGAAGCCGCGGGGCGTGCCGATCTGATCGTCACCTCCGGCGGCGTTTCGGTCGGCGAGGAGGATCACGTCAAGCCCGCGGTGCAGGCGGAGGGCTCGCTCGATCTGTGGCAGATCGCGATGAAGCCCGGTAAACCGCTTGCGTTCGGCCACGTGCGCGGCGTGCCGTTCATCGGACTGCCGGGCAATCCGGTGTCCAGCTTCGTGACCTTTCTGCTGTTCGCACGGCCGTTCATCCTCGCGCGGCAGGGCGCGACCGAACGCACACCGCGCGCGCTGCCGCTGCGCGCCGACTTCGATCTGCCAAAACCCGACAAGCGGCGCGAGTTCATGCGCGTTCGCGTCAACGCGCAAGGCGGGGTCGAGGCCTTCGGCAACCAGAATTCGGCTGTGCTCACGTCGGCCGCGTGGGCCGATGGCCTCGTCGACATCCCGCCGAATCGTCCGATCACGCGGGGCGATACGGTCCGCTATCTGTCGTTCGCCGAGCTGCTGTCATGAAGGTAAAGGTGCTCTATTTCGCACGGCTGCGCGAAGCCGTCGGGCGCGACCGCGAGGAGATCGAATTGCCATCCGGCGTGGCGACCGTCGCGGCGCTGCGCGACTGGCTCGTCGCGCGCGGCGACCCGTGGGCGAGCGCGTTCTGCGAGGTCCGGCGGATCCGGGCTGCCGTCGACCAGCAGATGGCCACCGACGAAGCGGCGCTTACCGACGGCGCCGAGGTCGCATTTTTTCCGCCCGTGACCGGAGGCTAGGCATGCCGGTGCGCGTGCAGCGCGAGGACTTCGACGCAGGCGCCGAAATCGCCAGACTGCGCGCCGATGATCCTCGCGTCGGCGCCGTCGCGAGCTTCATCGGCGTGGCGCGCGACCGCAACGACGGCGCACGGGTTGCATCGATGACGCTCGAGCACTATCCGGGCATGACGGAGCGCGCGCTCGAGGACATCGTCGCGCAGGCGAAGCGTCGCTGGGACGTCATCGAAATCCTGGTGATCCATCGCGTCGGCGAACTGAAGCCGCTCGACCAGATCGTGCTGGTCGTCGTCACCGGCAGCCATCGCGGCGATGCGTTCGCCGCGTGCGAGTTCGTGATGGATTACCTGAAGACCGAAGCGCCGTTCTGGAAGAAGGAGTCGACGCCGGATGGCACGCGCTGGGTCGATGCACGCGACTCCGACGACGCGGCGCGCGACCGCTGGAACGAGCGCGACATGCCGCGATGAGCGCGATCGCTGCCGTCGCAGTGGCCGTCGGCGCAGTGTTCGGCGCCTGGCTGCGGTGGGGTCTCGGCGCGTGGCTCAATCCGCTGTGGCCCGAAGTCCCGCTCGGCACGCTGACCGCCAACCTGGTCGGCGGTTTCGTGATCGGTGCGGCGATCGAGTTCTTCGCGGCGTATCCGGGCATCGCACCCGAGTGGCGGCTTGGGCTGATTACCGGATTCCTCGGTGCGCTGACGACGTTTTCGACCTTTTCGGCCGAGTCGGTATCGCTCATCCTGCGCGGGCAGTACGCGTGGGCAGCCGGCCACGCCGCGCTGCACATGGGGGGCTCGCTCGCGCTGACGCTGGCGGGCATGATCGCCTTTCGTTGGCTTGCGAGGTAGTCGCCCCGGCGGCGCCGGCGGCGCGCGCTCCGGCCGCCATGCGCTAGCGCCGCTGCGACGGTGAATCTATGCTGCGGCTTGTTGCACTTTCGGACGGAGGCAAGGCATGACGACGGTGGCCGGCATCCTGAAATCGAAGCGCGACAAAAACGTCTACACCATCGCGCCGACCGCGACGGTCTACGATGCGCTCGCGCGGATGGCCGAAAAGGGCATCGGCGCGCTGCTGGTGATGGACGGCGACAAGGTCGTCGGCATCATCACCGAGCGCGACTACGCGCGCAAGGTCGCCCTGATGTCGCGCACATCGAAGGAAACCCTCGTGCGCGACGTGATGACCTCGCCCGTGATGTACGTGCGCCCCGACCAGACCAGCGAGGAGTGCATGGCGCTGATGACCGAAAACCGCCTGCGCCATCTGCCGGTGATGGAGGGCGGCAAGCTGATCGGGCTGGTCTCGATCGGCGACCTCGTCAAGGACATCATCTCCGAGCAGCAGTTCATCATCGAGCAGCTCGAGCACTACATCGTCGGCGACCGCGGGTGACGGGGACGCGGCCGGACCGCTTTGATCGGGCCGGCAGCGGCTGCGCAGGCGGTTTCTTTGGAAGACCGGCCGCACGACGTTCGGCCAGAATCGGCGCGTCATGATTCCGCCCCTGCGATCGTTGGGTTACGCCGCCTGGTGCCTGCTGCTGGCCGCGGGCGCTGGCGCGCAGACGCCGCACCCGGCGCAGACACTGATCACGCAGGCGATCACGGCTGGCCGAGTCAATCCCGAAGACGGCCGCCGACTGGCCGAGCAGGCCGCCGAGCGCGCCCGCGCCGAGCCGGATGTCGATCTGGAGCTGCGCGCGCTGCTGCTGCTTTGCGAGCACTACGCCGAGCGGGAGCATTCCACCGCTCAGGGGCTGCTAGCCCGGATATTTCATGAGTGAGAGGTCAGCGGCCCCGTGCTTACGCGCGTT
>CAZIJU010000153.1:0-6357 GCA_964539745.1 uncultured Burkholderiaceae bacterium | reverse complement strand
CTGACCTCTTGCATGCCATGCAAGCGCTCTCCCAGCTGAGCTATACCCCCACGCGGAAAGGCGCGCATTATAGCGGCGGCGAGGCCGCGGGCAAATGAGGCCGTGCGCCGCGACGCGAAGCAGGATGCGCGCAGCGGCAGCCGACGCCCCGGCGGCGCCTGCGAACGTGCCGAGCCGCGTTCGCGGCCACACCGCCGGGCCGGCGCATCGACCGAGGCGTACCCGACGGCGCGGCCGGGCGCGTCTCAGAGCGCCTTCGCGTAGTCGATCATGCCCTGGAAGTCGACGACCACCGCAGGTTCGTCACCGACGACCCAGGCGTCGTGTCCGGACGGCAGCAGCGACACGTCGCCGGGCCGGCAGTCGAATTCGGTGCCGTCGTCCATGCGGACGCGCAACACACCCGAGACGTGGTACTGGAAGTGCGGCGCCTCGCAGCTCGTCGTCTTCGCGATCGGCTGAACCGAGGTGGCCCACCGCCAGCCGGGCTCGAAGATCGCGCGGCCGATCATCGCGCCGCCGATCGAGATCAATTCGAGTCGGCCCTTCGGAAATTCGCGCACCTCGTCGGGACGTCCGAAGTTCTTCCATTCGGCCTTGGCGGTGCGGGCATGTGAATGCGTGTCGTTCATCGGGACCTCCCTGGCGTCATGGCTCGCGCGCCGGATCACCCGGCGGCAGCACGTCGCGAAACGCCTCGAAGCGCTTCGATGCCGGCACCGGCGGCGTGTAGCCGGCGCGCGGCACGTCGCGCGAAGCCTCCACGAGCGCCGTGTGGTGGACGTAGCGCGGGCAGTTCGGAAAGATGCGACCGGCGCGCACGCGCACGACGAGCTGTGCGCCGGCAAAGCCCGCCAGCAGCGGATCATCCGGCTGGATGCGTGCCGTAGCGTTGACGCGCAGCCGGCGCGGCGCGTCGAAGTCGACGAACAGCAGCGCGACCGCCGGGTTGACCAGCACGTTGCCGAGGCTGCGGAACATGCCGTTGCCGTCGTAGCTCGGAAACGCAAGCGCGTCGCGGTCGATCACGCGCACGAACCCGGCCATGCCGCCCTTGTAAGAGCAGTCGGGACGCCCGCACGCATCGGCGGTGGCGATAAAGAACATCGTGCGGCTCTCGATGAAAGCGCGGTCCTCGTCGCTGAACTCCGCGCGCGCGAGCCGCTCGTCCAGACGGTCCGCCAGCCGGCGTGTGTCGAAGCGGTCCTGCAGCCGCCGCATGCCTTCGTGGTAGACCGCTTCAGGCGAGGTCTTCATGCAGGCACAGGATGTTGCCCTCGGGATCGCGAAACCAGGCCGCCTTCTCCGAGCCCAGCACGCAGACGTGCTCGACGGTCTTGAAGCCCGGCAGGTCGTAGTCGTCAAACACCACGCCGCACCCCTTCAGCTCGGCGATCGCACGCGCGATGTCGCCGACCCTGAAGCTGACCGCGGTGTGCTCGGCCTTCGTTCCCTCGGGTTTCGGAAACAGCGCGAGCTCGGTGCCGCCCACGCGATAGACGAACTTGCCGTCGGGCCTGGCACCGAGCGGCGCAAGCTGAAGCCGCCGCTCGTAGAAGTCGCGCGCCCGCGCGAGATCCTTGACCGGCAGCATGCAGGTCACTTGGGTTTCCGCCAGCACACTCACTTGCGCTCTCCTGCGACGACCCAGTTCTCCACCGGCGCCTTGCCGCTGCGCACCGCGACCGCCGTGGCGTCGAGCCTGCCGTCGCGCACGACGCCCTTCCACACCAGCCTGCCGTAGCGCGGACTCTCGGTCTCGGTTTCGAAGTGCACGACATCGCCCTGAACGGTTGCGCGGTACGGCGCGTCTGAGTAGCCGTACCTGTCGCATGCGCTCGAGCGGAACCGCCCGTCCTTGAACGTCAGCGTGTCCGCATCGCCCGAGGTCTTGCCGCGCTCGAGAAAGACGCCCTGAAAGCTGCGGCCGTCCAGCGGTCCGGCGGCCACCGCGCCGCAGCCCAGTGCGAATGCCAATGTCAGTCCAATGCCCTTCACCCATGCGTGGCTGCTCGCCGTCATCGCCGCCTCCTGGTCGATCGATTTGCGGTGCCTATACTGATACGCGCTCGCACGCGGTCCCGCCATGGGCAGGATTGCGTAGGCGGGTGGATCGACGGGGACGGCATGATCCGGTTGCGCTCGAGCGATTACCGGTCGGCGTTGCAGGCGGTGCAGGCGATCGCGCAGGCCGCGGATGACGTCGCGGCATTCGCGCGTTCGGGTGTCGAGCTGCTGCCGGAACTGGTCGCCTCGGAACTGACCACGCTATCGATCTGCGATTTGGCCAGCGGCCGCCGCGCGGTGGTGTCCACGCCAGGCTGCCGGATCGACGCCCTCGACCGCGCCGCGTTCGACCGCCATTTCCGGGAGCACCCGCTGGTGCGGTTTCACGGCTACGACGGCGGCCGTGTGGCCTGGCGGATCAGCGACTCGGTGCCGTTCGCGCGCTTCCGCAACACGGCCTTGTACGACGAGTACTACCGGCGGGTCGGACTCGACCACGCGCTGGCGCTGCCGCTGTACGTCGACGCGCGCTGGCTCGTGAGCTTCGTGTTCAACCGCAAAGGGCGCGATTTCAGCGAACGCGACCGCGCCGTGCTCGATCTGGCGTGCGGCGCGCTCGGCGCGCTATATCGGCGTGCGCTCGCGCTCGCACAACTGCGCTCGGCCGCGGCCGACCTGCGAGACCTGCTCGGGCAGGCCATGGCGGGGATCGATCTGCCCGGTGCGCCGGCGCGCCGGATCGAACCGCCACCGGTCGCGCTGCCGCTCACGCCGCGCGAGCGCGAGGTGCTGCGCTGGGTCGCCGCCGGCAAGACCGATCACGACATCGCGGCGATCCTCGGCATCAGCCCGCGCACGGTGCACAAGCACCTGCAGCACGTCTACGAGAAGCTAGGCGTGGAAACCCGCACGGCCGCCGCGATGCGCGCGCTCACCTGGCACTGAGCCGCTTCAGCCCGCGCGCGCTAGCGCCTTGTTCAGCCGGTCGAGCACCGCGTCGCGGCCGATCAGCTCAAGCACCGCGTCGATCGAGGGCGTTTGCTCGCGTCCGGTCACCGCGATCCGCAGCGGCACCGCGATCTGCGGCATCTTCAGCCCGTAGTCTGCGACGAGTTGCTTGAGCAGCGCCGACAGCGCCGCGCGTTCCCAGGCGATCGAGGCGGCGCGCTCTGCAAAGGCGCGCAGCGCGTCGACGCTCTTGCCAGCCAAGTGCCGCGCAATCAGTTCGTCGCTCGGCGCGACCGGACCATAGAACAGCAACGCCTCGTCGGCCAGCTCGTTCAACGTCCGCGCGCGGCTCTTCAGCAGCGCGACGACGCGCTCGAGCGCAGGACCGCGGATGACGCCGCCGCGGCGCTCGATCCGGGGCGCGACGAGTCCGGCGAGTCGCGCGTCGTCGGCTTCCTTGATGTATTCGCCGTTGAGCCAGAGCAGCTTCTCGAGGTTGTACTGCGCCGGCGAACGGCTGACGTGATCGAGATCGAACCACTCGACGAACTGCGCTCGCGTGAATTTCTCCGCGTCGCCGTGGCTCCATCCGAGCCGCGCGAGATAGTTGACCAACGCCTCGGGCAGGAAGCCGTCGGCCTCGTACTGCAGCACGCTGACCGCGCCGTGCCGCTTCGACAGCTTCTGCCCGTCCGGCCCCAAGATCATCGGCAGGTGACCGAACTGCGGCAGCGGCGCGTCCAGCGCCCTGTAGATGTTGATCTGGCGCGGCGTGTTGTTGACGTGATCGTCGCCCCGCAGCACGTGCGTGATCCGCATGTCGATGTCGTCGACGACGACCGCGAAGTTGTAGGTCGGTATCCAGTCGGCGCCGCGCGCGATCACGAGGTCGTCGAGTTCGCTGTTGGCGATCGCGATCGGCCCTTTGACCAGATCGTTCCAAGCGACTTCGCCCGTGTCGGGATTGCGAAAGCGGATCACCGGGCTCACACCCGGCGGCGGCGCCTTGCCGCGCGCGTTCTCGGGCCGCCAGCGGCCGTCGTAACGCGGCTTCTCGCCGCGCGCCATCTGCTGCCTGCGCATCTCGTCGAGCTCCTCGACAGTCGCGTAGCACCGGTACGCCTTGCCTTCAGCGAGAAGCTTCTCGATCACTTCGCGATAGCGCGGAAGTCGCTCGGTCTGCCGGATCGGCCCCTCGTCGTAATCGAGCTGCAGCCACGCCATGCTGTCGAGGATCACCTGGACGGCCTCTTCGGTCGACCGCTCGATGTCGGTGTCCTCGATGCGCAGGATGAACTGACCGCCGTGATGGCGGGCGTAGGCCCACGAAAACAACGCGGTGCGCGCCGTGCCGAGGTGCAGCATCCCGGTCGGGCTCGGTGCGATGCGAGTGCGGACGGTCATCCGGATCTTTCGCTACGGCGGTCTGATGAAAAACGGCCCGCAACGCGGGCCGGTCGTCGGAAGCGGCGCCGATGATACGACAGCGGCGCTCAGGCTTGCGCGGTGTGCTCGGCCGCGGCCGGCAGCAGGATGCAGAAGGCGCCTTCGTCGATCGTCAGACGCGCTTCCATCTCGGCGATCCTGCGCTGCGCGGCTTCGAATCGCACGTCGGTCGCCACCGCCGGTGCTGGCGCCGCAGCGCCGGTGGGCCCTTCGCAGCCGATGCGGACCAGCACGTGCTCGCCGCGCATCCCCGTCTCGACCGAGACGCGCGCGGGCGCGCTTTCGACGGCAAGCTGGACCAGGTTCATCAGCACTTCGTTGAGGTGGTCGGGAATGACCGCGCTCGCCGGCAGATCTTCGGCCGGACGAAACTCGACCGGCGTGGCGCGGTAGCGCCGGTCGAACCGCAGGAAGTCGCACACGGCCTTTGCCATCCGGTTCACGTCGACGGGTTCGCGCGATTCGCTGCGTGCGGACGCGAACGCGCCCATTTCGCGCGTCATCTGCGCGATGCGCCAGGCCTGCTCGAGAATCACTTCGGGGTGGCAGTCGGAACAGTTGCCCCGCTTCTTGCCGTCGACGATCTCCTCAGCCAGCAGCGTGATCGTCATCAGCGGATTGCCCACCTCGTGCGAAATCGCCGAAGCCATCGTCGCCAGCGCGGTCATCTTCTCCCGGTGCCACTCCCGCTCGCGCTGCACCGCGCGCGCCTGCGCCTGCGCCTGGCGGTCGATGATCCTCTGGCCGATGCGAACGATCAGCAGCAGCGACAGGTACAGCAGCGCGAGCAATCCACCGACGATGCCCAGCAACCAGCGTGAACTCGCCTCGACGCGGCGCTCGTTTTCCTGTGCGCGGAGCTCGACCGCGCGCTGGTTGGCGGCCGTGAGCTGCGCGATCTGCGCCGACGTGCGCTTGATCTGTTCGATCAGCGGCGTCACGTCGGAGTAGATTTCGAACACCCCGACGATGCGGTCGCTGCCGGGCGCGTAGACGGGCAGGTAACTCGAGATCAGATCGCGATTCTCGACGACGCGCTCGAACGCGCTGAAGCGGTCGCGGTGTGTCAGCTCGCTCGCCGGCTTGCCCTGGACCGCGCTCTGCCAGCCGAGGTTGTCGCGCTTGTCCTCGCCGATCTGCGTATGCTCGGACGAGTACACGGTGATGCCGCGCAGGTCGAAGACCTTGATCTTGAATACGTTGCTTGCCCGCATCGCCTCGCGTGCTCGGGCGTCGAGCGCGGCAAAGCCGGGCAGCTCCATGATCTGGCGGCCGAGCTCGGCGAAGCATGACCTCTGACGGTCGGCCGGCGCTGCGGACGCCGCATCGGCCGCGCTGCCGAGCGCACGGCAGCGATCCGCCGGCAACCGCTGCGCACGCGCGACGAACGGCGCGAAGTCCCGCTCCCACAGGACGTTGGCGAACACGCGCGCCAGATTGACGTGCCCCGCCTCGTGCGCGGCGAGCAGATCGTTGCGCGCCGCCTCCTCGTGAGCGCGCGTCAGATCCTGCTGCGCCCGGGCGAAGAATTCGGCCTGCTCCCGCTGCACCTGGGCGAAAAAGGTCGCCTCCTTGCGCTCCAGGACGAACAGCGCGCCGCCGACAAGGGCGAACGCAGCCAGGCTCATCAACGTGAAGTAGCGCGTCAGGCGAAAGCCTTGGGCGCGCTCGGCAGAAGCGGCGAGCCGCCCCACGGCGGCGAGAAATCGCTTCAACATGAAACCCCCATCGATGCGTGGCGCCATCGGCGGCCGCACCGGTCGTGACGACACGAATTGTCCGCCACGCACGAACGAAGTGCACCGAGGCGGACCCGCCATCCGGGGTTGGGGAGGTACCTACTGCGCCGGCTCGTACGCCGTATCGGCCAGGACTGCCCGCGATCGCGGGCTCCGGCAAGGTGTGGTGGGTGGTACAGGGTTCGAACCTGTGACCCCTGCCGTGTGAAGGCAGTGC
>CAZIJU010000152.1:0-6366 GCA_964539745.1 uncultured Burkholderiaceae bacterium | reverse complement strand
CGATAGACAAGCGCGCCACTCCGGTCAAGAGCGCCGCGTAGTTACCGGTTACCTGTACCGCAAGCCGAACACCAGTCGCAAGCACCCGAAGCATCCGGTGCATCCGTACCTGTTGCGCGGCTTGAGCATCGAGCGGGCCAATCAAGTCTGGGCGATGGACATCACCTACATCCCGCTGGCGCGCGGCTTCGTGTACCTGGCGGCCGTCTTGGACTGGCGCAGCCGCAAGGTGCTGGCGCACCGCATCTCGATCACGATGGAAGCCGACTTCTGCATCGAGGCGCTGAGCGAGGCGATCACGCGCTTCGGGCCGCCGCAGATCATGAACACTGATCAGGGCAGCCAGTTCACCGGCACCGACTTCATCGACGTGCTGAAGCGCCACGGCATTGCCATCAGCATGGACGGGCGTGGCCAGTGGCGCGACAACGTGTTCGTCGAGCGGCTGTGGAAGAGCGTCAAATACGAGGAGGTGTACCTGAAGGCCTACGACAGCGTAGCCGCGGCGCGTGAGCAGATCGGGCGGTATTTCGCTTTCTACAATGCGCGCCGGCCGCACCGCGCATGAGGGGCAAACGCCGGACGCGATCTACTTCGGTACGCTGACGCCAATGCAGGCGGCGGCCTGAGCCATGAACACGCCTTGCCCACAGGGCGCTGCGCGGTTGTGGACAACGCGCTTCCGGCCTCTTACGGGCCAGCGCGTTGACCACAACCAAGCCCTGTGGACAAGACTGCGTCATACCCGTTCGAACGATTTCAAACCGCAGCCAATCCACTTATCTGCGCCGAATTCGTGTTCAAACAAGCGGAGCCACCTCTAACTTTCCGGATTGCCGCTTAGTCTTGGCGAGTGGCCTCTTTGTGTTCGAGAGTATCGTGCGTCTGGGTGGGGCGGTCATCGGTCCGGATGGCTCCGTGATTGCGCGTAGCGAAACGGTGATGGAGTTCGCTAACGACGGGCGGATTCATCGTGTGGTTCCCCTGTGGGAAATGGAGCTTCCACCCCTTCCCGACGGTTGGCCAGAGCACCTCGCGGTTCCGAAAGTGCCTCATGCGCCCGATGCGGCCTAACCACGCTACAAGGACTTCCCCCGAAGTCAACGATCGAGCTCTTTTCCTTTTGCCTGCTCCGGTCGCGACGCTATCGAACGGCTCAAGGGCGCGCGCAGCGCGGCGTTCCGAAACGCTGGTACGGCTGAAGGGGGCAGGTCACCACCGTCAAGGTTCGCTTCGATGACGCGGTGATCCGCCCGCCTGGACGCGATTCGCTGCGCGGACGATTTGCCATGCGCGGGCCTTGGTTGTCTCAGGGCTTCGAACGCTTCTGCCAGCGCGCGTAAGCGCGAGGCTGCCTGATCTCTCACTCACGAAGCGTCTGGGTTGGAGCGATCGCGGCGTCGGCCACGCTGCTGCACGCGCGCAGGGTCTGGACGCCGACGTTGGCTGCCCCGGGGATTTGCCGCCGAGACAATTGGCGGTCGAAGTACTGCAGTTCGCTCGCTGCCGAGATGGTCGGACACGTCGTCGCATTCAGGCCTGGCGGCAGCGCGGCCGGGTCTTTGGCGTCCGCGGCGTGCGTTGGCCGCGGTTTCGCGAGATTTGCTCCGCGTTGCAATGCTTCTGCACCTTCGGGAGGGTGCCCCTCAAGCCGATGCAACCGAGTCTGGCAGCGCGATGCGCTCGTAATAGCGAGCGCGCAAAACCAGCCGGCGGTGCCCGTCGGAATCCGTGAAGGCGGCGCGGTCGTGCAGCACGTTGTTGCAGACGAGACCCATGCCCGGCTCCAGGCGAACGCGAAGCACATGCGGATCGGTCTCGAGCACCTTCATGAGCGCTTGCGTGGCCGCGCGCACGCCCGGAGCGTCTTCCCATGCGATGCTGCGCGTGCGCGCGGTGTAGCGCATGTGCAGGTGTCCGTCGGCGTCGATCGAGAACACCGGCCCGGTCTGGTCGCCGCGCTCGACTTCACCTTCCTCCGACCGGGCGGGGATCGTCATCGCATGCGGCCGCATCAGCGCGCGGATGTATTCGGGGTCGGCGTCGCGCAGCGCGATATAGGCGAGCTCGTGGTCGAGCAGGCGGTTTTCGCCGCCGTGTTCCGCGCGCTGGACGCAGTGCAGCAGCATCGCGCGGATCGCGCGCTCGGGCGGGTTGTAATAGCCGTCGGTGTGCCAGCGGATCGCGCGGTTGGTGTACGGGATGTACTGCGTGCGCGTGCCGCTGGCGGCGACCGCGAGCGGCGTGATGCCGTCGTCGTCGGCCAGGTAGTTGACGTCGAGGGTGCGCAGGCCGAGCTGTGCGCCGATGGCGCGCAACGCGTCCTGGGCGCCGTGCATGCGCGGCGGGGCGGCGTAGACGGCCATGTTGGCGCGCGCGCAGCGTTCGAGCAGCGCGCCGCGCTCGGCGGCGGTCAGCCGCTCCGGGTCGCCGACCTCGACGACGAGCGCATCGACGCTCGCGGGATACGAAGCCAGCTTGCGCTCGCGCCAGGCGAGGTAGGCATCGCGATCGTCCAGATCGAAGTGGCGCGGCCGGCGCACGTCGTGCATCGTCACCGGCAGCTCACTCGGGCGGAATAGGATCGCCGAGCGGCGCGTCCGCGCCGGGCATTTCCGGCAGCGGGCCGGGTTCGGTCGGCTCTTCGTCGTTGGCGGCGCTGATCGCGCCGGCGGTCGATACCGCGCTGTCGAGCACGCGCCGCAGCGTGGCGATCGCATCCGGTGCTTCGTACGACATCAACTGGTCGGCGATCCAGGCGCGGTCCTCGGGGGCGGCCACTTCGCGCAGCGCCTGGCTGCAGTAGCGCATGAATGCGTAGTCGGGGCCGAGCTTGTCGTCGAAGGGCAGCGCGGCGTAATCGTCCGCGCGCGTGTTGTAGAGGTCGATGAAGTCGCGCCGTACCGCGTCATGGTCGTCGCCGAGCAGGCGCGCGCGGTTTTCGGCGATCTGATCGGCGAGCGACTTGACCATCGCGACGGTGAACGCGCGCCGCTGCGGCAGCGCCAGCCGCGAAAACGCGAAGCGATCGGCGATCTGGATCAGGAAGACCAGGTACTCGGCGAGGAAGGCAAAGTACTGCGGGCTCGCTTCGATCTCGAAGTGCGCGCTGCGCATGCGCTTGATCGTGTTCAGCCCGAGCCGCCAGGCGTTGAACGCCGCCACGCTGGCGAGCACCTCCGGATCGCGCGCCTTGGCGCGGTTGAACCAGCGGCTCTTGGTGCGGATCGAGCGCGTGCTCATGGCCACGCCTTCTTCAGTAGCCGCCTTTGCCGAACGGCTTGGTCAGACCGGCGACGCGCACACCCTGCTTGGCGGGGCCAAGCGGAAACAGGTCGTACAGCCGCTTGTTGTCCCAGCCGGGGTGCAGCTCGCTGATCTCCTTCAGCATGTTGCGGTAGTTCGGCGTATGACCGTCCTCGCGGTACTTGTCGCGCAGGTAGTTGATCACGGTCCAGTGATCGTCGGTCAGCGCGATGCCTTCGGCCTGCGCGATGACCGCGCAGACTTCGTTCGAGAAGTCCGGCTCGAGCAGATATCCCTCGTCGTCGACCTCCAGCACCTTGCCGTTGACTTCGTATGCCATCGTGTCTCCCTACCTTCTGCGTAGATAGAACTCGTACTCGCCCGGCGCCGGCTCGAAGCGGTCGATCAGTTCGACCGCGCTGTTGGCGGTCCAGGCTTCGACGTCGGCGCAGATGCCGGGGCAGTTGCTGATCAACACCAGCACTTCGCCCGCCTGCATCCCGTGCAGCAGCCGTTCGGCTTCGACGATCGGCCCCGGACAGGCGGCGCCGCGCAGGTCGAGCATCACGTTGCCGCCGAAGCGCGCCGGCCCGGCGTTGCGGCGGATCGTGTAGGCGATGCGGTGGCCGTTGAGCCGCTCGGTGCGCACGACCTCGTGCCCGGTGATGCCGGCCCACGCGCGCAGATCGTCGCCGGTGCCCGGGCAGTCCGAGATCAGGATCATCTGCTGGCCGTCGGGCAGATCGTCGAGGATCTTCTTCGCGCCCAGCAGCGGCAGCGGGCACGACAGCCCGCTCATGTCCAGCGTGACGGCGGCCTGCGTGTTCATCGATCGACTCCTTCCCCGCGACGGCTCACGTGCCGACCGCGGCAATCGATTTGTGCGGCACGAACAGCCCGCAGCCGAGCTTGCGGTGCAGTCCGAGCCCGCGCTCCTGCACGTGCAGCGACTCGGCGGCCGACAGCCCGTGCAGCATCAGGCTGAAGCCGACCAGCCGCTCGGCGCCGGCCTGCAGTTCGCCGCGTTTGCCGACGATCGTCTCGCAGTCGAGTTCCAGCTCGGCGACGCCGCGCTCCACGTCGGCGACGAAGTCGGCTTCGTCCTCCGCGCCGGTGACGACCAGCCGCGCGTGCAGCACCGGGTAGGCGAGCAGCTCGCGCACGCTGATGCGCCCGATCGCGAGCGGCGCGGGCACTTCGATGTGCGCGCCCTGCAACCGCTCGCAGTCGGCGGCGCGTTGCGCCGGCGCGCGCAGCAGCAGGCGCGTGCGCCCGCCGACTATCAGCCCGTCCGCGCATGGGGTCAATCCGCGCATCGGATGCACGCCGGCCAGCGGCTCGTCGTCGAGCCAGGGCAGGGCGGCCGCCAGCGCGCGGTAAAGCCCGCCGGCGTAGTCGCGCCCGATGCGGTCGCCGCTGACGGCGAACGCGAAGTCGACCGCGTTCGCGGCGTTCATGGCGCGCGCTCCGCAGCGCCGGCGTGCGCCTGCCCCCAGCGCAGCATTGCCTCGCCCCAGGCGGTCGCGGTGGCCGCGTCGATGTCGAACACCGTATGCCGGCGCCCCTCGCGAATGCGGATGCGCAGCAGGCTGAGCCCGCCGATCACGTAGTCGATCTGCTGCAGTTCGATCTCCTGTCCGCCGATGGGTGCGCGCAGTTTGGTGAGCGCGGTCACAGTCAGCTTGTCGTCGCCTATGTCCCGGCGCGCGGGCGGGTCGTTTGCGTCCATCGGTGTCTTCGGTCGTCGCGGGTCGTTCGCAAGGGGCGCATTGTGCATCCGCTTGGCGCCGCGGCGCCCGCCGCGATCGCGGCGGCATTGTCCACCGTGCATCTATAGCCCGCTCACCTTGCAGCGTGCCATCACCCGGGTTGGCTGCGGACCCCTCCCTTTGGGGTTATCCGCGTAATCATCGCGGGTGATGGTTGGCGCAGACGGCGGACCGTAGGATGCCGCCGAGATTCGCTGCGCCGACATCGCGTAGACGGTGACCGGTGAAGGCGGACGCGCACCCCGGTCGACGACGGCCGTGATCCCGGGTCCCGCATGGACCGACTCAGCAGGAGGCTTGAACAAAATGGCTAAGCCGATGCACGAAACCCCGATGCTCGACGAGCTCGAAAGCGGTCCATGGCCAAGCTTCGTGACTGGACTGAAGCGACTGGCGAAGGACAAGAACTACATGGTCGACGTGCTCGGCCAACTCGAGACTTCGTACGAGACGCGCAAGGGCTACTGGAAAGGCGGCACCGTCAGCGTGTTCGGCTACGGCGGCGGCGTGATTCCGCGCTTCACCGAGCTGAAGGATGAAAACGGCAACCCGATGTTCCCCGACGCGGCCGAGTTCCACACGCTGCGCGTGATGCCGCCGGCGGGCATGCACTACTCGACCGACGTGCTGCGCAAGATGTGCGACATCTGGGAGGAGCACGGCTCGGGGCTGATCGCCTTCCACGGCCAGAGCGGCGACATCATGTTCCAGGGCGTCAAGAGCGACAAGGTGCAGGACGCCTTCGACGCGATCAACGAACTGGGCTTCGACCTCGGCGGCGCGGGTCCCGCGGTGCGCACGTCGATGTCCTGCGTGGGGCACGCGCGCTGCGAGCAGTCGTGCTACGACGAAGCCAAGGCGCATCGGACAATCATCAACAACTTCCTCGACGACATCCACCGTCCGGCGCTGCCGTACAAGTTCAAGTTCAAGTTCTCCGGCTGCCCGAACGACTGCATGAACTCGGTGCAGCGCGCCGACCTGGCGATCATCGGCACCTGGCGCGACAACATCAAGACCGACGAGGCGCTGGCGAAGAAGTGGTTCGCCAAGCACGGCATGACCGAACTGGTCAACGACGTCGTCGCGCGCTGCCCGACCAAGGCGATCCAGATCAAGGAGATCAAGGAGGTCCGCAAGGGCGACTCGATCTCCAGCGTGGCGGTGAACGACACGCAGGCGCTGGAAATCGACAACCGCGACTGCGTCCGCTGCATGCACTGCATTAACGTGATGACCGGCGCGCTGGCGCACGGCGACGACACCGGCGCGACGATCCTGTGCGGCGGCAAGCGCACGCTGAAGATCGGCGACCTGATGGGCACGGTGATCGTGCCGTTCATGAAGCTCG
>CAZIJU010000151.1:0-6424 GCA_964539745.1 uncultured Burkholderiaceae bacterium | reverse complement strand
CCGGCGCTGGAAAAGGGCACGATCGACGCCACCGAATGGGTCGGCCCGTACGACGACGAGAAGCTCGGGTTCCACAAGGTCGCGAAGTACTACTACTACCCCGGTTGGTGGGAAGGTGGCCCGCAGCTCTCGTTGTACGTGAACGCCAAGGCATGGGACGCGCTGCCGGCCGAGTACAAGCCGATGGTCGAGGCGGCCGCGACCCATGCGCACGTGGTGATGCAGGCGCGCTACGACGCCCGCAACCCGGCGGCGCTGAAGCGGCTGGTGGCGGCCGGTGCGGTCCTGCGACCAATGCCGCGGCCGGTCATGGAAGCCGCGTTCAAGGAGGCACAGGCGTTGTACTCGGAGCTGTCGGCGAAGAACCCGAACTGGAAGAAGGTCTACGAGGACTGGTCGAAGTTCCGCGCCGACCAGGTGCTTTGGTTCCGCGTGGCCGAGCGCGAGTTCGACAACTTCATGTCGGCGCAGAAGCTGTAGGCAGGTCCTGCACCGGAAGAAAAGCCCCGCCACGGCGGGGCTTTTCGATCACTTTTTCTGTTCTTCGAGCGCGCGCAGGATCGCTTTGGTCGGATCTTCTTCCTGCACTGGCGCCTCGACCGGTTTGTCCCTCGGCGCCTCCAGCCCGGGCTGCTGCTCGTAATCGGGGCTTGCCGGGATCTCGATCCTGATTTTGTCGATGTCGGTTTTCGGTCCCTGGTCGAGCGCGCCGGTCACAAGCCCGGGGAAGGCGATCACGAGCGCGACCATGACGATCTGAATGCACACGAACGGCACTGCACCCCAGTAGATCTGCCCGGTCGTGACCTTGGCGATCCGCTTGCCGGTGACCGTGTCGGTGTAGTCATCGTGGGCGGCCACGCTGCGCAGGTAAAACAGTGCGAAGCCGAACGGGGGGTGCATGAACGAGGTCTGCATGTTCACGCCCAGCAACACGCCGAACCAGATCAGATCGATACCCAGCTTTTCGGCCACGGGTGCAAGCAGCGGGACGATGATGAACGCAAGTTCGAAGAAATCGAGGAAAAACGCGAGCACGAAAACGAGCACGTTCACGACGATCAGGAATCCGAGCTTCCCGCCCGGCAGGTCCGACAGCAGATGCTCCACCCAGCGGTTGCCGTCCACCGCCTGGAACGCCAGGTTGAACACGGTGGCGCCGATCAGGATGAACAGCACGAACGACGAAAGCTTGGCGGTCGTGTCCATCGCCTGCTTTAGCAGCGACCAGGTCAGCCGCTTGCGCGCCAGCGCCATGATCAGCGCGCCGGTCGCACCCATCGCGCCGCCTTCGGTCGGTGTCGCCACGCCGAGGAAGATCGTCCCGAGCACCAGGAAGATCAGTGCCAGCGGCGGGATGAGCACGAAGGTCACCCGCTCGGCCATGCGCGACAGCAGGTTCAGCCGCAGCAGTTTGTTGATCACGGCGAGCGCAAACGCCGCGCCGATAGCCGCCATCAGCGTCAGGACGACCACTTCCTCCGTGCTGGCGTTCGGGTAAATCCCTCCATACCAACGTTCGAACAGGTATGCGACCAAAATGGAAAGCACGACGAGCGCGCCGAGCGACTTCAGGCCGCTCGAGCCGTCGTCCTCGCGGATCGTGCGTGCCTCGGGCGGCAGTGCCGGGACCCATTGCGGCTTGAAAAGCGCAATCAGCAGGATGTACCCGGCGTACAGCCCGGTCAGCACGAAGCCGGGCACGAACGCACCGCGGTACATATCGCCGACGCTGCGCCCGAGCTGGTCGGCCAGCACGATCAGCACCAGCGAAGGCGGGATGATCTGCGCCAGCGTGCCCGAGGCGGCGATCGCACCGGTGGCGACGCGCCGGTCGTAGCCATAGCGAAGCATGATCGGCAGCGAGATCAGCCCCATCGAGATCACCGAGGCGGCGACCACACCGGTGGTCGCGGCCAGCATCGCGCCGACGAAGATCACCGCGAAGGCCAGCCCCCCGCGCAGCGGACCGAAGACCTGTCCGATCGTGTCGAGCAGATCCTCAGCCATCCGGCTGCGTTCGAGGATCAGCCCCATGAACGTGAAAAACGGCACCGCGAGCAGCGTGTCATTCTTCATGATGCCGAACAGTCGCAGCGGCAGCGCCTGGAACAGCGTCGCGGGCAACAGCCCCAGTTCGATGCCGACGAATCCGAAGAACAGGCCGCAGGCGGCGAGCGAGAACGCCACCGGAAACCCGAGCAGCAGGAAGAACACCAGCCCCGCGAACATGATCGGGGCGATGTTGGCCGCGACGAACGAAGTCATTTGGCTCTCCCGGCTGCCTCGGCCTCGGCCTTGATCGCCTCGGCCAGCTCCTCCTCAGCCGTTTTTTGCTGTTTGCGCGCGGTCGGGTCCGGAATCAGCCCTTGCAGAAACGCCACACGCTTGATCAGTTCCGAGATGCCCTGCAGCACTAGAAGGAAAAAGCCGATCGGCATCAGCAGGTACGCGGGCCAGCGGATCAAGCCGCCGGCGTTCTCGGACATCTCGCCTGAGACGTAGGCTTTGACGAACAGCGGCCAGGCGAGCCAGCCGATCAGCGCCGCGGCGGGTAGCAGGAAAACGACGATCCCGAAGACGTCGATCCATATCTGCGTGCGCTTGGAGAAGCGGTGCAGCACGACGTCGATGCGCACGTGTTCGTTGCGCAGCAGCGTGTAGCCGGAGGCGAGCAGGAAAATCGCGGAGAACAGATACCACTGGACTTCGAGGAAAGCGTTCGAACTGACGCTGAACACCTTTCGCACGACCGCGTTGGCGGCGCTGATCAGCACCGCCACCAGCACCAGCCACAGCACGGTGCGGCCGACGCGTTCGTTCAGCGCATCGATCGCGCGCGAGATGCGCAAGAGCAGTTCCATCGTCGTCTCCCCCTTCGGCCGGTCGTCCGCGCGGAGCCGGCATGATATTCGCGGCGGCCGACCCGCGCGCTGCGTAGTTCTCCTTAACGCGCAGCCAGCCGAGCGCGCCAGCGTTCGACTTGCTCGGCGACCCGTGTCGGTGCGGTACCACCGACATGCGCCCGCGCGGCGATCGACCCCTCCAGCGTCAGAACGTCAAAGACGTCCGGACCGATCACCGGCGCGAAGCGTTGCAGCTCCGGCAACGGCAGCGCCGCCAGATCGCATCCGCGCCCGGCCGCCAGGCGAACCGCGCGGGCCACCGCCTCGTGCGCGTCGCGAAACGGCATGCCTTTCTTGACCAGGTAGTCCGCCAGGTCGGTGGCCGTGGCATGGCCTTCGGCGGCTGCGCGGCGCATCGCCTGCGCGCCGACCTCGATGCCCGGCACCATTTCGGCGAACGCACGCAGCGTGTCGAGCACCGTGTCGATCGCGTCGAACACCGGCTCCTTGTCTTCCTGGTTGTCCTTGTTGTAGGCGAGCGGCTGGCCTTTCATCAGCACGAGCAGCGCGGTCAGATCGCCGTAGACGCGCCCGGTCTTGCCGCGCGCCAGCTCCGGCACGTCGGGGTTTTTCTTCTGCGGCATGATCGACGAGCCGGTGGTGAAGCGATCCGGCAGGCGCACGAAGCCAAAGCGCGGACTCATCCACAGCACGAGTTCCTCGGCCAGTCGCGACACGTGCATCATCACGAGCGCGGCCGCGGCGCAGAACTCGATCGCGAAGTCGCGGTCGCTCACGGCGTCGAGCGAGTTCTCGCACAGGCCTTCGAAGCCCAGCCGCTGCGCCACGAACTCGCGGTCGATTGGAAACGTGGTGCCGGCCAGCGCAGCGCTGCCGAGCGGCAGTCGGTTCACGCGCCGGCGCGCATCGAGCATGCGTTCGCGGTCGCGCTCGAACATCTCGACGTACGCGAGCAGATGGTGGCCGAAGGTGACGGGCTGCGCCACCTGCAGGTGGGTGAAGCCGGGCATCACGGTGTCGGCGTGCCGCGCAGCCTGCTCGACGAGCGCCGACTGCAACTGCGACAGCACCGCGACGATGCGGTCGATTTCGCCGCGCAGATAAAGCCGCAGATCGGTCGCGACCTGGTCGTTGCGCGAGCGACCGGTATGCAGCCGCTTGCCAGCGTCGCCGACCAGCTCGGTCAGGCGGCGCTCGATGTTCAGGTGCACGTCCTCGAGCGCGAGCTGCCAGGCGAACTCGCCGCGTTCGATTTCGCCGCGGATCTGCGCCATGCCGCGCTCGATGTCGGCGAGATCCTGTGCCGACAGCACGCCGACCTTGGCGAGCATCGCGGCGTGCGCGAGCGACCCCTCGATGTCGGCGAACGCCAGACGCCGGTCGAAGCCCACGCTCGCCGTGAACCGCAGCACGAACTCTGCGACCGGTTCGGCGAAGCGCCCCGACCAGGCATTGTCCTTCGTGTGCAGCGACGAAGTCGCGTTCTCAGGTGTAGGCGGCGTCACGGGAGGCTCTGACATAATCGGCGCGCAGCGGACGCCGTGGATGGTCGAAATCGCTGCCGAATCAAAAGTCTACGTGAAGAAGACGCCCCCCGCGTTGGGCTCTGCGATCGAGTCGCGCGCCGAGGCCGCGGTCCCGACGCCGCGCCACGTGATCCCCGACGGTTGCAACATGGGCGTTCTGCTGCGCGTGGCGATCGGCGCCAATGTCGCCGCGCTGGTCGTCGCGGTCGTGGCCAGTGTGAGGCTCGACCAGGTGTTCGGCCTGTTCCTGAGCCTCGCTACGCTGGTCGAACCGGTCATGCTGACGACGCTTGTGACCTGGTGCCTGCTGCGGCGCCGCCTGCCGCCGCTGCGGCCTGCCGTGCAGCGGGGCATCGCGTGGAGCGTGCCGTGCGTGCTGACGGCGCTGCTCATGCAGATCTTCGGCGCGATCGGTCCGGCGGAGTCCGGCTGGGTGCGCCTCGCCTATCCGCTGGTGGCGCTGGCTGCCGGCATCAGTACGCAGCACTACCTCGAACTGCGCGCGCGGGCGTATTCGCCGGCGGTGATCGAGGCGAAGTTCCAGGCGCTGCAGTCGCGCATCCGGCCGCACTTCTTCTTCAACAGCCTGAACGCCGTCCTGTCGGTCGTGCGAACCGATCCCCCGCGCGCCGAGCGGATGCTGGAAAACATCGCCGAGCTGTTTCGCGCGGTGATGGGCGACGTACGCAAGCTCGTGCCGCTGGAGCAGGAACTGGACCTGTGCCGCAAGTACGTCGAGATCGAGCAGACCCGGCTCGGCGACCGGCTTCAGGTCGACTGGCAAATCGGTGCCGTGCACCCGCGTGCCCGGGTCCCGCAGCTGCTTTTGCAGCCGATCATCGAAAATGCGGTGCGATACGGGGCCGAAAAGATGGCTGGCCGCTGCGACATCGTGGTTAGGATTCGTCAGCACGGCTTCAACCTTGAGATTTTCGTCAGCAATCCGATAGCCAGGGAGCCGATCCAGCGCGAAGGCAACCAGATCGGGCTCGCCAACATCCGTGGCCGGCTCGCGTTGATCTACGACCTAGAAGCGCGGCTGCAGACGCGCGTTCGGCGCGAACGTTTCGAACTGCTGATGAGCATTCCGGTGGAGCACAAGGCGCAGGGATAGGGACCGAAGATGCTGAACGTCCTGATCGTCGACGACGAACCGCCGGCGCGCGCGCGCATGGCGCAACTGCTCGGCGACTGCGCCGGACAGGTTCCGCTGAAGCTGGTCGGCGAGGCCGAGGGCGGCGTGCACGCGCTCGCCGCGGCCGAACGGCTCAAACCCGATGTCGTGCTGCTCGACATCATGATGCCCGACATGAACGGCATCGAGGTCGCACGGCACCTGGCTGCGCGTTCGACCGCGCAGCATCCGCCGCCGGCGGTGATTTTCGTGACCGCGTTCGACGAGCACGCGCTGCAAGCTTTCGAGGTCCAGGCGCTCGACTATCTGCTCAAGCCGGTGCGCGCCGAGCGGCTCGTGGGCGCGCTCGCGCGCGCGCAGCGGCTCAGACCCAACGAGCCGCGGCTCGAGCAGGTCGCGCGTACGCTCGGCGCGGCGCGCACGCACCTGACGGTCTCCGAACGCGGCAAGATGATCCTGGTGCCAATCGAAGACGTGATCTATCTGCGCGCGGAACTGAAGTACGTGACGATCCGCACGCCGACGCGCGAACATCTGACCGAAGAATCGCTGACCTCGCTCGAGCGCGAGTTCGGCGAGCGCTTCGTGCGAATCCACCGCAACGCGCTGGTGGCACGTAAGTCGATCCTTGGTTTCCAGCGCGTCAAGGGCACCGTCGATGCCGACGGCGAGGCGAGCGAAGGGCACTGGGAAGTGCTGCTGAAGGACACGCCCGAGCGGTTGCCGATCTCGCGGCGGCAGTGGCCGACGGTCAAGGCGGCGGCGAAACCGGCCTGAAAAACGAAGACGTCATCTCTGTAACCGGCCCAGTCAGCCTACGACCGGAAGAAACCAGAAACCAAAAACTTTCCACCGGTGATTTAGAAATTTATCCCGACGTGGTGGAAATTCTGAAC
>CAZIJU010000150.1:0-6433 GCA_964539745.1 uncultured Burkholderiaceae bacterium | reverse complement strand
GACCGATGCGGCGGGTGGACCCGCGCCGCGCGCCGCGCAGGGTTCCTGAGTTCGCCGGGTCACGCGTCGCGCACATCGCCCCGGCTGCGCTCGGTCGGCCCTCGGATCAGCGCGGCGCCGGTGCGTTTGGCGCGACGGATCGTTCAGCTCGCGGCCGATGACCGCGCCGTCGATTTGAATCAAGATGCTGTTTTTTGCGAGGGGCATGGCCGCCCCCTGTAGAGGTTCGCGCGAACCGGCGTCTTGCGGAGAAGAAACGAAATGATCACCCTGCGTCGCAGTGCCGAACGCGGCTACGCGGATCACGGCTGGCTGCGTTCCTTCCACAGCTTTTCGTTCGCCGACTACTACGATCCGCGCCACATGGGCTTCGGCCCCCTGCGCGTAATCAACGAGGATCGCATCGCGCCGGGCACCGGTTTCGGCATGCACGGCCATCGCGACATGGAGATCGTGAGCTACGTGCTCGCGGGCGAGCTGGCGCACAAGGACAGCCTCGGCAACGGCTCGGTGATCCGTCCCGGCGACGTGCAGCGGATGTCGGCGGGCACGGGCGTGCAGCATTCGGAGTTCAACCGCGCGCAGGATCGCGAAACGCATTTCCTGCAGATCTGGATCGAACCGGCGGCGACCGGCATCGAGCCGAGCTACGAGCAAAAGCACTTCGGCGATGCCGAAAGGCGCGGGCGGCTGCGGCTTGTCGCCGCGCCCGACGGCGCAGACGGCGCGGTGACGATCCACCAGGACGCGCGGGTCTACGCGGGGCTTTTCGACGGGGACGAATCGGCCGAGATCGCGCTCGCACGGGGCCGGCGCGGCTACGTGCATGTGGCGCGCGGCGCAATCACGGTCAATGGGAACGCGCTCGCTGCCGGCGATGCTGCGATGATTTCCGCCGAGCGCAGCATCGCGTTGCGCGCCGGCAAGGCGGCAGAGGTGCTGGTGTTCGACCTGCCCTGAACCGATGAGGACTCGCGATAAACGCGCTGCTGGACCTGTTCGCGCTGATCGGACGCATCGCGATGGCCGGGATTTCCGTCAAATCCGGGATCGCGAAGATCGGCGGATTTGCGGCGACCGCTGGCTACATCGCTTCAAAAGGCCTGCCGCTACCCGAGGTCGGCGCCGTGATCGCGATCCTGGTCGAAATCGTCGCCGGCATCGCGGTTGTCATGGGCTGGAAGGCGCGCTGGGCCGCGCTGGTGCTGGCGGTCTTCACGCTCGCGACGATGTTCCTGTTTCACCCGTACTGGACGCTGCCCGCCGACAAACAGTATCCGGAGATGCTGGCGTTCTGGAAGAACCTGGCGATCTTCGGCGGCATGCTGATGGTCGCGGCTTTCGGTGCCGGCAGGTTCAGCGTCGACCGCGTGCAGCGATGATGAAATAAAGCGGGCGGCGCGCCCGCCGCCCGAGACTTCTCTTGAGGAGGGAGAAAACCGTCTACGCGAGCGCCAGTTCCATGCGTCGGCCGAACGTGGCGCCGGCCGCAGGTGCAGGCAGCGCTTCGCGTTCGCGGCACATCGCGAGCCAGTCGCGTCGGCCCAGCTCGTGCAAGGCGTGCGGCCGCGCGCATCCGGTGGCGCGATCGACACTGCCCGCCGGCGCCAACTCGATGAAGCCGGCGTCGTTCAGCGCGCGCTCCACGGCGGCGTGACCCGGTGGGCAGGTCGCCAGCAGCCGCTGCGCGTCGAGCGCCGAGAACATCAGGTCGGCCGCGGCCGTGACCGCCTCGCCGGCGATCGCCGTGCCGGCAAAGCGCGGATGGACGAACCAGTCGAGCATCCACGCGCCGCGTTCGGCGGTCGCGCGCAGTTCGATCCAGCCGACGAACTCGTGCGTTTGCTTGCGCACCAGCGCCATCGCGTAACGCGCGCCGCGCTGCCAGTCGGCCTGCGCAGCGCGCACGAACTGCGCGACGTCGGCCGCGCTGCGCGGCACAGCCATCGTGCCGCAGCCATCGCACGCAGGATGCACGGAGGCTTCGAGGATGCGCGCGACGTCCGACTCGTCGAGCTGGCGCAGCACACAATGCTCGGAGAACCAGCGGAAGTACCGCGGAAGCTGCGTATATCTGCGCGGATGCCCGCGCGCGACCGGCTCGTTCATGTCCTGACCCCCACAAGGTCGCGTTTCTGGATGCGGACGCTTCGTCGATGCGGCGTCCTGCGAATGGTGTGCATTGTGGACGCGGTCTGCCGCGCGCAGCGGCCGGATAAGCCGGCCGCTGCCGCGCCTTACCCGGGCCGCGTGTCGGCGCGTTTCTTACATGGCGGCGGCAGGCCCTTGAATTGCCGCCTGCGCGCCGCGCAATTCGCTCAGCGCAGGACCTCGCGCAGGAACGCGGCAATGTCGCGGATCTGCTCTGCGCACACCGAATGCGGCATCGGGTATTCGTGCCACGCGACCGGCTGGCCGAGCGCGGCGAGCCGGTCGCGGGCGGCGGCGCCGCGCGCGACCGGAACGATCGGGTCTGCGCTGCCGTGCGCGAGGAACACCGGCACGCGTGCGCTCGACGGATGGCGCTCGGCCTCGAAGCGGTCCGCCAGCGGCAGGTAGCACGACAGCGCGACGAGCCCCGCGAGCGGCTGCGTCCGGCGCAGCCCGGTTTGCAGCGTGATCGCGCCGCCCTGCGAGAACCCGGCAAGGACGATGCGCGACGGTGGCGTACCCCGTGCGACTTCGCGCTCGATCAGGCGCTCGACGGCGGCCTGTGAAGCGCGAATACCCGCTTCGTCTTCGCGCCCCTCGAGATCCGTGCCCAGGATGTCGTACCAGGCGCGCATCACGTAGCCGCCGTTGATCGTCACCGGCCGCATCGGTGCGTGCGGAAAGACGTAGCGCGCCGGCGGCGCGCCGAGCGACGCCAGTTCGCGCACGACGGGCACGAAGTCGTAGCCGTCGGCGCCGAGACCGTGCAGCCAGATCACGGTGGCCGCCGGATTCGCGACGGTCTGCAGTTCGACGGCCTCCAGCGGGGCCGGCTGCTGTTCGCCGGGCGCGGAATGCGGGTTCGTGTTCATCGGTCGGCGCGATCGGGCAAAAGAGCTGTGCGGGTTGTGGTTAGGCTCGCGCGCGGCGCAGTGCGGCGCAATCGACGAGGCGGACCGTCAGGCGCGCAGCGCCGCCTTGGGCCGGAACGCCTTGCACACCGCGTCGTTCGTTTCGACGTACGGTCCGCCGATCAACTGGATGCAATAGGGAACCGCCGCGAAGATGCCCGGTACTTTGACCGTGCCGTCGGCAGCCTTCAGGCCTTCGAGTGTTTCCTGGATCGCCCTGGGTTGCCCCGGCAGGTTGATGATCAGCGCCGCATGGTCGGCGGTTTCGCGCAGCACGCCGACCTGGCGCGACAGAATCGCGGTCGGAACGAACTCGAGCGAGATGCGCCGCATTTGTTCGCCGAAGCCGGGCAGCTCGCGCGTGGCCACCGCGAGGGTCGCCTCGGGGGTAACGTCGCGCCGCGCAGGACCCGTGCCGCCGGTGGTCAGCACGAGATCGCAGCCGACCGCATCGACCAGTTCGATCAACGTGGTCTCGATCGTCGCGCGCTCGTCCGGGATCAGACGCTCGTGCGCCTGCCACGGCGACTTCAGCGCGCGGCCGAGCCATTCGCGCAGCCCGGGCAGTCCCTGGTCCGCATAGACGCCGGCCGATGCGCGGTCGGAGATCGACACGAGGCCGACGATCAGCTCGTCCGGATGCGCACGCTGTGCTCTCATCGGGTGGGCTCCGCGCTCAAGATGTCGTGCAGCCAGCGATAGAGCAGCCGTGCGTGCCTTGGCGGCTTTTGCGAATCGCGTTCGCGGCGCGCGGCGCGGATCGTCGCGCGCAGCCGCTGCGCATCGGTTTGCGGATGTGCGCCGAGGAATTCGGTCAGCGCGCCGTCGTCGTCGAGCAGACGGTCGCGCCAGCGCTCGGCCCGGTGCATCAGCGCGACCGCCTCCTTCGAGTCGCCGGTGGCGCGGCCGATCGCCGCGCGGATCGCCTCGGCGTCGACCGAGCGCATCAACCTGCCGATGTACTGCATCTGCCGCCGGCGCGCCTCGAAGCTCGCGATGCGGTCGACGAAGTCGATCGCCTCGCGCAGCGCGTCGGGCAGCTCGATGCGCGCGCGCTGCTCGGGCGCGAGCCTTGTGAGCTCGGCGCCGAGCGCCTGCAGCGCGTCCATCGCCTGCTTGCGCTGTGTCTTGCTCGGACGTTCGTCGAGGGGCGGGTCGATCATCGGCGGCTATGATAGCGGCCCGCTGCGCTGAGGCGCGGCAGCGACGAGGTGTCGATGAGCTCGATCTTTTCCCTGTCCGACGATCGGCTGCGCGAGCTGGCGCTCGCCGCGCTCGAGCACGCGAAGCGGCTGGGCGCGACCGACGCATCGAGCGAGGTCAGCGAGTCTGTCGGCCTGTCGGTGACCACGCGCAAGATGAAGGTCGAAACGATCGAGCACACGCGCGACAAGGGGCTCGCGGTCACCGTTTACATCGGCAAGCGGCGGGGGCATGCGTCGACGTCGGACTTCGCGGCGCAGGCCGTGCGCGAGGCGGTCGAGGCCGCGCACAGCATCGCGCGCTTCACTGCGGAGGACGACGCGGCCGGACTGCCCGACGACGACGATCTGGAGCGCGCGCCGCGCGACCTCGACCTGTTCCATCCGTGGGATCTCGACGCCGACGCCGCGATCGAGATCGCCCGCCGTTGCGAGCAGGCCGCGTTCGATGTCAGCCCGCAGATCGTCAACTCCGAAGGCGCGAACGTCTACACGTCGTCGGGCCACTTCGTGCTCGCCAACACGCGCGGCTTCGTCGCCGGCTATCCGTACTCGCGCCACTCCATTTCGGTGGCGCCGATCGCGAAGGGGCGCAACAGTGGCATGCAGCGCGACGACTGGTACACGTCGTCGCGCGTGCCGCAGCAGCTCACGGCACCGGAGGCGGTCGGCGCGTACGCCGCGCGGCGCGCGCTGGCGCGGCTTGCGGCGCGCAAGCTGGCCACTCGCCAGTGCCCGGTCCTGTTCGAGGCGCCGCTGGCGTGCGGGTTGCTCGGCAACTTCGTGCAGGCCGCCAGCGGCGGCGCGCTGTACCGCAAGGCGTCGTTCCTCGTCGACGCGCTGGGCGCACCGCTGTTCGCCGAGCACGTTTCGATCCACGAGGATCCGTTCGTGCCGCGCGCCCTGGGTTCGAGCCCGTTCGACGAGGAAGGCGTGCGCGGCCTGCAGCGCGACGTCGTCGCGCGCGGCGTGTTGAGCGGCTACTTCCTGTCGAGCTATTCGGCGCGCAAGCTCGGCATGAAGACCACGGGCAACGCCGGCGGCGCGCACAACCTCGAACTGCGCTCGACGCGTACGTCGCCCGGCGACGACTTCGAGGCGATGCTGCGCAAGCTCGGCACCGGACTGCTGGTCACCGAGCTCATCGGCCAGGGCGTCAATTACGTGACCGGGGACTACTCGCGCGGCGCCTGCGGGTTTTGGGTGGAGGGTGGCCACATTGCCTATCCGGTCGAGGAAATCACGATCGCCGGCAATCTGCGCGAAATGTTCCGTCGCATCGAGGCCGTCGGCGCCGATACGATCGTTCGCGGCGCCAAGATCGCCGGCTCCGTGATCGTCGAGGGCATGACCGTCGGTGGCGCGTGAGTTCGTCCGGGGACGGATACAATTCGCGCCCGTGGAGCGGCCGTTCCACGGGCGCAGCCTGCGATGCGCGGTCCGATCAGCAAGCAACAACAAGGACCGCACGCTTGAATCGTCCGCCACTTTCACCTCGAGGAGAACATATGCAACGACGTGCTTTCTTACGCAAGGCAGGCGTCGGTACCGGCGCAGCCGCGGCAGCGCTGGTCGCACCGGCGGTCCACGCGCAAGCCGCGATCCGTTGGCGCCTGGCGTCCAGTTTTCCGAAAGCGCTGGATACGATCTTCGGTGCCGCGGAGGTGTTTTCGAAGTTCGTCAAGGACGCCAGCGGCGGCAAGTTCGAGATCAGCATCCATGCGGGCGGCGAACTGGTGCCGCCGTTCGGCGTGGTGGATGCGGTGCAAAACGGCACCGTCGAGTGCGCACACACCGCGCCGTACTACTTCTTCGGCAAGGACGAGACCTTCGCGTTCGACTGCGCCGTGCCGTTCGGCCTGAACTACCGCCAGCAGACGGCGTGGATGTTCGACGGCAACGGCATGAAGCTGATGCGCGAGTTCTATCGTAACTACAACATCGTCAACTTCGTGATGGGCAACACCGGCGCGCAGATGGGCGGCTGGTACCGCAAGGAGATCAAGACCCTTGCGGACATCAAGGGCCTCAAAATGCGCATCGGCGGTTTCGGCGGCAAAGTGCTCGAACGCATCGGCGGCGTGCCGCAGAACATTCCCGGGGGCGAGATCTATCCGGCGCTGGAAAAGGGCACGATCGACGCCACCGAATGGGTCGGCCCGTACGACG
>CAZIJU010000149.1:0-6461 GCA_964539745.1 uncultured Burkholderiaceae bacterium | reverse complement strand
TGCCGGTGACCGGCCAGCTGTTCTTCATGTACGCGACGATGCTGATCGCGGTGCCGACCGGCGTGAAGATCTTCAACTGGCTGGCGACGATGTGGCGCGGCGCGATGACCTTCGAGACGCCGATGCTGTTCGCCGTCGGCTTCATCTTTGTGTTCACGATGGGCGGGTTCACGGGGCTGATCTGCGCGATGGCGCCGATCGACATCGCGATCCAGGACACCTATTACATCGTCGCGCACTTCCACTACGTGCTCGTGGCCGGTTCGCTGTTCGCGCTGTTCGGCGGCACCTACTTCTGGCTGCCGAAGTGGACTGGCCACATGTACGACGAGAAGCTCGGCAAGCTGCACTTCTGGCTGTCGATCATCTTCTTCAACATCACGTTCTTCCCGATGCACTTCCTCGGGCTCGCGGGTATGCCGCGACGCTACGCCGACTATCCGATGCAGTTCGCCGACTTCAACATGATCGTGTCGATCGGCGCGTTCGGCTTCGGCCTGTCGCAACTGCTATTCCTGTACGTCGTGATCAAGACGATCAAGGGCGGGCCGAAGGCGGCGCCGAACTACTTCGACGCCAAGGATGGCGGGCTCGAGTGGACGGTTCCGTCGCCCGCGCCGTTCCACACGTTCGAGACGCCGCCGGTCGTCAAGTAGGGCGCGGACCATGGCGCAGCACGGCATCCGGCAGCGGCGGCAGAACTGGCGTACGGCGCTGATCCTGCTGTCGATCGCGCTCGTCTTCTTCGCCGGCATCATCGTCCGGCGCTGGCTGATCGGGTGAGCGCCATGGGCCCGGCACCGAGTCCGTCCGTCGAACGCAGCAACCGCACGATGGTGCGCAAGCTCGTCGTCGTCGCCGTGTTGATGTTCGGCTTCGGCTGGGCGCTGGTCCCGCTGTACCGCAAGATCTGCGAAATCACCGGAATCAATCTGCTGACGACCCGCGACGCGGACGTCGAGCGGCGCGCGCGCAATACGCAGGTCGACACGAGTCGCACGATCGTCGTCGAGTTCGACGCGAACCGGCAGGGGCCGTGGCGCTTCCGGCCGCACGTCAACCACGTCGAGGTGCATCCCGGCGAGCTCGTTCACGTCGACTACGACCTGGTCAACCTCGAAGCGCGCCCGATGGCAGGGCAGGCGATCCCGAGCTATGCGCCGATGCAGTCGGCGCGCTACTTCCAGAAGCTCGAGTGCTTTTGCTTCAAACAGCAGACGCTGGCCGCCGGCGAGACGCGGCGGTTCCCGGTCGTGTTCTTCGTCGACCCGGAGCTGCCGCGCGACGTGACGCAGATCACGCTTTCGTACACGTTCTTCGAGGTGCCGGGCGCCGCGCCGAAGGTTCAGGCGGCCGCCGCACCGGGGCGAAGCTGAGATGCGCGAAGCCTCGCCAACGAAAGATGTCGTGCGGCGCCGGGCGTCGTTCGCGCAGACCGCGCGCGCGGTGTTCTGGTCCTTCTTCGGCGTGCGCAAGCGCGCGCATTACGAGCGCGACGCGGAGCAGCTGAATCCGGTGCACGTGATCGTCATGGGCATCCTTGGCGCGGCGCTGTTCATCGCCGTGCTGTTGTCGATCATCAAATTCGTCGTGCTGCGCTAGCCGCGCGCGAGCGACGCAATCCAGGAGGGGGCAAGACGATGGGATCCACGCAAGGGGCAACGGCGCCGAATTACTTCATACCGGCCCCGTCGAACTGGCCGATGGTCGGGATGATCTCGATGATCTTCACGACCTTCGGCGCCAGCATGGTCGTCAACAAGGTCTCGCTCGGCTACGTGCCGCTGGCGATCGGCTTCGCGCTGCTCGTTTACATGATGCTGGGTTGGTTCGGCGCGGTCGTCGGTGAATCAGAGTCGGGCACTTACAACCGCAAGGTCGACGTGTCGTTCCGCTGGGGGATGAGCTGGTTCATCTTCTCCGAGGTGATGTTCTTCGCGTCGTTCTTCGGCGCGCTGTTCTACGCGCGGGCGATCACGACGCCGTCGCTCGGCGACTTCGACCACAAGCTGCTGTGGCCGGACTTCGCGCCGGCCTGGCCGCACGCGGGTCCGGCCGGCATCGTCGAGCCGTTCACGAAGATCCACGCGTGGCCCCTGCCCACCGTCAACACGATCCTGCTGGTGACCTCGGGCATCTGGCTGACGATCGCGCACCACGCGCTGCGCGAGAACAAGCGCGACAAGGCGGCGTTCTGGCTCTTCATGACGCTCGCCTTCGGCTTCGCCTTCGTCGCGATCCAGGCGTACGAATACGCGCACGCCTACTCGGACCTGAACCTGCGGCTGTCGTCGGGTATCTTCGGTTCGACCTTCTTCATGCTGACCGGCTTCCACGGTTTCCACGTGCTCGTCGGCGCAATCATGCTGACGGTCGTGCTGATCCGCGTTCTGAAGGGGCACTTCAAGCCGGACAACCACTTCGCGTTCGAAGCGGCGGCGTGGTACTGGCACTTCGTCGACGTGGTGTGGATCGGCCTGTACGTCGTCGTGTACTGGCTCTGAAGGCCGGACGACGGTGCCGTGACGGCGCCTGCGGGCGCCGCCGCCGTTTTCAGACGCGATGAACCTTCAGGCGGCTGCCGGTCGCGTCGACTTCTTCGAGTACGACGTCGAAACCCCACAGTTCCTTGACGTGCGCGAGCACCGCGTCGACCCCTTCGGCGTCGAGCAGTCGCCCGTCGAGCACGCGATGGTGCAGCAGCAGCGCACGTTCGGTGTCGTCGCCGGCGCGCGCCACTTCGATCTGCGGCACGTGCGCCTCGGCGCGGTACTGCGCGGCGAGCGCCTGGCGCAGCTTGAGGTAGCCCTGCTCGTTGTGGATGGCCAGCACCCGGTAGTGGTCCCTGTCTTCGGGGCCGTCGTGCAGCACGAACAGCCGCAGGTCGCGCATGACCTTCGGCGACAGATACTGCTCGATCAGGCTCTCGTCCTTGAAATTCGCCATCGCGAAGTGGATCGCCTCGGGCCATGACCGTCCGGCGATCTCGGGAAACCACGCGCGGTCCTCGTCGGTCGGTACCTCGCAGATGCGCCGGATGTCGCGATAGATCGCGAAGCCGAGCGCGTACGGATTCAGTCCGCGATACGACTTCGAGTCGAACGGCGGCTGCGTCACCACGTCGGTGTGGTTCGACAGCCATTCGAGCATGAAGCCGTCGTCGACCTCGCCGGCGTCGTACAGCTCGTGCAGCAGCGTGTAGTGCCAGAAGGTCGCAGCGCCCTCGTTGGCGACTTTGGTGAGCCGCTGCGGATAGAAGTACTGCGACACCTTGCGGACGATGCGCACCAGTTCGCGCTGCCACGGCGCGAGCCGCGGCGCGTGCTTCTCGATGAAGTACAGGATGTTCTCCTGCGGCTCGAACGCCTGCGCCTGCGACGCCGCGTCGTCGAGGCGCGAGTCCAGGTGCGCGAGATCGGGGTTGTAGTGGCGCTCGGCGAAGCGCAGTCGCTCCGCCTGCCGCTCGCGTTCGCGTCGTGCCGACAGCCGGCCCGGCTTGCGGTAGCGGTCGACCCCGTAGGGCGCCAGCGTATGGCAGCAGTCGAGGATCTTCTCGACCTCGCGCCAGCCGTACGTCTGCTCGCACTGCATCACGTAGTCGCGCGCGAACTTGAGATAGTCGAGGATGCTGTCGGGCTGCGTGAACTGCTGGAACAGGTAGTTGTTCTTGAAGAACGCGTTGTGGCCGTACGCCGCGTGCGCCATGACCAGCACCTGCAGCGCCAGCGTGTTGGTCTCCATCAGGTACACGAGCGACGGATTCGTGTTGATGACGATCTCGTACGCCAGTCCCGACTGCCCCTTGCGATACGTGCGTTCCTGCGCGACCAGATGCTTGCCGAAGGACCAGTGCGGATAGTGCACCGGCATGCCGACAGTCGAGATGAGGTCGATCATCTGCTCGGCGGTGATCAGCTCGTACTGGATCGGGAAGGTGCTCAGACCCAGGCGCCGCGCGTGTCGCGCAAGCGCCGCGTCGAATCGCTCGAGCGCAGCGGCGGTCCACTCCGAGCCGCGCGCGATCGGCTCGGCCGCGCGCGGCGCCGGTGCGGGCAGCGGCAGCGACGGCTTCGCCAGCAGCTTGGGCCAGGGCCGTTCCGGCGCAGCCGTTGCGGCGCCGCTCGTGTCCTTGGGTCGGGTCATGCGGCTTCCTTGCGCGCGAACAGCTGGCGGAACACGGGCCAGATGTCGCCGCGGCCGTGTACTTGGCGGCGTGCGAACGCGGGGCTTGCGATCGCGCCGTACGACTGCCACAGGTCGGACGGCCGGTTGAACAGTCCGTTGACGTGCGGAATGTCGACGTAGGCGAAGTACCGCAGCCGCGGCAGCAGTACGTCGTTGACGTAGGCCGCGCTGCGCGCGCCGTCGTCGGCCCCGCAGTCGCCGTCGGAGGCTTGCGCGACGTACACGTTCCAGGTGTCCCCGATGTAGCGCTCCTGGATCACCTTGTGCGCGAGCTCCAGCGCCGGATGCACGAGCGTGCCACCCGATAGCGTGTCGTGGAAAAAGGTCCGCTCGTCGACTTCCTCGGCCGTTTCCGTGTGGCGAATGAAGACGACGTCGACCTGCCCGTACTTGCGCTCGAGGAACAGGTACAGAAGCGTGAAAAAGCGCTTGGCGAGATCCTTCTTGCGCTCGTCCATCGAGCCGGACACGTCCATCAGGCACAGCATCGCCGCACGCGTGGCCGGCGAGGGCATCGGCGTATGCGCGCGGTAGCGCCGGTCCACGTCCTCGATGAAAGGCAGCGCGTCGCGCCGCCGCCGCAGCCGTTCGATCTCGGCGTGCAGCGCTGCGCGCGCGGGTGGATCGGCGGTTTCGAGGGCTCGCTCGAGTTCCTCGATCCGTTCCGCGATCGCGCCGCGCAGCGCGATGCGGCGCGCGATCGACATGCGAACGGTCATCGCCGGCGCCAAGCTCTGCGGGGCGCCGGAGCGGCTGTAGCCGGCGCGCCGCAAGCGCTCCAGCGTCACGTCGCCGAAGTGCGTCCGTTCGAGGTTCGGCAGTTCGAGGTCGTCGAAAAACAGCGCGAGGAACTCCTCGCGCGACAGCACGAAGGCGAACGAATCTCGACTCTCCCCCTCGCCCGGCTCGTCGCCTTCCGGGCCGCCGCGGCCGCCGCCCGGCGGGCGGGCAATGGTGTCGCCCGGCAGGTATTCGCGGTTGCCGGGCAGCACGAAGTCGCGGCTGCCGGAGTCCTCGTCGTGATGGAGGAAGGGTTCCTGCAGACCGCGCCCGGGGATCGAGATTCGGCCGCCTTTCCCGACATCGGTGATCGAGCGGCGGCGGAACTCGTCGTCGGCGGCGCGCTTGATCTCGTCCTTGAACCGGCGCACAAAACGCTCGCGGTTGACCGCACCGCGCCCCGGCGGATCGCTGCGCCGGTCGACGATGCGCATCGCGTGCACCGGAGAGACCCGATCGACCATGGCCGCTGCGCCCTACGTCATCACGATTGCGCCGATTTCTTGAAGTGCAGATACCAGTCGACCAGGCGGCGCACCTGCTTCTCCGTATAGCCGCGCGCGACCATGCGGTTGACGAAGGACTTGTGGCGCTCGTCGAGCTCCTGGGAGCCTTTCGCTTCGAAGGAGATGACCGGCAGAATGTCCTCGGTCTTCGAGAACATGCGCTTCTCGATCACGACGCGCAGCTTCTCGTAGCTCGTCCACTGCGGGTTGCGACCGTGGGCGCGTGCGCGCAGAACGAAGTTGACGACCTCGTTGCGGAAGTCCTTCGGGTTGCTGATGCCGGCGGGCTTCTCGATTTTCTCCAGTTCCGCGTTCAGCGCTTCGCGCGAGTACTGCATTCCGGTGTCCGGATCGCGCCAGTCTTCGTCGAGCAGCCATTTGTCGGCGTACGTGACGTAGCGGTCGAACAGGTTCTGCCCGTATTCGCCGTAGGCGTCGAGGTAGCTCATCTGCAGTTCCTTTTCCAGGAACTCCGCAAAGCGCGGGATGATCCACTCCTTGATGTGCGAACGCAGGCGGCGCTTGTACTCGTCCGGCAGGTCCTCCTTGTTCAGGCGCTCCTCGAGCACCACCAGCAGGTTGACGGGATCGGCGGCGATTTCGCTGGGGTCGCGGTTGAACGCGGACGAGATCGTCTTGAACGCCCAGCGTGTCGACAGCCCCGAGAAGCCCTCGCCGGGGCCGGCATCCTCCCGGTACTCCTTCACGCTCTTGGCGCGCGGATCGAGGTCCTTGAGGTTCTCGCCGTTGTACGCACGCAGCTTCGAGTAGATCGAGGAGTTCTCGGGCACCGTCAGGCGCGACAGCACGGTGAACTCCGCCAGCGAGCGCAGCGTCTGCGGCGCACACGGTGCGGCGGCGAGCGTCGACTCCCTCAGCATCTTCTCGTAGATCCGGATCTCCTCGTCGACGCGCAGGCAGTAGGGCACCTTGACCAGGTAGACGCGGTCGATGAACGCTTCGTTGTCCTTGTTGTTGCGGAACTTCAGC
>CAZIJU010000148.1:5220-6692 GCA_964539745.1 uncultured Burkholderiaceae bacterium | reverse complement strand
GGGATCTCGGCGTTGCGAGCGGTGGAGATTCCTCGCCTGCGGCTCGGAATGACAATGGCGGCGTTGCGGCTCGGAAGGACGAAGAGCGACGGATGCGAGCGCCAAGCGGTCGGTCGTGTCGACGGAGATTTTTAATGCTCGATCGGTTCACCCGTCCGCATCGCACCGCCGGTCCCGCCGATCTGTGCGCCGTTGAGCATGGCGCCGACCGCCATGAGCGCCGCAAAGCGACCGCCCATCACCGGTGCTGCGGCGGCACCGAGCGCGACACCTGTGCCCTCCCTGACCTTGGCGCCCATCGCTGCGCCCTCCGCGCGCCCGTTCGCCCGCGGCAGCAGCGCCAGGCGAAGCGAAGCCGGGTTCCGCGACCACGCCGGCCGGCGTCGTGCAGGCGATCCGCAACGGGGCGCCGATCGCAGTACCGTGACATCGCCGGGCGCCGGGAACGACCGTCGACCAGCGGCATTGCCTGCCTCGCAAAGTCGAGCGGACCCGCCCGGCCGGGCGAGGCTGCCTCCAGTTGAACCACGATGGCCTGCTCGAACGGCGGCTGATGAGCACAGCCGGCGAAAGCAGCGGCGAAGGTAGACAGAAGGGCTGTGGGGAATAGGGGCGGGCGATGCGTGACGGCTAACGCCGCGCATCACCGGCCGGGCAACAGCGGCGCGCAGCGGCGCTGTTGCCCGGTCCGGTGGATGCGCTGGTTCGGCGGCTATTCACCCTTCCCGCGCTCTACGTACATTAGGCCAGGAATGAAGCGCTTCGGATGCTTCCCTGAGGAGGCAATCTCGTGGCGTCGGAGCCGGGTTCCCTCTTTGTTTACCAAATCGTGTCCTTCAGACAGAAAGTACCGAATCAACGCCCGCTCGATCAGCGCCATGCACTTCTCAAGCCGTTGACCGGGGCGAGTAACCACCTTCCCGAATAGAGCAATGCGCTTCCCGCCTTTCGCATTCTTCAGGTGCTGCATCAGGCGTAGGTTGTTCATCTGCCCCTTTAGTCGGCCGCGGATACGATTCGCTTTGCCGACATACAGCGCTTCGAATTGACTTCCCCAGCGGCGTCCGAGGACGTAGATGCCAGCGAATTCGGGTAGCTTGTTTGGGTCCACGGCGTAGATCAGATTGTCCCGCGTGCCATCCTTCAGCAGTATCGGCCGCATCCACTCGACGCTAAGCCTCATCTGTCAGACTGCCTCCTCTGTATCCAAGCCGCCGAACGTTTGAGCTGAGGCGCGAGCGCCGGGATGGCGCTTGGCCCGCGAGGCCGATGATAAGAACCACGGCTTCGCGGGCCAAGTGCCACGCCGGTGTCTGTCGCCTCACCCACCGCCATCGACACGCCCACTTTCACGCCCGCGCCCACTGCCACCGCCGCGGCAACCATACCGCCGACCCTGACGCCGTTACCCCCTATCACGCCGACCGCTCCCGCGCCGGCCGTGTTGTTGACGCCCTTGCCCGGCGCTGTGC
>CAZIJU010000148.1:0-5210 GCA_964539745.1 uncultured Burkholderiaceae bacterium | reverse complement strand
GCCGATTACAACACCCCGGGCGGCGCGGCCCACGGCCCACGCCGGTGGCTGTCGCCTCGAGCGAAGGGTTAGGCCTCACCCGACTACTCCCTCCCTCTGGGCTGGAAGACCTCGATTGGATTGCCTGACGGGTCTTCGATGAGCGCCTGCAGCCCGCCCGGACCCTTGATGGGCTTGGCTCTGAAGGTGACACCGAGTTGCTCGAGCTTGGCGACTGTGGCTTCAATGTCCTTGACCTGAAGAACTAGCCGATTCCAGCCGCCAGGCTCGGGCAGTTGTCCTGACTTCAAGCGCTTGCGCGCCGACGTACCCGGACCACTCAACCAAACCGACAGACCGTGGCCTTTCATGATGGCGAACGGTGGACCCCACCGATCGGCCAGCTTGAAGCCCAGTGCTCGGTAGAAGGGCAAGGAAGCGTCCACGTCCTCGACGATGTAGCGCACCACAGCCATGACTTCCTCCTTGAACAGCTGAAGATGCCAAGCAAGCGCATGAAGGTGCTTGTGCGTTTGCTCGTGAGGCCTAACGTTAAGGTAACCGGCGGCCGCGAGCGGCGAGGTGCTCGCTACGGCACGGCTTTGTTGGTCCACGACGATGCTGACCGAAGGCACGCTCGCGGACGTCCGCGTTCACCGAAATGTTAGGTTTCGCTCGCGGTGGCCGCAGGTCCTTGTAGTTCTGGAAAAGAATGCGATCAAGCGCAGCGCCCGTGATGCCAAGAGGCTTGCAAACCCTGCTCAGCAGTTCGCTCTGGAGCTGCCTATAGCTGTTCAGATTCGTGCGAATGTCCCTTGGAATCACAGCGCCAAAGCGCCGAAGAATGTTGAGTATTCGAGTGTCGAGCGCCACGACGTTGCTAACCACTCCGAGTTCGACGAGCAAATCTCGTGCGCCTTTGAGTTTGATGTAGCTCATGTCTGCGGCCAGGCGGGCCGCTCGCGCGTCATCGCTTTGAACCTTCACCAAGGACTTCACGTATCCCGTCGGGCCTCCGGGAAACGCGGACAGAAACTCGAAGTTGCGCACGACGGCAGCGGTTTTGCGACACCTTTCGATGTCGTGAGACGCGTAGCGCACGCCCGAGTCGCGAAGCGACTTGCTGATGAGCGCTCGCCGTCGCGCGAGAGGAAGTGCCGCGAGCCTGTTTAGTCCCAAGGTTTGTTGTGCACGAAGTGCGCGATTCAGTCGTTCTCCCGATGCGGCACTTCCCACGACCGCCACTTGTACGATGAAGTGCCGCCAGATTTCGTCGTCGGAGAGGCGCTTCCAAGCATGTGCTCTTGGAACTCTGGCCTTCGCAGCGTAGGCCTTCACTACTCGCTTCAGCTCGGCGACTGCCTGACTCGGAAGAAGCATGAGAACACTCCTTCGACACCTAACGTAATTTCACCGCTACCGCCGCCACCGAATAACCTGGCTCGGTAGCGGCCAACTGGGCCGGGCGGATGCGCGGAATGCCGCACTGCGCCTTGCTTCGCGGGCGGATACTGTATAGATTGCCAGTACTAACAAGAACCATGAAACCCGCTACCCGTCCGCCGCTGCGGTCCGCGCGCCTGCTCGATCAGTTGCGCGAGCGGATCCGCCATTGCCACCAGAGCTTACGAACCGGGCAGACCCATGTCTACCGGGTCCGCGCGTTCGTCCGGCATCATGGCCTGCGGCATCCGCGCGAGATGGGTGCAGCCGAGGTCGAGGCCTTCCTGCGTCATTTGGCCGATGCGCGTTCGGTGTCGCCGTTGACGCACAAGCAGGCGCTGTGCGCGATCCTGTTCCTGTACCGGGAAGTGCTGGACGTCGAGTTGCCGTGGATGCAGGAGCTCGTCCGGCCCAAGGCGCGCGTGCGCGTTCCGGTCGTGCTGTCGCGCGAGGAGGTGGCACGCCTGCTGGCGCATGTTCCGGGCGAGTTCGCGCTGTTCGTGCAACTGATGTACGGGGCGGGCCTGCGGCTGATCGAATGTCTGCGGCTGCGCATCAAGGACCTGGATTTCGAGCGCGGCGTGATCGTGGTGCGCGAAGGCAAGGGCGGCAAGGATCGCGTGGTCATGCTTCCGGCGAGCCTGCGCGGCGCGCTGAAGCAGCAGGTGGCCCGCGCGCGAGGTGTGGGCGCGCGATCGCGCGGCCGGCCGTCCCGGCGTCGAGCTGCCGGACGCGCTGGCGGCAAAGTATCCGAACGCCGGCAAGACTTGGGGCTGGTTCTGGCTGTGGCCGTCGCGCGAGGAATCGGTCGATCCGCGCAGCGGCGTGCGCCGGCGGCATCATCAGCACGAAGACCGGCTCGGCCGGGTGGTTCCGCAAGCAGCCGCGGCGGCGGGGCTGGCCAAGCGCGTCACCGCGCACACGCTGCGCCGTTCGTTCGCCACGCACCTGCTCGAGAGCGGCGTCGACATAAGGCGGGTGCAGGAGCTGCTCGGCCACAGCGACGTGTCGACCACGATGGTCTACACGCACGTGTTGCGCTCGGCGGCGTGCGGGCTGCCCAGCCCGCTCGACGCGCTGCCGCTCGAGCCACCTGCGCCATCGGCACCGCGGCGGGCCGAGCAGCCGCGCGCGCCGTACAGCCCTGCGCTGCTGAACTGAGGGTGCACGCCCCGCGGGCCTAAACTGCGCGGTTCGACGCGCCGCTTCCAGCGGCAGCGCACTTCTTCCGATCGAGCTGCAGCACGATGCCGTCCAGCGACAAGGCGATCCGCATCCGCGGCGCGCGCCAGAACAACCTGAAGAACCTCGACGTCGATCTGCCCACGGGCGAGCTGATCGTCGTCACCGGCGTCTCCGGCTCGGGCAAGAGCTCGCTCGCGTTCGACACGCTGTACGCGGAAGGCCAGCGCCGCTACGTCGAGACGTTCTCGCCGTACGCGCGGCAGTTCCTCGACCGCATGGACCGGCCGCAGGTCGATGCGATCTACGGCGTCCCGCCGGCGATCGCGATCGACCAGACCAACCCGGTGCGCACGTCGCGTTCGACCGTGGGAACGATGACGGAGCTGAACGATCACCTGAAGCTGCTGTTCGCGCGCGCGGCGACGTTATACTGCCGCGGCTGCGGGCGGCCGGTGCGGCGCGACACGCCGGGCAGCATCGTCGACGAGCTGTTCGCGCGCTGCGCCGCGCACGGCGATCCGCGCATCGTGATCACGTTTCCGGTGCGCGTGCCGAAGAACTTCAAGGAGGAGGAAGTCCGCGCGCATCTGCAGGCGCAGGGGTATACGCGCATCTTCGGCGAGCGCAGCGATGGCGAAGGCCGCATCCTCGACGTGGTTCAGGACCGGTTCCGCATCGGCGGCGTGGAACGGCAGCGCGTGGCCGAAGCGGTCGAGGCCGCGCTGCGATTCGGCGGCGGGCGGGTGAATGTGCATGTGGCCGCCGGCGACGAAAGCGCCTCGTCCCGGACACCCGCGGTCGTCGAGGACGAAGAGCGGGAACGCGCCGAGCGGCCGGCCCGCCGCACGCCGTGCGAGGGCGACGACGGACCTTCGCCCGCATCCGCGGCGGATGCCGGCGCGCGCGGCGGGCGCGCGATCTGGCGCTTCAGCGACGACCTGCACTGCGCGGATTGCGACATTCACTACGCGGAGCCGAACCCGAGCACGTTCTCGTTCAACTCGCCGCTTGGCGCGTGCGACGCGTGCCGCGGTTTCGGACGCGTGATCGGCGTCGACTACGGACTGGTCATCCCCGACGAGAACAAGACGCTGCGCGAGGGCGCGGTGCGGCCGTGGCAGACGAAGAGCTTTGCCGAATGCCAGCGCGATCTGGAGAAGTTCGCGCCGAAGTTCGGCATCCCGCTCGACACGCCTTGGAAGCTGATGAAGGAGGAGCACCGCCGCTGGGTGCTCGAAGGACAGCACGACTGGACCGGAAGCTGGCAGACGCAGTGGTACGGCATCAAGCGCTTCTTCGACTGGCTGGAGTCGAAGGCGTACAAGATGCACATCCGCGTGCTGCTGTCGAAGTACCGCGCGTACACGCCGTGCGCCGCGTGCGGCGGCGCGCGGTTGAAACCGGATGCACTGCTGTGGCGGGTGGGGACATTGGAAGACGCCGAAGCGGTTCTTACTGTTTCGGCGCCGGCGCAGGCCGCGGCCGACGGCGCCCGCGCGGCGGCGGCGCCGACTTCCGCGCCCGACGCCGCCGCGCATCGCAAGGCCGGGGCGACCTATCGCCGTTTCAAGCCGGTCCACGCGGCGTGGACCGACGCGCAGCTCGCGCAACTGCCCGGGCTGTCGATCCACGATCTGATGCTCGCCCCGATCGAACGCGTGCGCGCGTTCTTCGAGCGGATCGCGTTTGCCGGCGCGCTCGACGCGGCCACCGAGCTGCTGCTTGCCGAAGTCCGCACGCGGCTGAAGTTCCTGTGCGACGTCGGGCTCGGTTACCTCACGCTCGACCGCCAAAGCCGCACGCTGTCCGGCGGCGAGGTGCAGCGGATCAATCTGACGACCGCGCTCGGAACGTCGCTCGTGAACACGCTGTTCGTGCTCGACGAGCCGTCGATCGGACTGCACCCGCGCGACATGCATCGCGTGATCGAGGTGATGCATCGGTTGCGCGACGCGGGCAATTCGCTGGTCGTCGTCGAGCACGACCCGCAGGTGATGTGGGCGGCCGATCGCATCGTCGACATGGGCCCGGGGCCGGGCGAGCGCGGCGGGCACATCGTCTTCAACGGCACACCCGAGGAAATCCGCCGCACCGGCACGCTGACCGGCGACTACCTCGCCGGCCGCAAGCAGGTCGACGTGCCATCGTTCACGCCCGACGGCTACGCCACGCGCAACGTGCGGCCGAACGCGCCGCGGCTCGTCCTCGAAGGCGCGCGCGAACACAACCTGAAGAACGTGTCGGTCGAGTTTCCGCTGAACCATCTGGTCGTCGTCACCGGCGTGTCCGGGTCGGGCAAGTCGACGCTCGTGCAGGACGTGCTCTACCCGGCGCTCGCCAAGGCGAAGGGCAAGGCGGTGGAGGCGCCCGGCGCGCACGACCGCCTGCTCGGCGACGACTGGATCGCCGACGTGGCGATGGTCGACCAGTCGCCGATCGGCAAGACCACGCGCAGCAACCCCGCGAGCTACGTCGGCGCGTGGGACGCGATCCGCAAGCTGTTCGCCGGCGCGCGGCTGGCGCGCGAGCGCAATTACACCGTGGGGATGTTCAGCTTCAACGCCGGCGACGGCCGCTGCCCGACCTGCGGCGGCAACGGCTTC
>CAZIJU010000147.1:0-6901 GCA_964539745.1 uncultured Burkholderiaceae bacterium | reverse complement strand
AGTTCAGAAGTTCCGAGCTTGATTTGTTCGGGCTGGAATGGCGCATCGTCTTGGGCATGGGTCGGACGGTCGCGCGGATCATTCGTGACGCTGTCATGGAGCTGTCACAACCGGCACGTAACGTGCGCGGCATGGCCGGGATCCGGTTGAACTGTCTGCGGGCATGGTGCCCGCATTATGCAAGGAGAAGTCAATGAATGCGATGAATCTGGCGCGTCGCGCCGCGGTCGTGGCCGGGGCCTCCGTTGCGGCGGGGATGCTCCACGCGGCTGCGGTCCACGCGCAACCGACCATCAAGATTGATGGTTCGAGCACGGTGTTCCCGCTCACCGAGGCGGTGGCGGAAGACTTCCAGAAGGCAAAGAAAGGGGCCGTGCGGGTGACCGTCGGAATCTCCGGCACTGGCGGGGGCTTCAAGAAGTTCTGCCGCGGCGAGACCGACATTTCGGACGCGTCGCGCCCGATCCTCAAACAGGAAATTCAGGCGTGCAAGGAGGCCGGTATCGAGTACATCGAACTGCCGGTGGCCTTTGATGCGCTGACGGTCGTCGTGAACCCGAAGAACGCGTTCATCAAGAGCATGACGGTCGATGAACTGAAGAAGATGTGGGAGCCGGCCGCGCAGGGCAAGATCACGCGCTGGAACCAGGTCAATCCCGCCTGGCCCGATGCGCCGCTGAAACTGTTCGGCGCGGGGTCGGATTCGGGTACGTTCGACTACTTCACGGAAGCGATCGTCGGCAAGGCCAAATCGAGCCGCGGCGACTTCACGGCGTCCGAGGACGACAACGTGCTGGTGCAGGGCGTGTCGCGCGATCTTAATGCACTCGGCTATTTCGGCTACGCCTACTACGCGGAGAACCGCGACAAGCTGAAGGCGGTGCCGATCGTCGAGAAGCCGGGCAAGCCCGCCGTAGCGCCCTCGGAGCAGACCGTCATCGACGGAAGCTACCAGCCGCTGTCGCGCCCCATCTTCATCTACGTCAGCACCAAGGCGCTGCAGCGTCCGGAAGTCAAGGAGTTCGTCGAGTACTACCTGACGCATGCAACGAAGCTCGCCAAGGAAGTCAAGTACGTGCCGCTGCCCGACCGCATCTACAAGGCGGGCCTCGATCGGCTCGCCAAGGGACAGAAAGGCACCGTGTTCGCCGGACACGCCGACGTCGGCGTCAAGGTCGATGACCTGTTCTCCCGGCCGCTCGTGAACTGACACCGGCGGTTACTTCAGCGCACGCGGCGCGCGCTGCGCGGGCACGATTCGCGCGGTGCGTGCCGCAGCATTCGTTAAACTCCATCTTCCTTACCGCATGTCTTCCGCCGCATCCGGCAGCGTCCCGGCCGCCATCGTGAATGCCGAGCAGATCACCGGCGAACGCCTCGTCCAGCGCCGCCGCCGCCAGCGGATCGACCGTGCGATCGAGGCCGTGCTGCTCGCCGCGGCTTCGGTGTCCGTCTTCGTCACCGTCGGAATCGTCTATGTTCTGGTCAGCGAATCGTGGCAGTTCTTCCAGCACGTGCCGCTGAAGGACTTCCTGACCGACACCCAGTGGACGCCGCTGTTCGACGACGCGCACTTCGGCATCATGGTGCTGCTGTCGGGTACGATCACCAGTTCGCTCGTTGCGCTGGCGGTGGCGGTACCGCTCGGCACGATCATCGCGATCTATCTGTCCGAGTTCGCGCCGTTTCGCGTGCGCGAGGTCGCCAAGCCTTTTCTCGAATTGCTGGGCGGGGTGCCGACGATCGTCTACGGCTACTTTGCGCTGCTGTTCGTGACGCCGCTGCTGCAGAAGCTGATTCCTGAGCTGCCCGGGTTCAATCTGCTGTCGGCGGGTCTGGTGATGGGCATCATGATCATTCCGTACGTCAGTTCCATCAGCGAGGACGCGATGCGCGCAGTGCCGATGAGCCTGCGCGAAGGCTCGTATGCGATGGGCGCGACACGCTTCCAGACGGCGGTGGGTGTGGTCGTCCCGGCGGCTCTGTCCGGCATCGCATCCGCCTACATCCTGGGCATTTCGCGCGCCGTCGGGGAGACGATGATCCTGGCCGTGGCGGCGGGCATGCAGCCGAACCTGACGTTCAATCCTCTCGAGCCGGCGGCGACGATCACCGCCTATATCGTCCAGGTGGCCCTCGGCGATCTGCCGCATGGCTCGATCGGGTACCAGACGATCTTCGCCGCGGGGTTGACGCTGATGCTGCTGACGCTGGCGTTCAACGTGCTGGGACACGTGCTGCGGCGGCGCTTCCGGGAGGTGTACTGATGGCGGCGAACGTCGCGGTACATCGCGCGGACATCGAGGCGATCCGCGCGATCATCGGGCGGGCCAGACGCCGCGACGTGGTCTTCGGCCTCGTCGGCATCCTGGCGCTGATGATCGGCGTGCTGACGTTCACGGCGCTGTTCGTCGACATGGCGATCCAGGGTGTGCCGCGGCTGGACTGGGACTTCTTCACGAGCTTTCCTTCGCGGCGCGCCTCGCAGGCGGGCATTCTGTCGGCGTGGGTCGGCTCGACGCTGGTCATGGTGGTCACCGCCTTCTTCGCGGTTCCGCTGGGCGTGGCGAGCGGCATTTACCTCGAGGAATACGCGCGGCGCAACTGGTTCACCGATCTGATCGAGATCAACATCACGAACCTGGCCGGCGTGCCGTCGATCGTCTATGGCCTGCTCGCACTCGGTCTGTTCGTCTACCAGTTCGGCTTCGGGCAGAGCATCCTGTCGGCGGGCCTGACGCTGGCGCTGCTGATCCTGCCGGTGGTGATCGTCGCCACGCGCGAGGCGATCCGCTCGATCCCGCAGGCGATCCGCGAGGGCTCGTACGCGCTGGGCGCAACCAAGTGGCAGACCGTCTGGTACCACGTGCTGCCGTATTCTTCGGCCGGGATCCTCACCGGCGTCATCATCGGCATGGCGCGCGCCATCGGCGAGACCGCGCCCGTCATCACGATCGGGGCGCTTACTTTCATCGCGTTCCTGCCGCCGGCGCCGGTGACGGCGACACCGCCGTTCGTCAGCTTCGACTGGCTGTGGTCGCCGTTCACGGTCATGCCGATCCAGATGTTCAACTGGACGTCGCGGCCCGAGGCGGCGTTTCTGCAGAACGCGGCCGCGGCGGGCTTCGTGCTGGTGCTGATGACGCTGGCGATGAACGGGCTGGCCATCTGGCTGCGCTACCGGTTGCGGAAGAAAATCAAATGGTGACTTCGATCGAATCCACGGCCGCGCCGGCGATGAAGGCGCAGGTGCGCGACCTCAGCTTCTATTACGGCGAGTACCAGGCACTGAAGCGCCTGTCGATGCCCGTGTACGAGCGCCGGGTCACCGCGCTGATCGGTCCGTCGGGCTGCGGCAAGTCGACCTTCCTGCGCTGCTTCAACCGGATGCACGATCTGTATCCGGGCAACCGCTACGAGGGCGAGATTCGCCTGTACCCGGACGACACCGGCCTGCTCGATCGACGGGTCGACCCGATCGAGGTGCGGATGCGCATCAGCATGGTCTTCCAGAAGCCGAACCCGTTCCCGAAGTCGATTTACGAGAACGTCGCCTATGGCCTGCGCGTCCGCGGCGTCCGGAACAAGGCGCTGATCGACGACAAGGTCGAACAGGCGCTGCGCGGGGCGGCGTTGTGGGACGAGGTCAAGGGACGGCTAAGCGAGCCGGCGTACAACCTCTCCGGCGGCCAGCAACAGAGGCTGTGCATCGCGCGGGCGCTGGCCACCGACCCGGAGCTGCTGCTGTTCGACGAGCCCACGTCGGCGCTCGACCCGATCGCGACGGCCTCGATCGAGGAGCTGATCGAGGAGCTGAAGGAAAAGGTGACGATCCTGATCGTCACGCACAACATGCAGCAGGCCGCGCGCGTTTCTGACTACACGGCGTACATGTACCTGGGCGAGCTCGTCGAATTCGGCGAAACCGACCAGATCTTCATCAAGCCGCAAAAGAAGCAGACCGAAGACTACATTACGGGGCGTTTCGGCTAGCCGACCGCGGTCGGCGCGGGAAATCGACATGACAACGGGTGAACATTCGTCGCGCGTCTACGACCAGGAACTGGAGGCGGTGCGCTCGCGCATCCTGCAGATGGGCGGGCTGGTCGAGTCGCAGTTGAAGACGGCGCTGGACGCGTTCGAGCGGCTGGACACCGCGGCCGCGCAGGGCGTCATCGATGCCGACGACCGCGTCGACGATCTGGAGCGCGAAATCGATCGCATGGTCAACCACGTGATCGCGCGCCGCCAGCCGACCGCCGTCGACCTGCGAATGATCATGGGTGTGGCCAAGGCGATCACGGACCTCGAGCGCGCCGGCGACGAGGCCAGCAAGATCGCCCGCGCCGCCAAGTGGCTCAAGGAGAAGGAGTCGAACTTCCGCCTGAACCGGATTCCCGACATCCGCGCCTCGGGTGATATCGTCGCGGGCATGCTGCGTCGCGCGCTCGACGCCTTCGCGCGGCTGGATCCGGTGGCGGCGGCCTCGATCATTCGCGACGACGCCGGTGTGGACGAGCGCTTCCGCGCGATCCTGCGCCAGCTCGTGACCTTCATGATGGAAGATCCGCGCGCGATCTCGTCTGCAATCGACACCGTCTGGGCCGCCAAGGCGATCGAGCGCATCGGCGATCACGCGAAGAACGTTGCCGAGCACGTGATCTTCATCGTGCAGGGCGCTGACGTTCGCCACACGACACCCGAAGAGGTCGAACGCACCGTTTCCGGGGGTTAGGGCGCAAGCATGGCGGCGTCGATTCTGGTTGTCGAAGACGAACCGGCGATCCAGGAACTCGTCTCGTTCACCTGCGAGAGCGGCGGTTTCGAGGTGCGGCGCGCGGAGTCGGTTGCCTCCGCGCAGCGGGCGATCCGGGAGCGGCTGCCGGATCTTGTGATCCTCGATTGGATGCTGCCGGACCGCCCCGGCATCGAACTGCTGCGCGAACTGCGCGGCGGCGAACGCACGAAGTCGGTGCCGGTGATCCTGCTCACCGCCAAGGGCGCCGAGGGCGACAGGGTGGCCGGGTTGGACGCGGGCGCCGACGATTACGTCGTCAAGCCTTTTTCGCCGCGCGAACTGGTTTCGCGCGTGCGAGCGGTCTTCCGTCGCCGCGCGCCGGAAAAAAGCGGCGAGGCACTCGCCTACGGCCCGCTGGTGATCGACCCGGCGCGGCACGAGGTGAGCGTCGGCGGCAAGCCGGTTCGAGTGGGGCTCGCCGAGTTCAAGCTGCTGCAGTTCCTGATCGGCCATCCCGAGCGCGTTTTCACGCGGTCGCAGCTGCTCGACCGCGTGTGGGGCGATCATGTCTTCATCGAGGAACGCACCGTCGACGTGCACGTGCTGCGGCTGCGCAAGGCGCTGGCGGCGGCCGGCGCGCAGCACCTGGTTCAGACGGTTCGGGGGCTCGGCTATCGGCTGTCGACGCGCACGGAGCAGTAAAGTGCCGCCATGCTCGACAAGTTGCCGCACCGGGTCAGACTGATCCTGCCAGGGCTCGCGCGGCTTGCCCTGCTCGGCGCGGCGGCCGTCGTCGTCGGACTGATCTTCGGGGAGCGCGCCGGGCTGTGGCTCGCCGTGGTCGCTCTGGCGCTGTACAGCGCCGTGCATCTGTCTTATCTGGCGGCGCTCGGCAACTGGCTGGAAGCGCCGCGCCTGACGTCGATTCCGAACGGCATCGGCACCTGGGCGGAAGTCTTCGCGCGTCTGTACAGGATGCGCCGCGCGAGCGAGACGAACGAGCGGCGTCTGCTGGAGAACGAGGCGCGCTTCCGCCGCACGATCAGCGCGTTGCCCGAGGGAATCGTTCTGGTCGACGCCGCGCTGCAGATCGAGTGGTGCAATCCGGTCGCCGAACGCCATCTCGGCCTGAAGCTGCAGGCCGACCAGGGGCTGCGTCTGACGAACCTGGTACGCGATCCGGCCTTCGTCGCTTACATGACCTCGGACGACTTCGACGCCCCGCTGGTGTTCCGCCCGCTGGCCAACCCCGCGCTCGCCCTGTCGGTGCAGGTGATCGAGTTCGAGCCGGCGCGCTGGATCGTGCTGACGCGCGACGTGACCCAAAGCGAGCGCGTCGACGCGATGCGGCGCGACTTCGTCGCCAATGTCTCGCACGAGCTGCGCACGCCGCTGACGGTGGTCAACGGCTTTCTCGAGACGCTGCTCGATTCCGACACCGCGATCGACGAGACGCGTCGCCGCCACCTGCGGCTGATGCAGGAACAGGCGCAGCGCATGCACCGGCTGGTCGAGGACCTGCTGATGCTGTCGCAGCTGGAGTCGCAGGAGAACCCGGTCGCGGACGAGGACGTCGACGTGCCGCAACTGCTGCGCGAGCTGGCGGACGAGGCGCGCGCGCTGTCGCATGGGCGGCATACGATCCGGATCGAGGCCGGTCCCGAGCACGTGCGCGGCAGCCGCGAAGAACTGCGCAGCGCGTTCGGCAACGTGGTGTCGAACGCGATCCGCTACACCCCTGCCGGCGGTCGAGTCACGCTGCGCTGGCGCGCCGTCGACGGCGGCCTGTGCTTCGAGGTCGAGGACACCGGCATCGGCGTGGCGCCGGAGCACATTCCGCGGCTGACCGAACGCTTTTATCGCGTCGACAAGAGCCGATCGCGCGAAACCGGCGGCACCGGGCTGGGGCTGGCGATCGTCAAACACGTGCTGCTGCGGCACCAGGGCCGGCTCGACGTGCAGTCGCAGCTCGGCCGGGGGAGCACGTTCTCGATCTGGCTGCCGCGGGCGCGGCTGATCGTGCCTTCGTCTGCGCCCGCGCAGCGCCAAGCGGCGTAGGCGCGCGCGTTCAAATTGCCGCGCGTGCGACGCACGGGTATCATCGCGTGCCTTCGGGGCGTAGCGCAGCCTGGTAGCGCACCTGCCTTGGGCGCAGGGGGTCGG
>CAZIJU010000146.1:0-6915 GCA_964539745.1 uncultured Burkholderiaceae bacterium | reverse complement strand
AGGAATCTCCGCCGCTCGCAACGCCGAGATCCCTCGCGTTCGCTCGGGATGACAATGGGGCGTCATTCCGAGCCGGAGGCGTGGAATCCCGGCAGCGCGCGAGACGCAGATGCCCCGCGCTGCCTGGGGTGACACAATCGGTGCGCCAGACGACAAGGGGCCGCGCGATAAACTCGGCGCCGTGTCGACGACCGTCCGTCCCGAAGTTTCCGTCGCGACTTTCCGCTGGCCGGTGCGCGTGTACTACGAGGACACCGACGCCGGGGGCATCGTCTACTACGCGAACTTTCTGCGCTTCTTCGAGCGCTGCCGCACCGAGTGGCTGCGCGAGCTCGGGTTCGCGCAGCGCGAGCTCGCCGCCGCGCGCGGCGTGCAGTTCGTCGTCGCGCGCGTCGCGGTCGATTACCGGCGGCCGGCGCGGCTCGACGACCTGCTGGCGATCGAGGCGCGCATCGCCGAGCTGGCGCGCAGCTACCTCGTCTTCGAGCAGCACGCGCGGCGCGACGACGAACTTCTCGCGCAGGCGACGGTCAAGGTCGCATGCGTCGATGTGCACCGCGCCGCGCCGGCGCGGCTGCCCGCAGACCTCGTTTCCCGCCTGCAGCCGCCCGTGGCTGCCTGATCCGATCCTCCGACCGCCATGACCGCTACCGCCGACCTCTCGATACTGAAGCTGATCACGCAGGCAACGATCGTCGTGCAGCTCGTGATGGCGCTGCTGCTCATCGTCTCGCTGGCGTCGTGGACGGCGATCTTCAGCAAGGGCTTCGCGATCCGCGCGGCGCGGCGCGAGACGCTGCGCTTCGAAAGCACGTTCTGGGGCGGCGCCGATCTCGGGGCGCTGTATCAGGCCGCGTCGAACCCGCGCAAGAAGACCGGCGCGCTGGAGCGCATTTTCGAGGCCGGCATGAGCGAGTTCCTCAAGCTGCGCGGCAAGGGCCAGGACCAGGAGTACCGGCAGGCGATGCTCGACGGCGCGCGCCGCGCGATGCGCGCCGCCTACCAGCGCGAGATGGATGCGCTCGAGTCGCGGCTCGCCTTCCTCGCTTCGGTCGGATCGGTCAGCCCGTACGTGGGGCTGTTCGGTACCGTCTGGGGGATCATGCACGCGTTCACGGGGCTCGCGAGCCTCGAGCAGGCCACCCTCGCCACGGTCGCGCCTGGCATCGCCGAGGCGCTGATCGCCACCGCGATCGGGCTGTTCGCGGCGATCCCGGCGGTCGTCGCGTACAACCGTTTCGCGCACGACATCGACCGGCTCGCAAACCGCTTCGAGACCTTCATCGAGGAGTTCTCGAACATCCTGCAACGGCAGCACTGACGAGGCACGCCGATGGCCCTGCTCGCGCGCAGACAGTCTGGCAGCCGCCGCCGGCTGCTCGCCGACATCAACGTCGTGCCTTACATCGACGTGATGCTCGTGCTGGTCGTGATCCTGATGGTGGCCGCGCCGTTCGTCAATCCGAGCCTCGTCAACCTGCCGACGGTCGGCAAGTCCTCGCGCGCGCCCGATCGGCCGCTGGAGATCGTGATCCGCGCCGACGGCAGGCTCACGCTGCGCGAACTCGGCAAGGCGCTCGCCAACGATCTGCCGGGCGCGGTGGCCGAGGTCAAGCGACGCCAGCAGGCAAGAAAGGACCAGCCGCCGCCGGTGGTCATCGCCGCCGACCGCGACGTGCGCTACGAGCACGTGATGAAGACGATGGACGCCTTGCAGAAGGAAGGCGTGGCGCGCGTCGGTCTGTCGGTGAAGCCGCCCGCGCCGTGAGCGAGGCGGCCGCGCCGAACCGAAGCCGCGCCTGCGCCGAACGAAGCCGATGACCGCCGCCGCCCTGCACCGGCCGCGCCTGCCCGGCGAGCAGCGCAATACGCTGCCGTCGTTTGTGCTCGCGCTGGCGATGCATGCGCTGCTGGTCGGCGGGCTGTCGCTCGCCGTGCAGTGGCGAACCCAGCCCGAAGCGCCGGTCGTGGCCGAACTGTGGGGCAGCCTGCCGCCGATCGAAGTGCCCGCGCCGCCTCCTGCACCGCCGCCGCCCGCGCCGAAAGCCGAACCCGAACCCGAGCGGCGCGACGCCGATATCGTCGTCAAGCAGGAGAAGACGCCGCCGAAGATCGAGCCGGACAAGCGTGAGGCGGAAAGGCGCAGGATCGAAGAGGAGCGCAAACGCGTCGAAGCGGAGAAGAAGAAGAAGCTCGAAGCCGAGCGCAAGCGCACTGAGGCGAAGCTCGCCGCAGAACGCGAAGCGCAGCGCAAGGCCGACGTCGAGCGGCTGCTGGCGCAGGCGGGCAGCGCGCAGGGCGCACCGCAGGCGCAGACCGGACCGACCGGCGGGGCGCGCGGCAGCGCCGAGTATGCCGCGCGGCTCGTCGCGTACATCAAGCAGTTCATCGTCTTCCCCGTGCCGGAAGGCACATCGCCGCAGATCTACGCGGAGTTCGAAGTCGAGCTTCTGCCCACCGGCGAACAGGCGCGCGTTCGGCTGGTCAAACCGAGCGGCCTGGCGGGCTACGACGCGGCGGTCGAGCGCGCGATCGCGCGCGCCAATCCGTTTCCGCGCAAGCCCGACGGCACCGTCGACCGTGTCGTCACCATCCGTTTTTATCCCGTCGAGAGGCGATGACGTACGTAATCTCCACACGATGGCGCTTCCTATAATCGCGCGCTCATGATTCGATCACTCATCGTCGCGCGCGTCTTCGGGTTCGCGCTGCTCGCCCTCGCCGTCGCGGCCGACGCGCAGCTTCGCGTCGAGATCACCGGCGTCGGATCGAACCAGTTTCCGATTGCCGTGGCCAACTTCCAGCGCGAAGGCCAGGTGCCGCAGGAAGTCGACGCGATCATTCGCGCCAATCTGCAGCGCTCGGGGCTGTTCCGCCTGATCGATACGGTCGGCGCGGCGATCGCCGAGAACGCCGTGGTCGCGCATGGCGAGTGGCGGGCGCGCGGCGCCGACGCGCTGGTGGTCGGCTCGATCGCGCGGCTGGCCGACGGCCGCTTCGACATCCGCTTCCGCCTGTACGACACGGTCAAACAGGTGCAGCTCGACGGACTGTCCTACGTCAGCCCCGCGAACGACCTGCGGCTGACCGCGCACCGCATCTCGGACCGCATCTACGAGAAGCTCACCGGCGACCGCGGCGTGTTCGCCACGCGCATCGCCTACGTCGTGCAACTCGCCCGCAATCAGTACGAGCTGCAGGTCGCCGACGCCGACGGTGCCAATGCGCAGGCGGCGCTGCGCTCGCGCGAACCGATCATCTCGCCGGCGTGGTCGTTCGACGGCACGCGGCTCGCGTACGTGTCGTTCGAGTCCGGCAAGCCGGTCGTCTACGTGCACACGCTCGCCACCGGCGAGCGGCGCGCGGTGGCCAATTTTCGCGGCAGCAACAGCGCGCCGGCGTGGTCGCCGGACGGCAAGACGCTCGCGGTCGTGCTGACACGCGACGGCATCTCGCAGATCTACTCGATCGGCGCCGACGGCAGCAACCTGCGGCGCCTGACCAACTCCGGCGCGATCGACACCGAGCCGGTGTTTTCGCCGGACGGCCGCTACATCTACTTCACGTCGGACCGCGGCGGCGGGCCGCAGATCTACCGGATGAGCACGAGCGGCGCCGACGTGCAGCGCGTGACCTTCAGCGGCGACTACAACGTCACGCCGCGGGTGAGCCCGGACGGGCGGCAGATCGCGTACGTGGGGCGGCGCGACGGGCGCTTCCAGGTCTACGTGATGGATTTGGCCTCCGGGCAGGAACTCGCGGTGACCGATACCGTGATGGACGAGTCGCCGAGCTTTGCCCCGAACGGCCGCCTGCTGTTGTATGCGACCGAAGTCAACGGCCGCGGCATCCTGGCGTCGGCTTCGACCGACGGCCGCGTGCGCACCCGCCTGTCAGGCCCCGCCGGCGACGTGCGCGAACCGACCTGGGGACCTTTCGTCAAGTAGAACAGGAGAACGAACCATGCACACCACCCGCCTTGTCGCCATCGGCCTCGCCGCGCTTGTCGCCGCAGGTTGCGCGACGACCCAACTCGAGGAGAAGAAGCCTGCGCCGGTGACCGAGTCCAAGCCCGCGCCCGCACCGGCGCCCGCGCCGGCGCCCGCGCCCGTTGCGCGCACCGAACCGGCGCCGCAGCCGATCGACCCGCTGAACGATCCGAAGAGTGCGCTCGCCAAGCGCGAAGTGTTTTTCGACTTCGACAAGTTCGACATCAAGCCCGAGTACACGGGCCTGGTCGAAGCGCACGGCCGCTATCTCGCCTCGCGCAAGGACCGCCGCGTCGTGATCGAAGGCAACGCCGACGAGCGCGGCAGCCGCGAGTACAACCTCGCCCTCGGCCAGAAGCGCGCCGACGCGGTCAAGAGCCGCCTGCAACTGGTCGGCGCCAGCGCCGCGCAGATCGAGACCGTGAGCTTCGGCGAGGAGCGGCCGCGCTGCACGCAGCACAACGAGGACTGCTGGTGGCAGAACCGCCGTGCCGACATCAAGTACAAGTGATCGGCACGCCGTGCCTGCCCAACGCTTCCGTGTCGGCGTCGCGACGCGCGCGGCCGGCGCGCTTCTCGCCGCCGCCGCCGCGCTGGCGGCGGCCGCACCCGCGCACGCGCTGTTCGGCGACGACGAAGCGCGCAAGGCCATCCTCGACCTGCGCAAGAAGGTCGACGAGCAGAACCAGGCGCTCGCGCAGAAGGACGCCGAGCTGGCGGCGCGGCTGGAGCGGCTCGAGGCCGCGAGCCGCGCACAGCTCGAGTTCGCCAACACGATCGATGCGCTCCGGCGCGAGATCGCGCAACTGCGCGGGCAGGTCGAGCAGCTCGCGCACGAGGTCGCCACGCTGCAGAAGCGCAACCGCGATCTGTACGGCGACCTCGATGCGCGGCTGAAGAAGCTCGAGCCGGTGACTGTCACCGTCGACGGCAAGCCCGCGCAAGTCGAACGCGGCGAGCAGGCCGCGCTCGACGCCGCGCTCGCTCAGTTCCGCGCCAGCGATTTCAAGAGCGCGATCGCGAGCCTGCAGATGTTTCTGGCGCGTTATCCGCAGTCGGCCTACGCCCCCTCGGCGCACTACTGGCTCGGCAGTTCGCACTTCGCGCTGAAGGACTACAAGGCGGCGATCACGGAATTGCAGGTCGTCGCCGATCGGTTCCGCGACTCGCCGCGCGCGCCCGAAGCGCTGCTGACGATCGCCGCCAGCCAGATCGAGCTGAACGACAGGAAGTCGGCCCGCGCGACGCTGAACCGGATCATCAAGGAGTATCCGGACACCGAGGCGGCGAAGCTCGCGAAGGAGCGGCTGCCCTCCACCGCGCTGCGCTGACCGCTTCGGCGCGAGCCTCACGGGCGGCGCGATCGGCGCGATGCGGGCTCGGCGCGGCGGGGCGCGCGGTAGCATGGCGTATCGCGCGGCGGCGCGCGTCGGCCGGCCGCGACAACGCATCGAACGGTCTGCCGTGACCACCGTTTCCGTCGAGGATCTGCCGCGGCTGGCCGCCACCGTCGTGGCGGCGACCTTCGCGCTCGCCTTCGTCTTCGGCGCGGTTGCGCAGCGCACCGGCTTTTGCACGATGGGTGCGGTGGCCGACGTCGTCAATTTCGGCGACTGGACGCGCATGCGCCAGTGGCTGCTCGCGATCGCGGTGGCCGTGCTCGGCACCAACGGCATGGCAGCCGCCGGCCTCATCGATACGGCGGACGCGTTCTACACGGCGCCGCGCTTCACCGCGGCGGCTTACGTCGTCGGCGGGCTTGCGTTCGGTTTCGGCATGGTGCTCGCCGGCGGCTGCGGCAGTCGCAGCCTCGTCCGCGCCGGCGGCGGCAGCCTGAAGTCGCTGGTCGTGCTTCTCGTGCTCGGGTTTTCGGCGTACGTCACGCTGCGCGGCGCACTCGCGCTGGTCCGCGTCCATGCGATCGAGCCGGTCGGCCTGCAGTTCGCGACACACCAGGACCTGCCTTCGCTGCTTGCGGCGGCCACCGGAATCGGTAAGCCGGCACTGCAACTGGCGCTGGGCCTGCTGGTCGGCGGCGCGCTGCTCGCCTTTGCGCTCGCGCGGCGCGACTTCCTGCAGTTCGACAACCTGCTCGCCGGCATCGCCGTCGGCGGTGTGATCGCCGGGGTGTGGTTCGTGTCCGGTTACGTCGGTCGCCTCGACGAGCATCCGGTCACGATCGAGAAGGCGTTCGTCGCCACCAGTTCCGGCCGCATGGAATCGCTTTCCTTCGTCGCGCCGATCGCGCACACGCTCGACTGGCTGATGTTCTTCAGCGACCGCAGCAAAGTCATCACGCTGGGCGTGGCCGGCGTGCTCGGCACCTTCGTCGGTTCGGCGGCGTCCGCGATCGCCACCGGCCGCTTCCGCTTCGAGGGGTTTCGCGACACGGAGGACACGGCCAACCACCTCGTCGGCGCGATGCTGATGGGCTTCGGCGGCGTCACCGCGCTCGGCTGCACGATCGGCCAGGGGCTGAGCGGTGTTTCGACGCTGTCGCTTGGCTCACTGGTCGCGTTCGCGTCGATCGTCGCCGGCGCGGTGGCCGGCGTGAGGTATCAGGCGTGGCGCATCGAGCGCAGCGGCTGACGCCCCATTAAGAGTTACGCAAGCTCGTGACACCCGACCCCGCAAGTTCGGTCGCCCGTGCGGGGACCGGTTCCGTCATCGCGAGCAGCGCGAGGGATCCCGGCGTCGCGAGCGGCTGAGATTCCTCGCCTTGGGCTTGGAATGACTCCCCATCGTCATCCCGAGCGAACGCGAGGGATCTCGGCGTTGCAAGCGGCTGAGATTCCTCGCCTGCGGCTCGGAACGACAAGAGCGGCGCTGTGGCTCGGAATGACAATCGCGGCGTTGCGGTTCGGAGTGACGGTGGGGGCTTTGCGGTGCGGAATGACAATGGCGGCGTTGCGGCACGGAATAGCGA
>CAZIJU010000145.1:0-7016 GCA_964539745.1 uncultured Burkholderiaceae bacterium | reverse complement strand
TCACCGGCGCGCGGCCGCGGTACTTCGGCAGCAGCGAGCCGTGCATGTTGTAGGCACCCCGTTCGGCCGCCGCCAGCAGCGGCGCGCCGAGCATCTGCCGGTAGTAGAAGGAGAAGATGAAGTCGGGGGCAAGCGCCTGCACGCGCGCCACGAACGCCGGCGCGTTCGGATCGGCCGGCGCCTCGACATCCAGTTCGCATTCGCGCGCGGTCGCCGCCACGCTCTCGAACCAGATCGTCTCGTCGGGCCGGTCCTCGTGCGTGACGACCAGAGGCACGTCGACGTCGTGCGCCAGCAGCACGCGCAGGCAGCGCACGCCGACGTTGTGGTAGGCGAAGACGACCGCCCTTGGGCGGCGCGGCGCGGCGATCATGTCAGGCTGCGCGCGCGCGCTTCGTCGCGCCGCTGCGCCTGCGCCGCCGCGGCCTGCGCCGGCGCGGCCTGCGCCGGCGCCGAATCCGCGTCGGCCTCGAGCACGGCCTGCACCATGTAATGCGGCCGTTCGCGCACCTGCTGGTAGATGCGGCCGACGTATTCGCCGAGCAGGCCGATGCCGGCGAGCGCGATGCCGAGCAGCAGGAACGTGATCGAGAACAGCGTGAACACGCCCTCGCCCTCGGGTCCGTACAGCACGCGCCGTATGGCCAGCAGGGCGAAGAAAAACAGCGACACGAGCGACACCACGATGCCGAGCATCGAGTAGACCTGCAGCGGCGCGATCGTGAAACCGGTGACCAGATCGAAGTTCAGCCGGATCAGCCGGTACAGCGAGTACTTCGACTTGCCGGCGGCGCGTTCTTCGTGCGCGACCTCGATCTCGGTCGGCCGCGCGGCGAACGTGTAGGCGAGCGCCGGGATGTACGCGCTGACCTCGTGGCTCGCGACGATCGCGCGCACGATCTCGCGGCTGTACGCGCGCAGCATGCAGCCCTGGTCGGTCATGCGGATGCGTGTCGTGCGCTCGCGCAGCCGGTTCATCGCGCGGGAGGCGATGCGCCGCCACAGCCGGTCGCGCCGCATGCGCCGGATGCTGCCGACGTAGTCGTACCCGGCGTCCATCGCGGCGAGCAGCCGGCCGATCTCTTCGGGCGGGTTCTGCAGGTCGGCGTCGAGCGTGACGATGCGGTCGCCGCGGCAGCGCTCGAAGCCGGCCATGATCGCCATGTGCTGGCCGTAGTTGCGGTTGAACAGCACCACGCGCGTGACGTCGGGCCGCCGCTGGAACTGCTCGCGCAGCAGCGCGGCGGAGCGGTCGGCGCTGCCGTCGTCGATGAAGATCACCTCGTAGGAGGCGCCGAGCGCGTCGAGCGCCGGATACAGCCGCGCGAACAACTGCGGCAGCACCGCCTCCTCGTTGTAGACGGGAATCACGACCGATACGCTGGGCGTGCGGCTCACCGCGCCTCCCTGGCCAGGATCTCCGCGACCGCCGCGCAGACGCGCTCCACGTCGGCCGCGCTCATTTCGGGAAACAGCGGCAATGTGACGGTCTCACGGCCGATCCGCTCGGCGTTGGGCAGTTGCCCCTCGCGATATCCGAAGCCTCGCCCGAGCGTGGTCAGGTGCGCCGCCTCGTACGAGATGCCCACGCCGATGCCGCGCGCGTGCATCGCGTCGACGAACTGCTTGCGCGTGATGCGCAGCCGGTCCAGCGGCAGCAGCACGCAGAACATGTTCCACGAACAGCCGTCGTCCGTCGGCGCCGGCGGCAGCAGGCACGGTGGGTCCGCGCGCCAGTGCGCAAAATAACACTCGACCAGCGCTCGCCGCCGTGCGAGGAACTCGTCGAGCCGCGCGAGCTGCGCGCAGCCGAGCGCGGCGTTGACGTCGGGCAGGTTGAACTTGCCGCCCGCAGCGACGACGTCGCGCGTGCCGTCGGCCAGACGCACGATGCCGTGGAAGCGCATCGTCTCCACGTGCCGGGCCTCGTCCTCGTCGTTGACGGCGAGCGCACCGCCCTCGATCGACGTGATGTTCTTGTTCGGATGGAAACTGAACGCGGCGAGGTCGCCGAAACTGCCGACCGGCCGCCCCTTCCAGCGCGAGCCGATCGCGAGCGCCGCGTCCTCGATCACGCGCAGCCCGTGCGCGCGAGCCAGCGCGTACAGCGCGTCCATGTCGACCAGCGCGCCCGGAAAGTGCGTCGGCACGATCGCCCGCGTGCGCGGCGTGATCGCCGCCTCGACCTGCGCCAGATCGATGTTGCGGGTGACGAGATCGCAGTCGACGAAGACCGGCCGGGCGCCGACGCGCACGATCATGTTGACCGCCGCGAAGAAGGTCTGCGCCGAAGTGATCACCTCGTCGCCGGGTCCGACGCCGGCCAGGCGCAGCGCGATCTCGAGCGCGGCCGTCGCCGAGGTCATCACGCGGACCGGCCGGCCGCCGTGGTATGCGGCAAGCGCCCGCTCGAACGCGATCACGTTCGGCCCGCTTGCGATCCATTTCGAGCGCAACACGTCGGCCACCGCGGCGACCACCGTCTCGTCGATCGTCGGCCGTGCAAACGGCAGATAGGGCTCGCTCACGCGCTCCTCACCAGCAGCCAGACGCCGACCGCGATGAAGCCGATGCCGATCCAGCGCTGCATCGTCAACGCCTCGCCGAACAGATACCAGGCCGCAGCCGCGTTGACGACATAGCCGATCGACAGCATCGGATACGCCACACTGACTTCGACGCGCGACAGCGCGCCGATCCACACGCCCACGCTGACGACGTAGCACGCCAGCCCGGCGACGATGTGCGGGTTCGTCGCGACCGCCCAGACCGTTTCGGGCCAATCGCCGCGCCCCAGTGTCAGCACGCCGAGCGCGTTGGTCCCCGCTTTCAGCAGCAGTTGCGCGGCGGCGTTCAGCAGCACGCCGGCGAGGATCAGCACGAACGACGTTGCGTTCATGGCTTGCGGAAGACGACGCGCCGCGTGTCGGACGCGATCACCGCGAGCGGCAGTCCGGCGGCCTGCACGCGCGGGAAGTTCTCGAGCGAGGTGATCGCGAGCGCCTCGCCGTCGGCGCTCCAGCGGCGCGCGAATTCGTCGAAGGTCGGCACGAACTTGTGCGGTTCCTGCGCGATGCCGAACTCGAATTCGTTCTTGTGCTCGACCAGCGTCACGGTGCGCCCGAGGTAAAAGTTGAGAGTGTGATCGTAGAAGCTCACGCTGTAAAAAGGCATGCCCGGGCGCAGATGCGGCCGGATCCGTTGCGCGATCGCCGCCGCCGATTGTGCCGGCGCGAACGCGTCGTGTCCGGTCACCACGCCTTGCATGCATAACAGACCCGCCAGCCCCGCCGCCGCAAGCGCCGCGTCGCGCCGGCCGCGCGCGTCGAGCCACAGCGCGGCGAGCAGGCCCGTCGCCAGCACCAGCATCGAGCCCGCGACCCACGGCGCGAACGCCGCGTACAGTTCGGCCGGGATCTCGCGCGATTGCAGGCGTACGAGCCACGGGGTCGCCGCCGCGGCGGCGAGCGCGACGCAGGCAACCGGGGCGAGCGCCCAGCGCAGCGCGCGCACCGTGCACTCACCCAGCGCGAGCGCGAACAGCACCGCGCACGCCGGCACGGCGGGCAGAACGTACGAAGCGAGCTTCGACGACGACGCGGAGAAGAACACGACGATGACGACGACCCACAGCCACAGCACGCGCGCCGGCTGAAATCGCACGCCCGCTTCGCGCCGCGCGCCGAGCGCCAGCGCCCGCAGCGCAAGCAGCGTCCACGGCAGCAAGCCACCGGCGAGCACCGGGATGAAGTACCACCAGGGTTCGTAGCGCCCGTGCACGCGCGTGAGGAACCGCTCGACGTGTTCGTGCCAGAAGAAGAAGAGCGGAAACTCCGGATTCGCGAGCGACGCCGCGACGAACCATGGCGCCGCGATCGCGAAAAACACCAGCAGGCCGCCGCCCAAGTGCAGCCGCGTCCACAGCGCGAAATCGCGCTGCCAGAGCGAGTACACAACGAGCACGGCCGCCGGCAGCACGACCGCCGGCAGCCCTTTCGACAGCACGCCGAGCGCCATACCCGCCCAGGCGACCATCATCCAGCGCCGCGTCTGGCGCGGCGTCGCGCCGTCGCGTTGCGCCAACAGAAAGCCACCGAGCGTGACCGTCATGAAGCACGTCAGCCCCATGTCCAGCGTCAGGACGTGCGCCAGTCCGACGAGCAGCGCGCTGCTGCCGAGCACGACACCGGCGGCAACACCGCGCCGCGCCCCGAACAGGCGCGCCGCGAAATACGCGGTGAACAGCACCGTCGCCAGTCCGGTCAGCGCGTTCCACAGGCGCGCGGTCCACTCGTCGACGCTGAACGCCTTGTAGAACGCGGCGGTGGCCCAGTACTGCAGCGGCGGCTTGTAGAAGTACTTGATGTCGTTTAGCCGCGGCGTGATCCAGTCGCCGCTCGCGGCCATCTCGCGCGCGATCTCGGCGTAGCGTCCCTCGTCGCTCTTGATCAGCCGGCGCGCGTCGAGGTTGGCGAACCAGACGACGATCGCGACCACCAGCAGCACGATGCCGATGCGCGCCGGCAACGCCGGCGTGCGATGCGCGGGCGGACTCGTGTTCATGCGTGCATGCGAAGTCGCTGCGATCGACGTCACCGCGTCTTGCTGCGGCGCCGCTCGTCGATGCGCGATCGCTGCGCGAGCAACCCGGCGACGACTGGACGCCGAAGCCGGCGCAGGACCGGCAGGGTGTGCGGCACGAACGGAACGATCCGGGGCATTTCAGCGCGACGGCCGGCGACGCGTCTGTGCGTTCGGCATCGAAGATGTGAGAGCTCGTGAAGAAATCGTCGCGAGCGGTGCGAGTTTGCGCGCAACAGCGGACCGGTACAGAGGCATACCGCGAGGAGCCGCAGGCGCAAAACCGGAACGTGCAGTGGTTCTATCGACCATTACGAATCTTCGCGACAAGACCGGCCGCCTGCCGCTCGCATCCGTTGCCCTTTGCCATTCCGAGCCGCAACTCCGCTCTTGTCATTCCGAGCCGCAGGCGAGGAATCTCCGCCGCTTGCAACGCCGGGATCCCTCGCGTTGCTCGGGATGACGGAGGTGGTGTCCACATGGGCGAAACGAACTTGCGGGGTCGCGGTGTCACGCGCTTGCGTAACGCTCAATATTCACAAGGTCTGGGGCGGAGATCATGCGGTTGCGCGTCGTGTCCGGCCGGATCCCCCGGTGCGACCGCGGCCGCGATGAACCCCGCTCGGTCGGACCGGAGCCGGACGCAATTCGGCGCGGAATATACGGGATTACCCCGAAATGTTCCCCGCTGCTGTCCGGCGACGCGCAGGCCGATCTATGTCGGCGTGCAGCGTTGGCAGAGCCGCGACGCGCAGCGCTGCCGGTGCGGCATGCGCGCATCAACTCGGGGATTTCCCCGACACGCAGCGATTCGCGTTGACCTTCGGCAGCAGGCGCTGCTCTAATCCGCGCGCCTCTGATGGGGAGTAGCTCGATTCCCCCGGCATACGGCCGGGCGGATCGCTGCGGCGTCGTCAGCACGGACGGGCATCGAGCTGGCGCGCGATGCCACGCCCGGCGCCGCAGACCGGATCGTCTGTGACGCTCCGCCCGGCAAGACCAGCAAGGCACACCGACAATCCCCCGGTCCGCGCCAGGCCGTTCAGTGAGGCATTTCCCATGATGACCATCGGCACGCCGCTGATGTGGGCGCTGTTCGCGTCCTTCGTTCTCGCCGCCCTGCTCGTCGACTTCTTCGCGATGTCGAAACAGGGCGCACACAGGGTTTCGATCAAGGAGGCGGCGGTCTGGTCGCTCGTGTGGGTCGCCCTGTCGTTCGTTTTCGTCGGCTGGCTGTGGTGGTACCTCGGCGGGCTGGATGGCAACGCGCTGGCGGACACCAAGGCGCTCGAGTTCGTCACCGGCTACCTGGTCGAGAAGGCGCTCGCGGTGGACAACATCTTCGTGTTCCTGATGGTCTTCACCTACTTTGCGGTGCCGGCCGAGTTCCAGAAGCGCGTGCTGATGATCGGCATCCTGGTGGCGCTCGCGCTGCGAGCGATGATGATCCTGATCGGCGCCTGGCTGATCGCGCAGTTCCACTGGGTGCTGTACGTCTTCGGCGCGTTTCTGGTGTTCACCGGCGTCAAGATGTGGTGGGCGGCGGGCCAGGAGCCCGACCTCGAATCGAACCCGGCGCTCGCGTGGATGCGCCGGCGCATGAAGATCGCGCCGGATTACGATGGCGAGAAGTTCTTCACGGTCGTCGGTGGCGTTAAAACGGCCACGCCGCTGTTCGTCGTCATCGTGCTGATCGGCATCGTCGACGTCGTGTTCGCGGTCGATTCGATACCGGCCATCTTCGCGATCACGACCGACCCGTTCATCGTGCTGACCTCGAACGTTTTCGCGATCCTCGGGCTGCGTGCGATGTACTTCCTGCTCGCCGGCATGCACGAGCGCTTCCATCTGCTGTCGTACGGGCTGGCGATCGTGCTCGCGTTCATCGGCGCCAAGATGCTGCTCGTCGACGTCTACAAGATCCCGGTCGCGTGGTCGCTTGCGTTCACCGTCGTCGTGCTGGCGGCGACGATGTGGCTGTCGCTGCGCATTCCTTCGAAAGGAAGACCCGGTGGCGCCTATCCGTTCCGCGCCAAACCGGCCGAGCCATCGCCGCGATCGGCACCGCTTCGGCGCCCTTGAACTGCCGGCTTTCCGACCCGAAGGCTCCGCTGTCCGGTCGATCCACGGTGCGCCGGTGGCGGGACCGTCGCCGGCGTGAATTACGTCGCCGCCGGGATGCGGGCGAAGCAAGGAGCGCGGGGCTTCTGACGGTCGCCGCGGCGGCGACTACTTGACCGGCGCCGCGAGTTCGCGGCAGCGCGCCGCGTCGAGCGGCTGGCCTGCGCTGCGGAAGCCGTCGGCTGCGGCGGCGAAGTGCGCGGTCGCGGTCGACGCGTCGCCGCGCGCGAGCGCGAGGTGCCCGCGCACTTCATCGAGTGCGGCGTGCCACGCGGGCAAGCGCATCACGACCTGCGCGAGATACACCACCGCCT